>JANMNR010000531.1:0-18188 GCA_031368325.1 Pirellula sp.
AGGGAGGAAAGAATTGAAACACCAACCAATAAAGTGCGCGGCATCCGAAATTCGAATTGCATTTGCAAGAAAGCCATTTAACAGGTTATTTCAGGGTCAAGAGAAACAGAATTGCGGCGAGTCAGTTTGCCACAATCCTGCACGAAAAGGTTATAGTCGACGCATGTTAGACACATGCCGGCTTAATAGTCTCCGATGGTAGCACCGTCGTTCTTATGAATGAGTCGCTCATAGGTGCTATCTGCTGCGGTTACATTGTCACTGCCGGTCATGATAAAGTCGATATTTTGCGAAAGGAATCGCACAGAGCCATCGAACAACGCCACCCGGACGCCGCCCGAATGATTGCTGCTGAGCGCTTGCTGTCTTGCAAAAGTGCCGTAAATCGCTGTTTGGATGGGATTGATCGGCGAACGAGCTGTCGCCCAAGCGTCGTCGATGCAATCATCGTGATACGCTGCAGCACAGCCACCCCAAAGAGCTGCATGCATCATAACATTGCCTACTTTGTAAGCGCGTTCACCAAGGCAAATCGTATTGGATGTACCGTCCGAAATGGCCGCGAATTTCGTAGCAATCTGCTGCCCAAATCCACCGGAAAAAACGTGCATGCCATTCGCAAATTCGTGGGCTCGATGATGGTGCATGGCGACATAGTTTGATGTCGCCAGCGGCACTCGCGGTCCAGCAACAGCACCGTCCACGTACCAGTCGGATCCTGCGTTGGTTAAACCAAACCGAAAATGACTTTCGCTCGGAGCTTCGTTTAGGTCTGGTCCTGTATCGGAGGGACAACGAAATCCAGCGATCTTGGTCTGCAGCATCAGTCGAGTCACCGGATCGACAACCGTCCTTCCCATGACCGGTTGAACTCCCACCGTGGCATTGTAAATGGCGGTTTGCTCAATGAAGGGCAGAATGAACGAGCTCCATGTATAACCCGCAGTCCGAGCTGGATTCGAGCCAGAACCGGTCGGAGGATAAACCGTCATTGCAGGCAATCGGGGGAGAATGGCTCCTGGGGGAAACGTCTTGTGAGCACTCTCATAATTATGTAGCGACAATGCCAGTTGCTTGAGATTATTTGAGCATTGCATCCGGCGAGCCGCCTCACGAGCCGCTTGAACCGCTGGCAACAACAAGCCAACAAGGATGCCGATGATTGCGATAACAACCAATAATTCGACCAAGGTAAATCCGCGACGAGCCGGATTCCTCAACGGATAGAATTTGCACATGGCTAACGAGTCCCAATTAGTAAAGAAATAACTACGCTTCAATGTTTGAATCTAAGGCAGTCCCGATCTAGTGAATTACTTTTTCGACCCAAATTCGATTTTGATTTCACCCATTCCAGCCTTTACGGTCGCTTCCTCGGACGAGCCTCGACACGGAAAATTCTTGTCGACAATAGATCCGCCCTCTTCGCTGAAACCCATGCTGACTGTGACTGTATGACGCCCCACAATTGCACCATCGTTATTCTGATAGGTGGTGAGTGTAAATCGACCCTCGCTATCCGTTTTGCCAAGCGCAACTCGGCCTCGATTGCCTTCACTTCGACCTTCTTGATCGGGTAGTGGAGTAAAGTTAACAACACCGTTTGCGACAGGCTTTCCATTGCAGGAAACCACGCCGCTAACCGGGACCGGAGCATAAGGATCGGACTTACCGCATCCCCCAAAAAACACACATACCCAAAGTAGCCCAAGTCGGCCAAAAATCCTTAACGAAGACATCGCGCACCTTACGCCTTCTGGATGGTAAATGAATTGCCGGAACGGCCAAATTTTAAGCTTGGGGATTCATCGGAACAATTGTATAATTCCTTTTGTTTAATAGGCTTCAACTAACGATGGCGAAACATCATGGACTTGCGTGCGGAGTCTCTTACGATCCAGCAAATGCGTACTTTTTGCAGCGTCTATGAGCATGGAGGGTATTCCAATGCCGAAAGGCATTTGGGCCTTTCCGGCCCAACCATGTGGGAGCATGTTAAGACGTTGGAAATGATCTACCAACAAGTGTTCTTTGAGCGGACGGGTCGCAATGTCCGGCCAACAGCGCAGGGGCATGTTCTGTATCAACTCCTGATTCCGCTGCTTGCGAGCATCGAATCGTCGTTTGAAGTAATTGGCGAAGAGGCCGGAAACGCACCGAAACAAGTCAGTCTTGTCACCGGGGTCCGCATGATGATGGAAGAACTGGGCGAACCCATTGCAAAGTTCCGCAGGTTGAATGCCAACGTGAGGCTTAGACTTATGACTTCAGACAACCAGACCGCGCAGAACTATGTATTGGAGGGCAAAGCAGATGTCGCATTGCTCATTGAACCGCCACCAGCAATCCTTGCGAAAGGAGTGACCTGCGAGCGACTTTATCCGATCGAGTACCTAGCCGTATTGCCGGCTCGTCATCGGCTTGCAAGGCAAGCGGAGGTGAAGCTTGTCGATCTAGTGGAGGAGCCGCTAATCCTTGGAAATCAAAACACGGTAGGACGCCAGCAGTTTGAGCAGGCGATCTTTCGACTCGGTATCACTCAGCCACTAACCGTTGTCGCAGAGACCGACAACAGCGCCGTAACGGTAGCGTGTGTTCGAGCTGGGATTGGGGTGGGTATCATTGCCGGTAAACATGGAGGAAACTTGACTCGGCATGTGACGACAAGGTCTTTGGCAAAGGACTTAGGCACCGTTAACATTGTCGCCGCCTACCGAACCGGGCGCTCGCTCACGCAAGTCATTCGGCAACTTCTGGATTTGTTGAAACCGTAACGCCGACACTTAGCGCAGGAGCGAAGTCAACGCATGCGTCACATCGGATGTCGATGCGCTGCCACCTAGGTCGGCAGTCCGTGTTTTGCCTTCTGCTAGCAGTTGTGCCACTGCTCGTTCAATGCGTTGCGCAGCATCCCTCGCTAAATCGTCGTCGTGGCGGTCCGCTAACCAGTCAAGCATCATGCTGGCCGAAAGGACCATGGCAATTGGATTGGCAACGTTTTTGCCGGCCAACTGCGGCGCCGTTCCGTGCGATGGCTGAAACATGGCATGCGTATCTCCGATCTCGGCAGATGGACCGAGCCCTAGACCTCCCACAATGCCGGCCCCCAAGTCGGAAAGTATATCACCGAACTGATTTTCCATGATTAATACGTCATAGGCTGCCGGGTTCTGCACCATGTACAAGCTCATGGCATCAACATAGGCTGCATCCGAAGTGATATCGGGGTATTCCGCGGCGACCTCAAAAAACACCTTCCGGAAAAACGCAAAGCTACGAAAAACATTCGCTTTGTCAACACACGTCACCGACCGCCGACCGTCCAACGGACGTCCGTTCCGTCGGCGTGCCAACCGAAACGCATAGTCGGCCACTCGCCGAGTTCCCTCGCGGGTGATGACAATGGTATCCGTTGCCACTTGATCGTTTAAAACGCATCCTCCTCCAAACGAAGCAAACAAACCCTCAAGGTTTTCCCGGATGATGACCATGTCGATTCCTGCTCCATCCGGTCGAAGTGGCCCAATCACGCCAGGATAAAGTTTGACAGGACGAACTGCTGCGTAAACATTCAATGCGCGCCGCAACCCCATCATCATTTCGGGTTGAACCTCCGTGCCATCCGGTTTCCTAACGTCCGGCAAACCAATCGCGGCTAACAGAACAGCATCCGCGTCCAAACAAGCGTCGAGTACATCTTTAGGAAGCGTCTCACCTGTCTTTCGATAGAGATTCGCGCCAGCTTCGTAAGGCGTAATTTGCAGCTTCAAGCCTGGTATTCCGTCGGCTACATGCGCAAGAACACGGAGCGATGACTCCAATACCTCCGGCCCAATACCATCACCGGGCAACGCTGCTATTCGATAAGTTCTCATTCGTTCTTTCTATTCTCTGTAATGACAGGCTGCGCTACGATTCGGCGTTAGGATGGAAATCTACTTCTCAGTTCTTCACATTGCTCCGGACTTAAGTACCTTGTCACCTTGTCCAACAAGAGCAAATGCAACTTGGCCGTTTCCTCAAGTTCCTCCACGGCATAAACCGCCGAGTCAAGATCCCCGGCCGAGACGACCGGACCATGGTTGGCAAGCAACATGGCTCGCGAACCACACGCGACCCTTTCGACCTCCCCTGCCAACGCGGGATCGCCCGGCGGATAGTAACCTATCAATGGCAATCGGCCAACCCGCATTACATAGTAAGCCGTGATCGGCGGTAAAACGTCATCTGCATTAACGTTTGCTAGACACGAAACTGCAACGGAGTAAGTCGAATGCAAATGAACGATCGCTTGGTCCGAAGGCCGTGATCGGTACATGGCCAGATGCAAAAATGTCTCCTTGGAAGGCTTATCGCCAGACAGTAAGTTCCCCTGCCAGTCTATTTTCGAAATTCGGTTTGGCGAAAGGCGTCCTAGGCAGGAATTTGTCGGTGTCACGAGAATCCCATCCGCAATACGCACACTGATGTTGCCCGAACTACCGCTCGTAAGCCCACGGTCGTAAATCGAGCGACCGTGCAATACCATTTGTTCGCGTAATTCCTGATCGTTCATTTGGGAAACATCTCTATGGCGCGTTGAAAAAAGTCGACTCCGCCAAAGTTACCCGACTTGAGCGATAAAGCCAGAGTGGGGCCGTCCAACGATTCGGTCCACGGCACCCCAACTGCGATGCGAGGACCGATTCGCAGCGTACGCACCCCAAGCGACGAAACAACCGCTCCCGATGTCTCACCACCCGCAACAATCAGTCGTCGCACGGAACCCTCGATAACCAACCGTTGCGCGATGGCTGCCAACACCGATTCGACCGAACGGGCGACTAGTGCTGCGCCGAGCTCCGATTGCGTTGCAGCCACGTCAGCAACCTTTGAGGTGGAAGCGATCAAAAGAGGCAGCGCCGAGTCCATCTGACGTGTCCATCCAACCATATCCGCAATCACGGACTCCGGCTCCGAGACACACTTTCGGACGTCGAGCATTCTAAACGGGCAGCGTGTCTGCATATACGCCACCTGCTCTTGAGTCGCTTGCGAACAGCTACCAGCAATGATTGCGGTTCTCCCCTGAATGGTTGGCATCGATGGCATGGTTGGTGTACTCGATAGCAACCCAAGTGCACGGTAGGCCTCCGGTAATCCAATTGCGACACCAGAGCTCCCCGTTATCAATGGCATGTTCGCACAAGCCATCGCGATCGACTTCAAGTGACGGTTGTTCAGCGTGTCAACCATAATCATTTGCTTGCCGCTATCCAGCAGTGCTCGAAGGGCATCGCGGATAGACTCCGCACCGTTTTCAACAATGGTATAAGGGATCTTGCCGACTTGCACGGGAGTCTGTTTTGATAGGACACGGACCAAATTGGAATCGGTCATCGGGGTCAACGGATGGTGCTGCATTCCAGATTCGTTCAACGAATCATTCCCAACGAACAGGTGTCCGCAGTAGAGCGTGCGACCATTTTCCGGAAAGGCGGGGCAAAAGATCGATTGCGGAACATCGAGCTCCTTCATTAACGCTTCTGCGACAGGACCAATGTTCCCTGTCTCAGTCGAATCAAACGTGGAACAATACTTGAAATAGTATCGGACTGCGCCAAAAGTCCGCAACGCACGGAGCGCCTCAAGGGACTGCTGCACCGCTTCGTCGCGATCGGTCGAACGAGTTTTCAACGCAATGACAATCGCGTCAGTTTCCGAAATGGCATCCAGCGACTGAGGAATCCCCAAGCACTGGACTACTCGCATCCCCGCTTCGACGAGATTGCTCGCCAAGTCAGTAGCCCCGGTAAAATCGTCCGCGATGCAACCTAGAATTGGCCCGCTCATTCTGACGCCTCGATCGCGATCGCCCGCACTGGACTTCCGTCACCACCCATGATACGCAATGGCAACGCAATGAACTCGACAACCGATCGCTTCAACTGACTCAAATTGGCCAAGCCCTCGATAATGACCACGCCGCCGCGGAAAAGAACATGATGCACATCGGTTACCTCTTGTTTGTTATTCACATCGGCTACCGAAAGAGGCTCTACGCCGACCATCGCAACTTTTTGTGCGACAAACCATTGAGCCAGCTCAAGCGAAATACGCGGCAATGCATTCCTGTAATCCTCAAATCCAACTCGTTGCGACCAGTCGGTCCTCAGCAGCAGCCTATCCCCCGGTTCAACAAATAGTTCTTGACGAGCGAGCGATTCCGTCAATTTCGCGATCGTGATTAATTCACGCGGTTGGACTGGGGTCAAGTCAACGACTTTTGCCGGCCCACAGCAGACCGTCAGCAACTGCTGATCGATCGAGGCAGCGTTGCTGTCGGAAAGGAAGTGTTTCGGTGCGTCCATGTGCGTTCCGCAATGCGAATAGAGTGACAGCGTCGTCGTATTCCATCCCTTTCCATCGATGGTCGAAAAAGGGGTAATCTGTACGCCGGCCATATCGTTGTTGATCGGCAATGACAAGTCGATCACCCGCCCGTTGGGCCGGCTAGCCTGTCGCATTGCAACAGCGGATAATCCAGCCGCAGGTTCTTTTCTGTTGGGTAGCAGGCTATCCACCCGTTCTGCGTTGCAATTCATCGGTCGATTGAGCGATGCTGATTCGTATGCAGCTTCTTGGACTCGGAGCGTTTTTAAGTAAGCATCCCCAGAGGTTTCGAAGGGCTGGCCGCTCATCAAGCAATCGACAAAGTGTTTTTGCGTAAAGTAAACACAATCGCCAGCAAATCCGCGTCGTTCATGCTTGTACATATGATCGCGTTCTGGTTGGCCAAGCGGTTGCAGCGTTAGCCGCCCGTCGGAGTACAGACGAATGGAACCGCCAGAACCCTCAACAAGAAACTCGCCAAAAGTGTATCGTGGATCTTCATTGTTGCTCTCGTTGTATCTGTTTGCGTCCCACACACCAGTCGCACCGCCTGCAAACCGAAATGTCAGCAATCCCGCATCTTCGCCTTGGATTACCGAATTCAGTCGCTTCAGGATCGCATAGATTTCATCGATTTCACCCGCCAAGTACCGAAATGTATCGATAAAGTGGACTCCGGTTTCAAACACGAGCAGCTTCGGCATGTCGCGGAAGTAGGGCTGCCGTCCGAGATACGCGTCCGCCCCCCAACCATCGCCCATCCGAGACCGGAAGTAAAGCTGATGCAATCGATCGCCAACCGCCCCCGCATCGATCAATCGCCGAATCTCGCGATGCCATGGCTGAAAGCGAAAATTCTCGTGGACCATCAACCGGACGCTCTGTCTCTTGGCCGTTTCGACGATTTCCTTCGATTGCTCGAAATCTGGTGCCAACGCTTTCTGGCAAATAATCGAGATCCCTCGCTTGCCTGCTTCGGCACAAATAACCGCGTGCGACGCTGGTGGAGTAATCACATCGACGAAGTCCGGCTGCTCCCGATCCAACATGGCTTGCAAGTCGACATAGGCATTGGCTTGGCCGAATCGTTGACACGCTAGTTCGGCCTTAGCTAAATCTTGATCGCAAACGGCGGCAATGGTCACTCCCGAGATACGTTGCCAGGCATCAAAATGAAATTGACTAAAATAGCCGGCGCCGACGCAAACACCTTTGAGCGTCATATCGACTCCATTTTCTTTTTAGAGTCTGCCATCGCCCAACAACCAATGGCCAGGATGCTTAAGGTCGCCGCCGTATAAAAAAACGCTGAGTTTCCTTGAGAAGACTTGGGCATGTAAGCGAAAGCAAGGGCCGTTATGGCCGAGCCAAGATTACCAGCCATGTTCATCGTTCCGCTAACGGCTCCAGCATTGCGGCCGCCAATATCGATGCAGAACGACCACGACGGACTGAGAGTCATGTCCGCTCCAAAAATGGCAATCGAAAGCCAAAAGACAGCCCCCACCACGGACGCCTGATTGAGGCTCATCACCATCCCAATCGCGGCCAACAAAAAACCGACGATTGCAGGCAGTTTTCGCGACCAGTCACTCCAGCCATGGCGATACAGGTGATCCACCCAAGCGCCCGAAACAACATTGCCTAGCGCGCCAGCAAGCAAAGGGATCATGGCAGCGTACCCGGCCCCAATCGCTCCCAAATTGTAAGTTGATTTCACATAGGGATAGAGCCAAGTCAAACTAAAGAAGAAAGTAAAGTTACTAGCAAAGTACTGCGCCATCATCAGCCAAAGATTCGCCGATGTCAGCATGAGCACTGTCGTCCATAGTTGAGACCGCCAAGCGGGTTTGGACGCCGTTGGCAGCGACGTATCCTTTTGTCGATGACTAACAATGTACTGTCGCTCTTGCTCCGAAATACTCGTGTGCTCGGCTGGGTCATTTCGAAACCAGCACCACCAAAACGTCGACCAAGCAAACCCAACCAACATTAGGACAACAAACGTGGCTTTCCAACCCAAGGCTACGATCAAGGCAGAAATCAATGGCATGGCCAGAGCAGCTCCGATTCGTGAACCGGAGAAGTTGACACCTTTCACAAGCCCGCGTTCCTGGACTGGAATCCACGCGTAAACGACTTTAGCCAGCCCTGGAAACGCGCCCGCCTCACCTGCACCAAAAAGAAAGCGTATCACCATCAGGCTAGAAAAATTCCATGCCATGGCTGTCAGGCCTGTAAACACAGACCACGAAGCAACCACGGCCGTCAGAACTCCTCGACTCCCAAGTCGATCCGCCATCATGCCACCGGGCGTTTGAAAAAGCGCGTATCCAAACGCAAACGAGGCAAGGACCCATGCCCATTGCTCGTCCGTCAGTAGCAAATCTTGAACGACAGCATCTTTAGCCGTTGCAATACAAGCACGGTCGACATAAAGCAGTACGGATAAACAAAACGTTCCGACAACGAGCAGATAACGTGTCGGAAGAAAAAACATCGAACGGCGGCCCAATGGGAGAGTGGATTGCAAATCAACATTGTTGAGAAATATAGCTGATCTGAGAATTTGCCACCATCAAATAGAGGATAATAATCCTTAGCAAAGACCGAAAGAACGATTGCACAATCTACCCGACACGCGTTCGGATAACCCGCCAAGTTCGAGGAACTTGTAAAGCGGTAGTTCCGAGTCCCGCGGCCATCAGGGGTGTTCCATAATCAACGTATTCAATGCGATCGATCCATGCTCATTTCACACCGCTTCATCGCGTAAGAATGCGTAAATCTCCTTCCGAATCATATGATGATGTTCTCTGCCGACGAAAGTTTGGGCAGTCGCATCACATTCCACCATTGCAGTTATGGCTGGGTAAAGATAAGGCGAACAACTCACCGTGCGAGGCTGCTCCGGGACCGTGGTAGTGCCCTTAAACACGAGCACAAAGATCAAGATACTCAGTAGGATCAAGGAAAGCGTTGCGAGCACAATGATCATCGTTAGCTGCCGGCGGCGCTTCTGCATTCGCTTCTTAAGTACTGCTCCCGAAGCGAACGTCGGCATACCTGCCAGACTAAGGTCGGCTTTGTTTGCGACCGCTTCATTCGAACTGGCATATATGCTTGGGAGCGAGGGCACGGGCGGTACAATTGACGATGTTTGCTTGTCGCTTTCATACAACTCGGGCAAGAGCTCCCTCGCGGATTGCCATTGCTCCATTCCCTCGCGCCAAAGGAAGGACTCTGCGGTTACTCTGGACTCGTCAATCCAGTTCATTAGCAATTCAGAATCAGCAGGACCAAACTGGCCGCCACTGGGTGGCCGAACAAACCACTTCGCGTTCACTTCTGTCGCGAGCAAACGAGGCATCTTCGTCGATACGCTCGAACGTTTCGAAGGGGACGCCACCTCCACTTTGGGGCTCGACAAGACATCCGTTCCAACTGCAATAGGGTCTTGTCCCGATAGCAATTCAAGCGATATTGCATCTGAGTCGGAAGGCTTTTTGACGATCGGGGTCGCAGACGAACCGTTGACTTTTTGGAAGGACTCGCGAACACTCGCCACAGCTGAGTTTTCGCTCGCATCGTCCAACGGTAATGAATAGGATGAATCCGAGTCTGGGATCCGAAACGAACCTTTGCAACTTGGACATTTGCCCCGTTTGCCTGCTTGAAAGTCCTTGACATGCAGCGCGAAGCCGCATTTATGGCACACAAAGCGAATTCCCATTCTTCTACTCTATTTCCGTTTGTCGTTGCAGCACGGGTTCGTTGGTCCTTGATTTTGCAATTCGCGATGTCGACTAACGATACGTTTCATGGCATTTATTGCATGCTTGATCGATTCGACTCACTGCTGCTCTCGCTAATTCAGGGTCGTTGGCTCTTGAGGCTTTTGTTGCGTCGACCGCTGCTTGAGTCATAGCCTTTGAAAACTGTTGGTATTCTTCTGCGTCAGCATCCTTCATCCCCGGTTGCTGAATAACGCTTCCGAACATCGCGATCAGCTCGGCATATTTCAGGACCTCTTCTTGGCTCTCGCGAAACTTCTTTTCATTGCTCGTTGAGGGCAAAAGGTTTTCTCGTAACGCCCATTCAAGCAATTGCATCGTCGGGCCTCGATCAGCTGTGCCTTCCCAGCTCACCTCATCGGCAGTTCCTGTCAGTTTGCTTCCCTTGAGCATGGTCTGCAAATCTTGTTGACGTAGCTTAGCTTCATTGAAGACCGGCTGAGTCCCGACTTTGCAATTGTCAGCCATGCGAGCGAAAACCCTTTGAGCATAGGATGCAGACGTCTGCCAGCGAATCTCCTCCGGGTATTGCGCCACAACCGCCATCGTGGCTGCGAGCAGCGTGAACTCGCGTCGGGCGTCGACAACCGCACCAGAAAACTTGGCTGGCGTGGTCACCACTGCATCAAGCCGCGTTTTGGACTCCTTGACAATATCCTCAATCGTCGACGGGCTTACGAGTTCTTTCCATATGGCATTTCCGGAAGCTTTACTCATGCCGTCACCTGCTGCGTCGCCCGCGGTCGCTTTGTCAGGCTTGGTGTTCGCAGCCAAAATGCTCTGGACGGTAGGCATCTCGCCCTGCAACTGGCTCAACGCGTCACTAAAGAAAATGCCTGAAAACTCGTTCGGCTGAAAGCTGGGTGGAGTAGCCCGTCGTGGTTTTTTGACGGAGCGTTGAGCAAAAACGCTGGAGCCCAAAAGCACCGAAACGATTGCAAGCCCTACAAGTATTCGAAATCTCATGGTATTCAGCGGAATCGACGAAGTAAGGCGACAAAAGGATCACTGCACGTATTTTACTCGTCCATGGCTGTCGATGCCAACAGGCTGTTCAAGGCTTTGTCGGTAATACTTAAGGCCCGGAAAGAAGAAACAACTCCCCGCCACGATTCCAAAAATGATATGAGCGAACTTTGGAAATGCCAGCATCAAGACGCTTGATGCGAACAAGCAGAACGCTTGAATATAGAACACACCGCTCAAAATCCCTGCCTTGATCAAGAAAACCATGCCCGTGATGATGGCGATCATCGGAGTGAGGGTCAGCGGTGGCAAATTGAGCCACCACTCAATCGGAAATAGCGCCCCAATGCCGATCATGCTTGCTCCCCACACGTGCGCGATTTGCCTTTCGACAAACGTGACTGGCCCCATGCGGCGCCTCAAAGCCCAGAATACTGCGGCCCATGCTCCAAGGCCGACGATCCAAAGCAAAATATATGCCCACCGGTCAGGCTTGTCCCCTTGCAACAAAAGTAAACCTTCGGTCAACAAACAAGCGATGACAAGTACCAACGAATGCCACATCCATAGCAGTCCCCAATTTTCTAAGATGGGAGCGTGATGTGTCTCTCGAAACCACCTTGCAATCACCTGAACAAACTGCCCTGACCGTGCCGAAATCGGTTCATCATTTAGGAAAGCTTGCAGGTCGTTACCCAGTGCCTCAGCGGTCGCATATCGGAGGTCGGAGGGTTTCTGCAAACACCGAACGACAATCATTTCAAGATCCCGATCTACCTTTGGGTCAATTGTTCGCGGAAGCGGCGGATCCTGTTCCAAGATCTTCAACAAGAGATCGACGGGTGATTGCGCCACATGCGGCGGACGTCCAGTCAAAGCGTGATACAGAACCGTACCCAAACTATAAATGTCGGATGCAGGGCCAATCGGACCCATCCGACCGCTCGCTTGTTCGGGGCTCATGTAAGTCGGCGTTCCTAGAACAACGCCCGTTCGCGTCAACGTCTCCACGGCATCGGACTGCTTGGCTAATCCAAAATCCGTCAGCTTGGCACTGCCCAACTCATCAATCAAAATATTCGAGGGCTTGATGTCGCGATGGACAACTCCCGCCTGATGGGCGAAGTGAACCGCACGACAGATTTGTTCGAGATACGTTGCTGCCTGCCGTTGCGTCAAACCCTCATTGGCCATCACGTCGGATAGTGTTCGCCCCTTGATAAACTTCATTGCAAAGAAGGGACGGCCGTCGAGCTCTCCGACGTCAAACACAGGGACTATACCCACATGCTCGAGTTTTGCGGTTGCTTTCGCCTCGGCATAGAATCGCTGACGTTCGACCGACGAAGCCAATCGGTCGCGAAGGATCATCTTAACAGCAACCTCGCGATTCAAACTGATTTGGTTTGCTCGGTATACAATCCCCATTCCACCACGCCCGACAACTTCGACGAGTTCGTAGTCTCCAACGGTGCAAGGCAAGGTCATCTGCCATTGAACGGCATCGGACTTGGTGGCCGACGCTTCGATTAGCTGCGCTTCAGCGCCGCCGACGGCATCGGTGACTAAAACGGTGCCCCAAAGGAACATCAAGTCCGACGCATGTTCGGGATGCAGCTTGCAGACCGCATGGATATCGATTGGAAGACCGCGTTGCATCAAGTCGGTCAGTTCGCTCACAATGGCGGCCAACTGTGCCTCGGACTCGGAAACAGGTTCATCAGAATCGTTGCGATCGTTTCCAGCTGTCGATGCCGACAGCCTTTGCCTCTTGTCCATTGAGGAATCGGATGCTTCGCGAATGGCATCTTTCCCTGTTCCAACTGGTCTCATTCCTCCAAATCCTCTTGAAGTGCCGGCATCCCCTCAATGATCTCTCGCAATCGTTTCAACGCTCTCAAATAACGCATGCTCGCAGCAGGTTCAGTCAACCCAAGCGACTGAGCAATCTCTTGATTATTAAGTTGCTCATAATGACGCATTAAAATGATTTCACGATCATTATCGCGGAGCATTTGGACAGCAGATTCAATTTGTTGCGCCAGTTCCCGTTGTGTGGCAGCCGCAGCTGGCGTCAAAGCTTGGTCGCGAAACTGGTTTGCCAGTTCGATGGTGGATTGATCAAAAGTTCCTTTACCGGGCTGTGGTTGTTCGCGATCGATGCTGCGCTTTGCCGATACTCGATGGCGCCGGTGGGCATCGATGATACGGTCCTTTGCAATCTGACGTATCCAAAGATGAAACGGGATAACGGGATTGCTCAGGTAGTCTGTAAGACGCCTATTGGCTTCGATCAGCACATCTTGGATCACATCGCTAACGTCCATACGTTGCATCAAGCGTTGGTCCAACCGCAGCTGAATCATCCTGCGAAGCGAGTTTCGATGGCGGTCCATCAGCTCCTCGACAGCTACCGCTTGTCCGTCGCGAACATTGTTGAGAAGCTCGGCCGTGACCTCGCCGTCCGGCCAAATGGAGTTGGTCGCTGGTTTTTCTGGTTGATTTTCGCTCATATACTCTATTTTAGCTCGCCGGCGAGTGGCGCGGCAGGTCAAAGGCTGCCAACATTGGTTTTTGTCGAATCAGAATTCGAACTTCTGCGTATCTTTTGGCTGGACGGAGCCTCATTTTCGCCTGTCCCATGGGAATGTAGGATTTAATCCCGCCCAGAGAAACGAAGGACTTGAGGAACAATCCGACGGAATCACGCAAAGCGGCCGACACCAACGTGATCTGGCATCGCCAAGAATCAGCCGCGAAACGTCTTCATGCCAGCACCAAAAAGTATAGGCGAGACGGAAAGCGATAGATCAATGCCAGGGTTGCCTCAGTCGTGCTCAATCTTCAGCACTCTTTAAATCGCAATCTGCTTAAATAGCAATCTGCCTGTATGCTTCGAACATACCAACACCGACCGCTACCGACAGATTCAAGCTGCGAACCGGGCCGACCATCGGCAACGAGACGCATTGTGCGTTGAACTCCGCCCTTACGGAATCAGGCAAGCCGCTCGACTCGCTTCCGAACACAAGCCAATCTCCCACTTGAAAAGCCACTTCCGTGTAAGAACGCGTTGCGAACTTAGTAAAAAACCAAGTTCGAGCGACGGGCAACGTTGGGAGCAAATGCCCCCACGAATCAACCGCTTCCCAGTTAAGATGTTGCCAATAGTCTAGCCCGGCACGTTGCAATTGTTTGTCATCCAATCGAAATCCGGTCGGACGTACAATCCATAGCTTCGCATTGAGCGCCACGCATGTACGCCCTATGTTCCCGGTATTCTGAGGAATCTCCGGCTGATACAACACGATATTAAGCTGTGGGGCTATCATGCGGCTTTGCGTTGGAGTGTTGCTTGCCGCCGTTTTGGCATACAAAGGATCGCTTCCACTATCAACGCAATCAACATGACAATCACAAACCATCGCCAAATCTCTTGAACCAAGCTTCTGGCAGATGCCCCGACATCTATCTTGGACCAGTTCAGCGAACCGAACAATGTAGCAAGTGACTCTGCTGAAACACGTTTGCTGCTGTCTTCATCGCCAAGTCGATTCTGTGCCACCAAGAGCTCATCGCATCGATAGATACCAGGATGCTGCGAAAACTGATTCGATAAAACAGTGTTATCCCCTGCCATTTGAATCGCATTTTCAAACAGAGAAGCACTGGGTTGGCCGACAGACACCATCCGAGTCGAACCAATTCGGGCAGAACCTGCAGCAAGAACGCGTTGAATCGCGATGTACATAACTATGCCATCCGAGGCGAAGGTCGAATCGCGCAACGAAGGTGTCGTGGTACAAACATAGACTCCATTTTTTGCCGAACCAGCTGCATCGATACGCATCAGCAGGGGCAACTCATCGCTCATCGCTGCCAACACCGTCCCCTCCGCGTGCAAACGACAGATGCGTTTGATTCCGAGTTGGCCAACCGGCAGCGGTGCTCCATTGAGGGTGTTGCCTAGCAGCTCCGAATCGTTTCGCCATTGCTGGACCCTTGCAAGCGTTGCATCGTCATCAGGTGCCGCAGAGCTCCCCTTTGTATTCGTATCCAAGCTCTGCCAGCCTGTCCATTGGACTCCCAATGCGATGGTGTCGTTGGGTGTTTCTGGAGGAAACAACAACACTTGACCACCCTGAGCTACAAACTGAGTCAGCAATTCAAGCGAGCGGCCCTCTGGCAACTGCTCGTGCCAAACTACCAACGCGATCGCGTTCCAATCGATCGAGTCCAATTGTGAGGAAACAACCGTTTCGGTTTCACACTCGATAGCTTGTTCGGGTGAGATGTTGGTACATAATTCGATCGCCTCGATGACCCGCGGGTTGTCACTCACAATCACAGTGCGTCGAGCCGCCGGTTTTTCGTACACAAAGTAACTGGTGTTGTCCGCAGCGTTGGTATCGCCTGGAATGCGGACCAATCCATAACCTTTGTTTAAACTGGCATTGTCATTCTCGGACGAGAGAGCGATTCGGAAGTCATTGACCTCGGCGGACTCAGATTGCAGGTCCACAGAAATCACACTTCGTGCGTCACCCACCTCGACCTCGACCGGAATTTGAAGCGCAGTGGGCGCGTTCGGCCCAAGCGTTCGCTCGATTTTGAAACTGAGCGCTAGTTCAACGCCCTGTGGCCCCTGCACTCGCTTGGCCGACCCAATCCGAATCGATCTGTTTTCGTTGGAAGCCGCTCCAACATCCAAGACTTGAAAACGAACCTCCTGCGTCAAGCCCATAAATCCCTCGCGATCAGCGGCCCATCGGCCATCACGGCTTCGCCAATCACTCTCACGCATGTCTGAGCATATCCATACGTTGACGTTGCCTGATCGGTTATTCTTGACATAGAGCAAGGCACGTTCCAGCATTCCAGGGATATCGCTGGTAATACCATTGGCAACCAACGAAGGATCCGAGATCAAAGCCGTGGGCGATTCGAATTCCATTGGCTTTTCATTGGCTGAATCCAATACGACCACTCGTTGTACACCCAAGGTCTTGAGTGTACCTGACAACTGCGATAACGCAGATTGCAGTTTGGTCATTCCAGACCCAGTAGGGGTCTCTTGCATACTCGGTGAACGATCCAGCAATACTATCGCCAACTCATTGGAGCGACTGCCAAGCAATCCAATCAGTCCACTCGCCAGCGGCCGCGACGTAAAGAAGACCAAACAAGCCACCGCCAAAGCTCGCATCAACAGAATCAACCACTGTCGAAGCTTGGTGTAGCCAGCCGACATCCGGCTGGCCTGCATCAAAAACATCATGGCCGCCCAAGGAACCGTTTGAAAGCGCCGTTGGTTGACCAAGTGGATAATGATCGGAACAGCGATCAGGGGCAAAGCCACCAAAAACCAAGGCTGAATGAAATTCATCGAACACCCCGCCCACGGGTCCTGCCGACCAAAAACCGCATCATGGGCTGCTCATAGGCTTCACTGGTGATCACACGATGGTAATCCACAGCCGTCTCGAGCACGATCCGTTGCACATCGGTCAAATAAGTATTCAATGCCCGATGATAACGGTCTGCAATTTCGGTCGGTTCAACAAACAATGGCTGCCCACCCTCCATGTCTGTAAATCGGACCGGGCGTTGAAACGAGAATTCCATTTCCAGCGGATCCAGCAAATGAAATGCAGCCACATCATGCTTGCGAAATCGCAGATGTTCAAAGCAACCCTTAAGAATCGCCGGGGCGACAAAAAAATCAGAGATAACAATCACGAGCGCTCGTTGCCGAATGGTCTCCGCAATCTCATCTAGGATCGCTGGCAACTGAGTATCGCCCGATGGCTTGGCATTCTCAAGCGTGTCCAGGATGACCTTCAAATGTGCTGCAGACCGTCGGGGGGGGATGTTTTGAACAATCTTTTCTGCCACACATGCTAGCCCAACGGCATCCCCCTGCTGCGCAGCCAAATAAGACATTGCTGCTGCGATTTGCCGGCCGTACTCAATTTTGGTCGTATGTCCCTTGGATGCATAGGCCATGGAGCCACTCGTGTCGAGGACGACGCAGCATCTCAAATTGGTATCGGCTTCGAACTCCTTGACGTAGTATCGATCCGTGCGGCCGAAGGCACGCCAATCGAGTCGTCGCAAGTCGTCGCCAGGAACATACTTTCGGTACTCGGCGAACTCGACACTCGAACCGCGATGCGGGGACGAATGCCGGCCAGATATATTGCCTTGCATGGCGTGCCGCGAGAGGAGCGGTACGGCGGAAAGTCTAGCAAGGACCTTGGGATCAAGAAACGACCGTGCGGTTGGAAGCATAAGCGAAAGCCGTAAGCCTTATTCCATTTCCTCGACCAAACGCTGCACGATTTGCTTTGCTGACATGCCCTCGGCTTGCGCTGCAAACGTGGTGATGATTCGGTGTGTTAGAACAGGCTTGGCTACCGCTCTGATATCTTCCATGCGAACCATGTAACTGCCCTGAAGCGCAGCTCGACTCTTAGCACCCAAGATCAAGTTCTGAACAGCTCGCGGTCCTGCTCCCCAACTCACATAGGGCTTGAGCCACGCCGGAGCCGAGTCCCCCTGCGGTCGCGTCTTGCGAACAAGCTTGGCTGCGAAATTGTAAATGTGATCCGGAACAGGCAACCGCCGAACCAATCGCTGATGAGCGATGATTTCCTCCGCACCCATCAATGCATTGAGAGTAACGTGATCGTCACCGGTGGTCGTCCGAGCGATTTGAATCTCTTCCTCTTCGTTCGGATAATCCAGCTCAACTAGAAACATAAACCGATCCAGTTGCGCTTCCGGTAGCGGATAGGTTCCTTCCTGTTCAACCGGGTTCTGAGTTGCAAGCACCATGAATGGCGAAGTGAGTTCAAACGATTTGCCCAGTACCGTGACTCGCTGTTCCTGCATTGCTTCCAGCAAAGCAGCTTGCGTTTTTGGTGGAGCGCGATTGATTTCGTCGGCTAAGATAATGTTCGAGAAAATAGGGCCTTTGATAAACTGAAATTCGCGGCGGCCTTCTTGCGTTTCTTGCAAGATATCGGTGCCCGTGATATCCATCGGCATCAGGTC
>JANMNR010000542.1:0-12478 GCA_031368325.1 Pirellula sp.
CACCGCGCGAAGCGACGCGAGCTCCGTTTCTGGAGGCATGTATTTTAACTTAAGGTTCGTTAGCTTCGTGAGTCTGGCGAGGATAGGCCCATCTTCCTTCGCCGAGACGCTCCCTAACGACAGATGCTCGAGCGATTGCAAGTTAGGAACTGCTTTTTCCAATTCTTGGGAGGTTGTTTTGAGGAATTGGAGTTCCCGAAGGTTGGGAAAAGTTTTTGCAACCTCGGCTATCGCAACTCCTGGAGAACTGGCCAAGTAGTGAAACGATGAAAGGTTCGTGAGTCCAGCCATCGACTGTAGACGTTGCCTCGAGATTTCGTGTTTGATCGTCAAAGACTCAAGGTTTCTCAACAAGCTCACTGCAGCACTATCGGAATCGCTCGTTTTGTATGGCTCCAAGCTAAGGTCCAGGTGACGCAGCGATTTTACTTGCGACAAAAGCGGATAATGGACGCTAGGTATTACCTCTTTACCTATCGACAATCGTTGCAGCCCTGAAAGTTGGTTGAGCAGGTCGATGTCCTTTTGCCCGCGTCCCTTCTCAAATGGCCAAGTGAGTCCAGTGATCTTACCTCCCTGTTCTAGGCTCGAGAAAGCATCGACAGCCGCCAGATTCTCGAGATCGACCTCAATGTATCCAGAAATCCCACCTAACGACAGCAACGTCTTGAGCTGTGGATTGTCAGGATAAATCGACGGTGACGCCCAGACCTGCAATTCGGTTGATTTAGCCAAAAGCGTCTTTAGTCCAATCGGCGTTATCTTGGTTTTGGCAACGTCGATACTGGTTAAATTGTTCCAGTGACTCAGCCGTCGAGCCCATTCGTCCGTAATGGGTGCGCCTTGCAAGGAAAGTGTTTTTATCTGCTTGAGGTTAAAGAACGAGTCAATGCAAGTGCCGGTCAGTTGGTTACCGATCCAATGCAGTTTTTCGAGGGACCTAATTTGGCCTACCGCCGAAAGTGTCTCATCGGAAATTGGAGAATCATAGAGGCTGAGGAGCGAGAGTCGAGAAAGCAACCCTAGTTTGGAGGCTGATCGATCGGTGATCGTGGACGGGCCAATTTGCAGCTCCTGCAAGCCAGGAAAGAGCCGGATGATCGTTTCGAGATGTGAATCATTTAATTTGCAACGATGGAGCTTTAATACTTGTAGATTCGAATAATTCTCGAGGCTATTGAAATCGAACTCCGAAAGGTCGATTCCACTAAGTTCGAGCGTGTGCAGTCCGCTCAACGCGCCAAGCTCTGTCAGGCCACGCGAGGTGACTCCGCAATCGGCCAAATCTAAGTGGCGAAGTTCGCGTAGTCCCCTCAATCGAGAAAGTTCTGTGTCTGTGAAGGCTTTCTGACCTCGACAGTTGATCGTATGAATTGCAAACTCATCGATTTGCTCGAGATCAACTTTTCCGATTGCACCGACTTGCATTCCAAAGCTCGAGCCGACACCTGAAATGCCGCGTTCCAAGAGCCACTTCGCTGTCGTTCGATTGTGCATCGTTTCGTTGGATGGCAAAGACCTTTTCTCAACGATAAGTGCGTTGGACACTCCCGCATCCGAATCTATTATTTGGAGAGAGCCAAGCTTGGAAGAAGCAATCCATTTTCGAATGAGTCCGTCTTCGCCACCGGAGTAAAGCGTATTTGAATTCTCATCAAAGTCGAGCGTCCACACACCCTTGTCGTGGGCATTCAAACTTAGTCGCGGCTCCTTCTGAATGAGGTCCCATATTATTAGTTTGCCGTCGGCACCAGCCGTTGCCAGCGTTCTATTGTCCGGGAGCCAAAGGGCATCGTGAACAGCACCAACATGCCCTCGATTCAATGAAGTAGACGTCCTATTGGTTGTATGGTAGAGAAGAACATCCCCTGAAGATAAACAGATTCCGAGAACAGTGCTATCGCGTGACCATCGAGTCGCAGTGATTCGGGAATCTGGGGGTATGGTAATCTCAGACTTGGTCCATTCCCTAAATGGATCGGAAGCCCAAATCAACTCTCCCTCATTCGATAGTGCCACATTTTTGCCGTCAAGTGATGAGGCAATTCGGATAGGCAACGTTGTGAGACTACCCGTCCCCAAAATAGACTTTCGCTTTCCATAATGCAACTTTTGGGCGTCGCTCTTGGACGGGCTATAGGTCCAAACCTGGAGAGAATTTTTTTGCCACTGAAACAGTCTCGTTCCATTTGCCGCAGATTCTGAGAGTACTCGGCTTGCGACGCCAAACAATTCACGGCCAAGCAAGAACGACTTGCCTTCGGTTGTCAATTTTGGCAAGTTATTGGTGGATCGACTGTTCGATGGAGCAAAAACACCGTGTTCCGCTATCCAGTACTCGGGAACTGCGGTGGGTACGGCGAATGTTAAGCGAGTAACGATACTCGTGTTACTAGAGTCCAACGGCTCGTCGCTACTAAACCAAGATTGGACGAGTTGTTCTCCACCAAAGGTTTCTCGTTTCGTGATACTAGCCATCGTTCCGCTCGCGTTCCTGCGGATCCCCTCGACTCTACCCAGTGGAACCTGAAAAGTAGGAAGTTGCTGTCCATCAGGCACTCGCCATCGCATCAATTTGGCTGCATCGTCCAATGAATACAGTGTGTTGTTCGTTGGATCAAAGCAGAATTGGCGGAGGTTGGCAGACGGCATCCTGGTCTTAGAATCCGTCATAATCAATACGGTTTCCCAAATCTTGCTTTCTTCTTTGAATATTGCCCATCTATAGACTCTGTGTTCGTTTGCTAAAACTGCATGCCAACTTCCATCAGGGGACATAAAGGCGATTTCGAATTGTTCGCCATCCGGCGCGTGTAATTGCTGGATCGCTTGGACGCTCTCTCTCGATACGACATTGATTTTCTCGGCCGTACAAACTGCGAACCGATCTAATGACTGAGGAATGTGAACACTTCTGCTCAAAAGTGATGAATTGCCAGTGCCTTTGGTCGTGCCGACAATGGACTCGATCAATTCCGGCAAATTGTCAGATGTGTTCCAGATGAGTCCAACACTCGGTCTCTTTTCGTCAATCACCAGTCTGTCTACAAAAATTCGATCCCTTCCGAGGCATTTCAGAACAGGACGGCCCGGCTTTTGTTTCGAAGAAGCAGCGATGCGCAGTTCGCAATGCACTTGGCCTGTTCGCAGATCAAGCAACACCAACTGAACCAAGCCGGAACTTTCGAACAACATGACTAGATTATCTGATCCGTGAACGATTTCTGCCGCGAGTAACTGTTCGTCGTTTGCGGTTTCTAAAACTTGGTTCTCAATCAAGAATTCGTCTCGCAAGGTGACGGATTTCAATGGATGCTTGTTTGATCCTAACGGTACCGTCCTTCCTTGAAGATCCGTGTGCGTCGCATTGGTGAATTGCCGAACCATCGATTGTGAATTCCGATTCCATATGTGGACGAGCTGTTTTTTAACAACCACGACATCGCCAGCTTGCCCTCCATCTGACACTAGGATCGCCTGGCTGGGGTCATTCAGTTTCCCTTGAATCGAAAGCGAGACATTTGATGGATAGTGTGGATTTTCTGGAGACACAATTGACAGGGAATTGAGGTAACTAGAATAGATCCCGATCGATTGAAGCGCTTCCAACCAAACCAATTCCTGATCAGATTGAGGCGACTGCGGTACCAACGTTGTCGGTTGATCCACCAGACTGAAAACTCCGATCGATCCGTCGGAACTTGACACAAAGACGGTCCCCCGTTTCGGATCGTTCTGAATCTGGATGATTGCACCACCTCCTGCGAAAAAGCGATTGATAGGCTCTTTTTGATTGACTCGCCGAATCTCGATGAATCCATCCGATCTACCAATTGCAAACGTTTCGTCTTCAAGAAAACAAGCACATGTGAATTCTTCCTCATTTGATTTAAGGCGAAATTCCTCCTTCCAATCCTTAGTCGATAGCAATGCTAATTCCGAATCTGAGCAGGCCGCGACGAACGTGTTTGACGTATTCGTTTCTAGGTGGTGGATTGGTAATTGAAATAATGACATCGTTCTTGGCATTGCATGAATCCATTGATCAACATCCGATACTCTTTCGATATCGAAGAATTGAATCTCGCCAGAAAAGCCGCCAGCCAAAAGAGTCTTATTCCCATTCAAAAGTGCCATCGACCGAACGGGATGTCCAGTTCGATGCTTAAGATTTGTGGATGGAGTCTTAAAGAAAGGAAGTGACACCGACACACCCGGAAGGATGTATTCCTTCCTTGCTCGTTCTGCCCAAGTGTGAATGAAGAACTGATCCCAATTGTCAAAGCCAGAATCATCAAGTCTCTTTTCCATTAGGGTACGTTTTGGCACCGTACCTGTTACCTTCCAGTTATTGGAATAAAAAATCGGCTCCATTGCCGACACCCCATTCTGAACTGGATGACTTCCTTCGTTCAGGAACGGGATCGGTCTCGGACGGATGGTGGACAGATCCCACAAAGCAAGTTTGTTGGATAAATCTGCGCAAATCATTAGGTTTGCCGTTTTGCTAACCATGGTGGGAACATAGTCGGTGATCGCGGGTTGACGGGATGCGTATGCGCCGGGTTTGTGAGCAAGCAATGTCTTGTTTTCGGAATCCCACACCTTAAATCCACCTTGCTTTCCATGCCCTATCACTCGCTTGTCATCAAGCAATGCAATCGATTCCCAATGCTTGTCACCAAGAAACATGACGAACGAGGATACCAATCCCGTCGTTGTGTCGAGCAGGTAACCTCGTCCTTCTTGGCAGCCTACTGCTAATGTCTTGCCATCACTCGAAAGATGGATGACCTCTACGGGTTGTTCAAATTGGTACTTGGCTTGCTGCTGCTCCACCTTACGCCATTGATAGTACCAATCAAATCCACGGAGATCTTCTTCATCTGGACTCGTTGGGATGTGTCTGCCAAGTAGGGTCTTTGCACGAACGAAGTTCGACTCCTTGATCAATGTGTCAATGCGAGCTGCATCCGAGATGTAGAGGTTGCGACGCGTGGTGGCTTCGCTCGCTCTTGCTTTATTCTTTTCTTGTTCCGCAATCTCGGCCTGTCGCTCCTTTTCGATCCTTGCTACGTTCGCCTTCGCAGACTCTTCTTCTGCCAGCTTCGCTGCATTATCAGCGACATCCTTAGCTCGTTCGGTGGCCTGAAGCGCGAGTTGAGCTTCTACCGTTGCATTCGTAGCCTTTTCCAATGCCTGCGTTTCCTTGTCGAGCGATACCTTGAGATCGCTCCGCAACGCGACTTCTCGCAAGTAGGCTACTCCCGTTGCGATAGAAGAACCGATAATCAACAATGAGACCATTGCCGATAGGGACGCAACCATCGGTTGACGGCGGCACCATCGCCAGGCCTTGGCGGCACGACCGATTGGCCGAGCGATGATTGGTCGGCCCTCGACGAATCTTTGTAGTTCGTCCGATAAGAGTTTCGCAGTTCCGTAGCGCCGGGGAAGCGATTTCTCTAAGCACTTGAGGATGATCGTTTCGAGATCGCGTGGGATGGCTGAGTTTAACTGTCGTGGTGCAACTGGCTCTTTTTCGACTACTTGCCGCAATGTGTCGATGCTGCTGGCGGATTGGAATGGAGGGCGGCCTGTTGTCAGCGAATAGAGGACTGCACCAAGGGCATAAACGTCGGATGCCGGGCCGATCGTATTGATTTGACCGGCGGCTTGCTCTGGAGGCATGTAGCTCGGAGTTCCTAGCACTTGTCCAGATACCGTCATGCCAGTGTCCTCGGTGAGACGCTTTGCTAAACCGAAATCGGTTACGCGCGGCCTGCCTTGCAGATCAAGCAAGATATTCGATGGCTTTAGATCGCGATGGATCACGCCCTGTTCGTGTGCATAGTGCACCGCTTGGGTTACCGCAAGCATCGTGCGGGCAGCCTGCATCGGCTCAAGTGGACCGTCATTGAGTTTCGACGCGAGGCTCGAGCCCTCGACGTAGGTCATCGAAAAGAAATGTTTGCCCTGGTGCTCTCCCACTTCATAGATGGGCACAATGCCGGGATGGTCAAGCAGTGCGGCTGCTTTGGCTTCGGAATAGAATCGGTCGACTTCTTCCTTCGAAGCGAATTCGCCAGCGAGGATCATCTTTAGCGCAACGATGCGATTGAGACTTACTTGGCGAGCTTTGTAGACAATCCCCATCCCTCCTCGTGCGATCACGTCCAACAGTTCGTAGTCGCCGAAATACTTAACTAACTTGCTTTCCCGTCGATCGGATGAGACTTGCTGTGAGTCAATTGTCGCATCGTCAGCAGCTGGAGTCTTAGGAAAATTCGGGTGCTCGGAGCGCTGAATCGTCTCCTCAAGTCGTAACGCCGACAAGCCAGGGAAGCGAATCTGGTATTCCGCATAGGCGACTGATTCGCCATTCTGCCGGCGATAATGCATCTCGATCGCGATCAACTCAACGAGGAGCGGTTGCTTGTCCGGACCGTCTGCTTGCGATAGAAATGATTCGATAGATGGACGATTTCCACCTGAGCATTGCGTTTCGAATTCGTCGCATATCCCCTCAAATCGCTTGGCGCGCTGGATCGTGCTGTCGTCAAAGTCTGGTGCTTGCTCGTTCATAGCTGGTTTTGAACTCAATAAAATACGTAGTTAAGTGGTTGCTAGTTCCGAGTTGAAACCGTTTTGAGCGGCTACATGTCAAGATTTGGGGCTGGTGCTACACTATGTCGCTCACTCAATGATTTCTTCAGTCGATTGCATTCCGCTTCGTAGTCGAGTATTGGGAAACTGGATGGCCGAATCAGACGCTTGGCTTTTGTGTCTTTTTCGGTAATGTACCGCAAAGCGACGTTTGACATTTCAACCAACCGCTCCAACTTTTTTTGTTGTTCGACGATGTCCTTTAGATCTTTGGCTACACCTTTTTGGATCTCGTCCTGCATGCCTTTCATGGCATTTTCAGTGGATGCCATTCCTAGTTCGGTTTTTTGTTTTTGATCGTATAGGGAAGCCCTTCGTGCGGCATCCTGCTGTTCCCAGATTTTGATTTTGGTTGGATATTCGAGAAGGTCTCTTTGATAGTTGGCTGAGCGAACTCGCCACTTTTGAGCACGTTCATCGTATGCCTTTAACTCATCGCGATAACGCGATTCATCGCAAGCCGACGGCGGAACATATTTGGCGACTTGGGTTTTGGGATCTACGCGATAGTGTCCCCTCGGTTGAATGGGATGAAGCGGAGCAGGGCCTGGCTCAACGGGATATTGTGGTTTGCCAGGTGTCTCACGCGTCATTTCTTGAAGAACTGCTTTCCGGCCCTGAATCCACTTTCGGCGTTGATCTTCAAGGACACGCTTTTCGCCACCAGCAGACTTCAACTCACCACGGAGTTGCATTAATTCCTTCCGAACACCGTCAAGTTCAGCTTGTGTCGAACTTAACATTTGTTGGACTTCCGCATCTTCGAGCCCCTCAAACTTGCTGACCAAAGCCACTAGCTCCGTTCCCCATTGGCGGTTCTCCGCGAGTCGCTCCCTGAGTTTCGTTTTGGCGTTCGCGGACTCCACCTTTGCCAATAGTTGGTCCAATACACTCGCTAGTATCGAGTCGGGGATACAGGGTGTTGCATTGTCCGACTGAAGCATGCCAGCAACCGAGCCGATGAAGCAGCAATTGGCGGCGAGGTCAGGATCGCCAGAGTCTGCGGTAAGAGTCTTTTCGGTAATCTCAGTTAACTGAGCCCTGGCTTTGTCGGCTACGTTCGCCTCTAGGAGCAGCCACAGTTTGAGCCTTTCCTTGACGCTTTTGACCGTGTCAGACGAGGACGCTGGGTTTTGCGGGACGGACGTCAGCATTTTCCACGCGTCGGAAAAGTGCCTGTCGCGAATGTAAAGCATAGTAAGGGCCAAAGCCGCCTCTTGCTTACACTTCGCTTCAGCGGGGAGCGATGAGAATAGCTTGTGCGCTTGATCGGACTTTCCCGTGTCGCCGCTCTCGACTAGTGAAATGAGTTGGTTGGCGGCTTCCCGTTCTGTCTTTTGCTGGCCCAGGCAAAACGGGGACTTGAAAAGCATGGCGGCAAGACAGATGCACGTGGCAATGGTTTTTGAAGTCTGTAGAGGACAGAGATTGGCGACTTGCATGGTGGACACTCGAAT
This sequence comes from Pirellula sp., assembly GCA_031368325.1. GTDB lineage: Bacteria > Planctomycetota > Planctomycetia > Pirellulales > Pirellulaceae > JBKCUI01. The sequence continues at coordinate 8,124 of JANMNR010000542.1, forward strand.
CTGCGTTTGTCGGTATGTTGGGACATTGAAATGGGAGCGAATTGCCCCATGTACTTGTCTATGACCGTTAGGCCTCGGCACCCGACAAATTTTTCGGCGTTGATTCCGCCGATGCTAAAACGGCTGTACTGGGGTGAAGGTTCCAGAGTTTTCGTTGGCAATGGTTTGAAGGGCAGCAAAACCGATTTGGCTATACAATAGGACGGTATGAATTGGAATCACGGTCTTCACGTGTCCCTTATTGTCATGCTTGTGGTTCCAAAACCGTAGGTCTTGAATCGTAGAATCGGCGATCTCGCCATCGGATAACAAGAAGATCGCATCCGGCTCCAATCTCATGGCTATCCCAACGGCGGACGACGGATACGTTTTGCCGCCGAGTTGGAACGTAACAAGCCAATTCAAAACGTTTGAAACGTTGACCGGTGTCGGATTCAGGAACGCTCCTCGCTGAGGGATCACATCAAACATCGGGTGCGCGTGGGAGTCGAAACTGATAATGAAAAACTCCTGGTCCGGCGATAAACTTTGTAGGGCTCGGATCAGTTCTCTACAAAGTGCCTCCCAACGCGGCCCCCGCATCGAGCCCGACGAGTCAATCACAAACACAAATCGATTTCCATAGGCTTCGGCTCCAAAAAAAGTCGCCTTTGATTCGGAACGAGTTGCGTTGGGTTTGTAAGCACCTGCGGTCAAGGACGCAATCGCCGCTTGAGACGTTATGCTGTTATTGAAATCCGCTTTGAAACTAATCGCTGCTGGCATCGATGGTGTTTCCGTTGCGATGGCAGGTAACTCTACGGGAGCCTCAAAAACCGCGTCCGTCGGACTGTCCAACGCTTGGTGTTCAGGAACAGCGGTGAACTCAATTTCCTGAACTTCATTCGAGGCATCCTCCGATGCCATGGACGCCAAGATGTTACTGATTTTGCCTTCATGCGACCGAATGAGAATCAAAGCCAAAGCCAGTCCCAGACCCAAATGCACGCAGGCGCTGAGACTAAACGCGACCAACGACGAAAGACTTGGAGCACCCAACTTCATGGCATTCCCCCAAAGAATAGCTTTACCGCTTTGGCTTTCTCAGCAATATGGCAGCGACGGATCTCAAAATCGAATCGGCAGGGATCGACAAAGGTTCGCAACAAATGAGGCCATTTCGATGGGAGGCGATGCATGATGGGGGCTACCGAATTATTGATTTTGGATAGTTTTATTGTAGCGTGTTGGAATTGCATATTCGCCTTTCGCTTGGCGAGTTGAACAAAGGGGAGATCGAGTCGCAATACCCAGCTATTCCCTTCCAGCTTGGAAACCCGACAGTTTTTCCTAGGCAATTGGCAGCGTCATTTTTCACGCAGTTGCTTTGACTGGTATACTGGGGTTTTGCAGTCGTTTCCGAAGCGCGGGGTACACCCTATGACAATGAGTGATTCGTCCGTCACACGCTGGTTGGAACGCCTCGAAACGGGCGATGGTGTTGCCGCTGAGAAACTTTGGAACACCTACTTCAACCGTCTCGTTCACTTGGCAAATGGGCGATTGCAGGCCAAATTTGCGAAGGTCAACGATGCCGAAGATATTGCCCTGAGCGCTTTTCATAGTTTTTGTCGCGGTATCGAAAACAAGAAGTTTCCGGAGTTATCGGATCGAGACGGTCTTTGGCGACTGCTGGTCAGCATCACAATTCACAAACTACTCCATGCAGTGCGCGACCAGAAGCGATTGAAACGCGGCGGTCAGTTTCACGAACTAAAAGGATTGGATTCCTCAAGCGACAGTATCGCAGCCGTCAATCAAATCGTGAGCCGCGAACCATCCCCCGAATTTGCGTTTGAGGTTGCGGAACAGTACCAGGAGATGATGCTGTCGTTGGACGACGATGAGCTAGTTCAATTGGCAACTTGGAAAATGGAAGGCTTTTCCAATGACGAGATTGCTAAAAAAATCAATCGTGCGACACGTACGGTTGAGAGAAAGCTCCAGCTCATTCGAAAGATTTGGATTCATCGCTGTGCGGATTGAGCTTACGGTTTCGTGAGAACGGTATGCAATTCGCTTTCAAGTCCTAGCTTAGGATAATTGGATAAGCCGTGATGCTTCATCAGCGGGGGTCAAAGTGAATTTGCAGGCTTTGAAGTAAAGTCGCGGTCTTACGGACTAATCGGATGAACGCTTCTGGGCAACTCGATCGAGTCTCCCATGACGATCGCATCTTTCTCAAGTTCCGCCAATAAATCATCGTTGAGCGCGTGCTCCGTATAGTCTGCGCCCCGATCAATCGCATCGGGGGATAGGTCCGCCCATCGCGAAAAATAAAGTTCAAGGAGTCGGTGTCTGCGAACAGCTCGAAAGGACTGCTGGATGCCACTCGCAGTCAGTGTGGCTGTTCCCTCGGTGTTTAAGGTCAACCAGCCTTGGCTGCGGAGCCGAGAAACCGCCGACTTGAGTCGCGACGGTGACCATGCACGCATTCGAACCAGATCGCTTATGAGCACGGAGTCCGAGCGTGATTGACCATGCACTTGTGGTGATTTGCCTTGCGACTCCAATAGTTCGAAGATGGCTCGCAGGACGTGTTCCTGGTCCGTTCTGGTTCGCTGTTGTCCGAGAGTCCATGCCCGCCAAATCAATCCTCTCTCTGTTCCAAAGAGTAAACTCAAAGAAAAGAAGCCAGTAGCAGAGAGCACAATGGCAGCGCCGGTTGGTATGCGATCCAGGTACAAACTGCCCAGCGCACCAACGACCCCCGAACTTGCACCAATGCTTGCGCTAATAATAATGGTCGTGGGTAACGAATGTGTCCAAAACCGAGCAGACGCGGGTGGAATGACCAAGAGTGCAATTACCAAAATCACGCCAACCACGTTCGCTCCGACGATGACGACGACGAGGACGCAACTCAATAAGAGGAGATCCATCATCAATACCGGCCAACCTTGAGCCGACGCTAGCAGCGAATCGAAGCAGAGCAGCCTCATCTCTTTGCGAAACAGGACCAAGACCGAGACGACGAGCAATGACGAGATGACAATGGTTTTGGCATCGTTCGCCACAATCGAGGCAGTCTTTCCCAAGATGAAATTCTCTAATCCGGCTGAGTTACCCTGAGGAGATTGCTGAACAATGCTAAACAGGGCCATTCCTATGCCGAAAAAGACACTCAAGACGATGCCTAACGCGGCATCCTCCTTGAGATTCGACCATCGACGCAATCCAATCACAGCCAATGAGCCGGCAGCACCCGAAAATCCGGCACCGATCAATAGCCAAAATAGATTCTTGCCGTCGCCACCTAGCGCGACGTTGGCCAAGAAAGAGACGGCCAAGCCGGGTAAGGTCGCATGGCAAATCGTATCACCAATCAACGAACGCTTCCGAAGGATCAGGTAAACACCGACCATTCCAGCAATCACGCCTAATAAACCGGCACAGAGGATTACCAGTTGGGTGTTGTAGTCGAACATATCATTAAGTCAAAAGTGCAAAAAACGGCAGCTCAACCCGATCAAAGTTACCGCCCGTCGTTTATGATTGTACTCGAAAGTCATGAGGATAGATTTCCCAGGTCAAGCCACCACTTAGTCTAAGCCTGATGGCGCAAGACTTTGGTTACGAAACCCAGCAAAAGGAACCGGATAATCTCCACGAATCCCGCCTGCCCCACCCACCCGACACCCATGAGCTGTCCCAACCGAAACCGCTCCCATTTTTCTTTTGATATCGTGGGGCTGCGGATTGGCTTGATTGCACTGTATCTGCTAGTTTGCCTTTGCGTCGTCGAGGTTCAGGCTCAAAACAAACAGGAGCAGTTTGAAAGCCTGGTGCTGCCTACGCTCAAGAAATATTGCTTTGATTGCCATTCGGGAGATTCCAAGGAGGGCGGTGTACATTTCGATCTAGAGCAACAAAATGAGTTACTTCAAGATGAAATGCTTTGGTTCAAGGTTCTTCGCAATGTGAGGGCTGACATGATGCCTCCTCGCGACTGTGACCAGCCAACCGATGAAGCCAAGTTGGTGTTGGCAAACTGGATTCATTCCCAAGTCTTCGGGTTTCGAGCGGACGATCCGTTTCCAGGTGTTGCACCGATTCGCAGGCTGAACCGGCGAGAGTATCGAAACACGATTCGCGATCTCGTGGGAGTGGAGTTCAATGCCGAAGTTGTTTTCCCGCCAGACGATACGGGCTTTGGCTTTGACAATGTTAGCGAGGCGATGTCGATGTCTCCTATGTTGATCGAAAAGTATTTGCAAGCCGCCAAGTCGATTGCGTCTGTGGCCGTGCCAAAAACAACTTGGATTATCCCGTCGATGTCTTGGAAAGGCAAAGATTTCGTCTCCGAGGACTAGTCA
>JANMNR010000562.1:0-1938 GCA_031368325.1 Pirellula sp.
TGTGGCAATTGACAAACAACCTTTCCCGTCGCTATATCCCAAATGCAAGCCGTTCGGTCGAGCGAGGCAGTAACAATCCTGCGTCCATCCGGTTCGAATCGCACCCGCATGACTTCGTTCTTGTGCCCAACCAACGAGCCCATTCGTTTTCCCGTGCGGCTGTCCCAGACCTGAACCGAGTGATCCTCGCCAGCGCTTGCGACCATTCCACTGTCAGGAGAAAACGCAATCGAGTTTATCTCCGAACCGTGTTGCATTTGGACGATGGCTTTCCCAGTAGCAACATCCCAAACGCGGAGAAACCCGTCGACCGACCCGGTCCCGAATTTTTTCCCATCTCGTGCCATTTCCAACGGCTGAATCGTCGATTGGATATTTTCAGGTTCATGAAGCAATTTGCCATCAGGTACGGACCAAATCGAAACCTGGCCACGCGATGTTGTTGCAATCAGTTTGGACTGATCGTTGCTAAACATGAGCCCCCACGCGCCACCTTCGATCTTGAGAGGTCCGCAAACTGGTGCTCCAGCAAGCGTTTCCAAAACCCAAACCTCTTGGTTGGTTTTTCCTATCGCCAACCATAAACCGTCAGGGCTGATCGCTATTCCGTCATAACCCTGTAGTTCTAATCCCTTGGACCGGTCTTCGGGCATCGTCTTGTAGTGTGCTTTCCATAGTTGGGCCGCCCCTGGAACAGCAGAGTTTTTGGGAGATCGACCATGGGATAGCGTTGTCAATACGACTTCGGTTTCGTTGACACGCCCTACTTCGGCGAATCGAACTCGGTTGGAGTGCAACATCGGTTCAACCAGGCGTTCTCCGGTTTTTGAACTCCAAATTTGAGCCTGCGAATCATCGCCCCACGTCAAAACGCGTTCATCGTCCCCTACGAAGCGAGAGCCGTTCATGATGTAGGAATGGGTCAACTCTGGCGTGATCGGTTGTCCGGAATTCGTATCCCAGATCTGAGCCCAATCGTTGAAACCAGAAATCAATAGTTCGGCCCCTGTCTTGCTGAATTCAATGAGCGAAAGTCGTTGAAGGGTCTCGATTTCTCGCTTCTTAGCGCCGGTAGCTACATCCCACACGATGACCTTTTGATTGTCGATGGACGCTGCGAGGGTTAAGTCCGAACTGATGCTAGCGTGAAGAATTGGGCCAGTCTTCAACTGAACCATTCGCTCCTTTGCATCAACGTCCCAAAGCTGCAACCGAGACGCTGCGCCCTCTTTATAGGCCAAGAACAACTTGTGACTATCGTGTTCCTTTCCAACGAATGCAGCAGCGACGATGGCTCCAGACTCTCTGAGCGGTCCAAAAGTCAATTCCCTGGATTGGGCATTGTGGACTTGGACTGTACGGCTGGTGCGCACCAACAGCAATCGACCGTCTTTGCTGTACTGCAACGCACTGATGGCACGCTCACATTGGATAGGGCTGTCGTCGGTAGTTCCGTCGGCGACTCGCCAGATCCGAACTTTGCCATCGGCTGAACCCGTTGCCAAGAACTGGCTATCGGGACTGAACTCAGCGAACGTAGCCGCGGCATCGTGCCTCAGGTCAGGCATCTTGGGTTCGGAGCTTCGAGTGTCCGACAGACGTACGATACCATCGAACGAAGCGGTTGCGATAGTGTTTCCGTCGGGACTGATTCTGGCAACGCTCAATTCGCCGGTGTGGCGGATCTCGGCTGAAAATGGGAGCGGGAAATTGTTTTGCTCCATGATCGACATGCCGAACATGGCTGCATTCGAGTTGCTAGGGTCTCGCCTTAACATGGCGGCCACTCCGGCCAAGCCACGTTGGGCTTGGCCAGCTCGGAGCATGTCGTCGATCGTGTCCCATCGCAATCGTTCCACGCCTGCTTCGAGTGCAATGTTGGCACGCTCGGCGCGACTCCATTGCCAAAGCACGGAAGCGATACCGCTCATGAATGTC
>JANMNR010000607.1:0-4576 GCA_031368325.1 Pirellula sp.
TCAGCTTGCCATCGATAATTCCAAATCATTGCCTCAACGCGAGCAGGCAAGCCAAAATTTTGTGCAATCTGTAAAGCAATTTGGGTTATTGCTGTCTTCCGAGACTGTTAAGGCTCAGTACGATGAGTATAACAAGCGAGGTCCGGACGAATTGGAACTGCGATTGGTGCTTGGCCGCATCCTTGATGCGATCGAGGCGGCAAAGGGAGATAGACCCTGGGACGAGGTCGCACCCTAACAATGGGTCGAGCGTATTGACGCCGACTCGGATTTTTGGCGTCAACAACGAGTTTGTACCACATGGCCAGTTTCGGGCTGGAAAACGAAGGCAATTACCGCCACAACAGCAGCGTACAGCTGCCCGGTGTGATCGGTTCTAGCCCTGCCATGCAGGACGTTTTTCGAGTAACCCGTCGAGTTGCCATGAGCAATGCGTCTGTTCTGCTGCTTGGCGAGACCGGTACCGGAAAGGAGGTCATCGCCAATGCAATTCACCACCTCAGCAATCGCAACGGCGGTCCGTTTGTAAAGGTGAATTGCGGTGCACTGAGTGAAAGCCTGTTGGAAAGCGAATTGTTCGGCCATGTGCGGGGAGCTTTTACGGGTGCCGTCGGAAATCGCGCGGGCCGATTCGAAACGGCACACACAGGCACCATCTTTTTGGATGAAATCAACAGTACTTCGCTTCATCTCCAAGTCAAACTGTTGCGGGTCTTGCAACAAAGGGAGTTTGAACGCGTTGGGGACACAGAAACTATCACCGTCGACACACGCGTCATCGCAGCCAGCAACCGCGACTTGGCAGGCGAGATCCGACAGGAAAAATTCCGCGAGGACTTGTATTGGCGCCTCAATGTTGTTCCCATCGAGCTACCGCCCCTACGAAAACGCCGCGAAGACATTCCAGCGTTGATCGCTCACTTTTTGCACCAGTACAGCGCAAGCAATGACCGATATGTCGTCCATATTCAAAAAGAGGCGATGCAAGCCTTGCAAGACTATCATTGGCCCGGCAATGTGAGAGAACTGCAAAACTACATCGAACGGTCAGTCGTCATGGCCGATTCGGATGAGTTAACCGTTCAGTTATTACCCGGTTGTGTCACGGGAGCAGTTCCAGTCTGTTTGTCTCACGAATCTCGCCCCCTTGATTTCGAGTCGTTAGTCAAGGAAGTGGTTCAAGAAGGGGTTCGAATCAACACTCCCGAACAGACCGATTTGCACAGCAAGGTCGTAGACCGCGTGGAAAAGGAACTGATCTCCCAAGTGTTGACAGCCTGCAATTTTGTCCAAACCAAAGCAGCCACACGATTGGGAATCAATCGAAACACACTGCACAAAAAGATGAAAGATTATAACTTAGAGGGACTCGACGCTAGCGAATAGGCTTCCGAGCGACTCATTCTCTCCAAGGACCATCATGCCAAAGGCCTTTAGTTCGATTCCCGAAGCAGTTGCTGCAATTGCTCGTGGACAGGTAGTTATTGTTCTTGACGACGAAGACCGCGAGAACGAAGGGGACTTCGTTTGTGCTGCCCAAGGTGTCACCACAGAAACAATCAATTTCATGCTCCAGGGCCACGGTCAACTGTGTGCACCGGTGTTGCCGTCGGTTTGTCAGCGGCTCGAACTTAGACCGTTGGTTGAACAAAACACGTCGCCACTGAGTACCGCATTCATGACCCCTGTCGATCATGCCGGTTGCAAGACTGGCATCACGGCAGGCGAACGAGCGGAAACGATTCGGCGGCTTGCGACTGATTCTTGCACGACGCATGACTTTGTTAAGCCTGGTCACGTCTATCCACTGGTCGCTATGGAGGGCGGCGTCTTGCGACGCGCTGGTCACACCGAAGCTGCCGTGGACTTGGCAAGGATGGCTGGTTTGACGCCAGCAGGTGTGCTGTGTGAAATCCTTAATAGCGAAGGTGACCGCGCGACCCGCGACGAACTCATGGAAATGGCGATCAAGCATGGACTGGAAATCATCACCGTTGAGCAGTTGATCGCCCATCGACGAATCAACGAAAAGCTCGTGTCGCGCGCCGCACAAGCAAAGCTGCCCACCAAATACGGTGACTTCGACATCATGATCTACAGCGTTCAGTTCGAAACGCAGGAACCTATGGCGTTGGTGATGGGCAACATTCATGACGAGACTGACCCCGCCCCACTCGTTCGAATGCACAGCAGCTGCTTCACAGGCGACTTGGTTGCCTCCTTGCGCTGCGACTGCGGAGATCAACTGCATCAAGCGTTGGAGGCGATCGCGACCGAAGGTCGGGGAGTGCTGGTGTACTTGCCCCAAGAAGGGCGCGGTATTGGATTAGCCCAGAAGATCAAGGCTTATGCGCTACAAGAAAAAGGACTCGACACAGTTGAAGCGAACCACGCCTTGGGTTTCAAAGCGGATATGCGTGATTACGGTGTTGGCATTCAGATTTTGAAGGACCTGGGCTTGCGCCGAATTCGGCTGTTGACGAACAACCCGAAGAAGACCGAGGCTTTCAATCTACGCGGATTTGACCTCACCGTCACCGACCAAGTCCCCCTCATATCAAAATCGAACGAACACAACGCAACTTACCTCGCAACCAAGCGAGACAAGATGGGACACTCGCTGCCTTAGTTTGGTGGGGATTTTGCAGCACTGGCTGCAAGCGACCTCATGATCGACAGGTCAAGAAGTACTGTTGAAATTGCCGACGCCTTGCGCAACGAAGCACTCTGCAAGGCTCTGGTTGAGTTCAGCATTTCGCTAACATGCAAGATCCGGAATGACGGCCGAGGCACAGGTCTTCGAGAAGCCAAAGCGAGCTACCCGATCCACTAGATTCTGTTCGATCGAACGGAGCAACTGACTTTTGGTGTACAACGAACCCGAGCGATGTAGCGTCACGGCTTCATCGCAACAATGTGCTGCGAAGCCGGCGTTCGTGTACGTTGGTGCTGCGGGCCCACGATCCGCCGCGAATGATCGCCTACGAACCGACTTGTCCATCCATGTGCATTCACTCTGTTCGAAAAATTTCGCATAGGTGCTTACACTTGGTGGTTAGTGCTATGCTGGTGGCATGACGCGACATTCGACCATGTATTTGACCGCTGGCTGTTTCTTTGCCTTCTTCGCATTCGGTTTTATCGACAACCTCAAGGGCCCCGTTTTACCCGAGCTCATTCGTACACAAGGCCTAACACTTGGCCAGGGTGGCAACGTCCTGTTTGGTGCCTACATGGGCTTTATCTTGGCCACGCTAGTAACAGGAATTGCTGCCGATGCGATTGGCAACCGGCGTATTCTGTTTTTGGCTGGTGTCTGTATGAGCGTTGGGCTGGCAGGCATCAGCCTCATCGAGTCGGTTCCCATGCTTGTCCTCATGATGTTCGTGATGGGGCTAGGGCTGGGGGCGATTGAAGTGGGCGCGAATGGTTTGATTATCGAATTGCATCCCGGCAACTCTGGCCGCTTCCTCAACCTCTTGGCAACGTTTCATGGTTCAGGTTCGCTTTTAGTGCCGCTCGTGGTCGCTTGGCAGCTAAACGCGAATGTTGGATGGCGTTCGGTTTTTCTGTCCGCCGTTGTGTTGTCCGCGCCCTTAGCCATCGCATTTGCTTTCGCATCGGGTCGCATTTCGGGGAAGAAGTCTCTTAACGTCGAGTTCGACTGGCGGAAAATGCTCCGCATCGGATTCGCGGGCGACATGGTTTGGTACTGCTTGCTCATCTGCACTTATGTCGCGGTGGAGTTGGGTGTGGCTGCTTGGCTAATGGAGTACTTGCAAACGGTTCGCAGTCAGTCAACGTCGGAAAGCTCCTACTATCTATCCGGTTTCTTTGCGATGATCATGGTGGGGCGTTTTCTTGGCAGCTTTGTGGTGGAGCGACTTGGCTATCTGCGCGTCGTCTCGGTTGCATTGCTGGGGGGTGGGATATGCCTGGTCATTGGGATCCTCGGGCCGAATGCGTGGGTTGTGGCTATGCCGATTTCGGGTCTCTTTTTTTCGATCGTCTTCCCGACGGTCGCGGCTCATGTGACAAGCATGCACAAAGAGAATAACGGATTGATATTGGGGCTTTTGTTTACATTTGGCGGTATCGGTGGAGCCTTGGGACCATGGGCGGTCGGCATGGTAGGACAGAGGTTAGGACTGGAGTGGGGGCTGTTTTCCACTGTCGGTTTTTGTGTTATCGCGTTCGCCACTGTTGTTTTTTTGCTTGTTAAGCGCAAGGGCGTAGCATAGGCCAAGGGGAGAAGTCTTGCAGGTTTGTAATTTATTGAGACTTTGTTCATGTCGGCTATTGTGCTATCCTTGCAAAGCCGACAACTAGAACATCATCTCGATGCGTATTCCCCGAGCTTCTTTGCCGTTTAGACGTAAGACTTTTGTGATTGCACACCTTGATTTGACCCCTCTATCACCAGAGCCGACGGCTACCGCTAGTCTGGAGTCTATTCGACTCGCCATAGAGCAGGCAAAACACTATTTGCCAACTCAGGGTCCGATTGCGGTATTCATCCACCACAACACGCTCCATGCTCTCGAGCATCTGCCGTTTGACCAGGCTGTTCTCGAAG
>JANMNR010000637.1:0-4034 GCA_031368325.1 Pirellula sp.
AACTCCATCTAGGCATGCGAGGCCATTTTGTATAGATCATTCCCTGACAATCACTTACGACTATCTAAGTGCCATTCGCGTGTCAAACCGGAGCGCGTTGGGTTCAAAGTAGCCAGGCTGTCGCGGAGGGGGCATTCCAAGCGGCTCGAGACTTGCCGCTTGGGTCCCAAATCAGAGATCGGGTGAGCGAATGCCACGGAAAAAATGAGCCTCGCACTCCTATTCTGTCTTCCGCTTTTCTCCGCCGTGTCTTCGGTGTTCTCCGTGTCCAAAATTAAATAGCAAGTCTATCTTTCCAACTTTGAGAAGCGTGGATTCGCAACTAGGGTCGCTTCCCAGCCTCGCAAGGAATTGTTCCATTAACCCTTCCGGTCCATTTACTCAAGCGGGGCACCAGTCCAGCATGAGCTTGAACGGGAATACCAACGCTGGAAACTGCCCGAATGAACTCGGGACGCCATTCCATGTTCTATCACTGCGTTAGTAACATCGCCATTATCTCTAGCCTGGATCAATTTTAATGGGAAGTCGCTCGCGGCCGATTTCGTGCTGCGATACACTTCGCTAGATGTTCTGCAGAACGCAACAAACAACTGAGCCATTTGCTTCGCGAATCGGCAATGAACAACCAAAACGGTCGCCATGAAGAAGCTGAAGATTGCTTACATCTGCCAATTCCAGGGGTATGAGAACGATTTCATCTTTCGTTTGATTAAGCAACTGCAACCTACGGGCGTCGATCTGGTTAGCCCAAAACGGTGTGATTTGTTAATCGTCGGTCCTTTTGCTCAGAAGTGGTTCGGATTGCGATTGAAGTTTCAAACGATCTACAAGCGGATCATGGTGGGAAGGCGTTACGCACCTCGAACGCTGTATCAGACTGGCGAGAATACCAGATGGAACGTCGTACCATGCGACTTCTCCATATCTTCTGACTTAGGTGTGTCAGCCGAGAATCACTTTCGATTCCCTCTATGGATGTCCATGTTTGATTGGACTCATGAAGATGTCACCGCGAGGAGTGTGGATCGATTTGGACCACTGGTCACCATCGATCAGCTAATGCGCCCTTTAGGCCCACCGAAAGGACGGAGAGCCCAGGCGGTCTTGATTAGCTCGCACCTGAAAGAACCGAGGGCAACGCTATTGAACGCGGTCAAGAGTGTGATGGAGGTTGAATGCTATGGCAAAGCGTTCGCATCGAATTCATCGCTTGGCAGTCGAGATTTTTTGAAGGTGGATGTTTGTCGCGACAAGCAATTCGCGCTTTGCCCAGAGAATTCCATGTACCCCGGTTATTACACGGAGAAGATTCCCGATGCTTTTGCCTGTGGCTGTATCCCAATCACCTGGTGCGATGACAACGTTTGCCATGACTTTAATCCAAATGCAATCATCAACATGTCTCAATTTGCCGCGAGAGGCTACGCTGATGGACTGCGGGCTGCGCTGGAACCGAAGTCCTTGAAGGCGCTCGTTGAGCAACCACTTTTGCGCGATCGTCCTACGCTGGATGGGATCAAAGCATTTTTGATGAAATTGTTGGCCGACCTGAGAACCTAGAATGGAATTGCTATTGTTCCTGGTCTGCCAACGGGACTAAATTCGTCAGCGTTTGAAACGGAGTAATAATGCAAATACACTTTTGCACATTCGGTAACGAACCTCGATACACCAATACGCTGAAGAAAATCCTGGCTGAAGCCGAGGGCTCTGGCTATTTTGACACCATTCGAAAGTTCAATCAGGATGATTTGAACCTCGATGGGAAACTGCGAGCTTTCATGACTCGGTCACGCGGCTTTGGATTCTGGTTGTGGAAACCAATGGTCATCGCAAAAATGCTTCTCGGCACTTCAGTTGGAGATGTTGTCGTGTATGCTGATGCCGGCTGTGGGATTGTGAGCACGGTCAAAGCCCGGGAGGTGTTTCTAGAATGGATTCAAGAAGTCTGTTCACATCCTACGCATCGGCTCGCATTTCAGATGTCGTTTAAAGAAGAGGACTATACAAAAGGCGATGTTTTCGAGGCCATGGGCTGTAATGAAGCAAAATACAAGCTGACCGGCCAGCACATTGCAGGCATCCAAGTTTTAATGAACACTCCGGAAAACAAGGAGTTGGTGGCGAGCTGGTTGAAATTGTGCAGCGCCGAGGGGTTTCATCTCGTTTCGGATCAACCGTCTCGGATCGAGAATCCGCCGGGATTCAAAGAGCATCGTCATGATCAATCCATATTCAGTCTTCTCGTCAAAAAGTATGGGGCTGCTGTTCACCCCGATCATTGGAAGGCCCCTGATTTCCCAATCATCGCTTTGAGACGCCGTGAGAAAATGGGGCTTACCCACAAGCTATCCTACGAGCTTTCAAAATTGCGACGTCTTTTGCCTTATCGAAAAGTTGATTTTCGTTCCTGCAATGTCGGGTTTGAAATTCCGATGATTCATCGTTTGATTACGTCCCTCGAACTCTGCCAAGAGACAGGTGAAAGGGTGCCATGCGATTGATGCAGTTTTTTGTGGACTGCCCTTGGCCCGCCGTTTCCGGTGCCGATATTCGCAACGCGTTGCTCAGTCGTCAAGAAGGTGTTTCGGCCTACCGCGGCGTCGGCTTGACGGAGCCGCGACAAGCGATGTCGGAGATCGGGATAGATTACCATTTGTTGCGGTGCTTCAACGGTGCCAACCCGTGGCGCAACTATCGCTCCGAGTTTCCCACATGTTTGCAATTCCCTCAAACGGCTGCTTATGAAGTGGATCAACTTATAGATGATTTTAAACCCACCGTTGTTGTGCTCCAAGGTGTCGCATTTGGGGATATCCTAAGACAGCTCAAGGCCCGACGAGTTCCAACCATTTTGGATATGGCCGATGTCGAGTCCCGCATCTATCAGGAACGAATCAAGTCTCGGACATGGTTCAAACGCATTGTGGCTAAAGCATTCGGAAAACGCGCTCTCGCCGCTGCGAAAGAAGTCGATCGTGAATTGAGCCGAATGGCGGATCAGACTTGGGTCTGCTCTTCGTGGGATGAATCGGAACTAAGGGCTTTGGGTGGGGCGTCTCACCATATCATCCCCAATCCTATCCCAGACGAATCGCTTTTAGCCGCACCCATTTATGAAGACCGCTATCTAAATCCAGTTCCTTTGTTTATCGGACATTTGTCCTACTTTCCGAACGTGGCGGCTGTTGCAGAAATCGGAAACCACTTGGTGCCAGCTTTAGCACAAAAGGATGTCAAAGTCCGGCCCGTTGTTGCAGGACGGGTTCCGTGCCGGGCTGTTCGCAACCTAGCTTCAAGGAAACTCATACAGCTTGAGGCCAATCCTGTATCGTGTGTGGAGATATTGACTCTGAGCGGCTATTCACTCTTGCCAATCCGACATGGCAGCGGCACTCGGATCAAAGTTTTGGAAGCGCTGGCTGCAGGCGTGGTCGTCATTGCCACTCGCAAAGCGGTTGAGGGCTTGGGATTGATAGACGGAATTCACTACCGTCATGCTGAGACATCGATGGAGATGTCTGAAGTTCTGTGCGAACTAGTCGCGAGTCCGAAGCAAGCCATGGAATTGGCGGAGCGAGGGCGGCTATTCGTTATCGATCACCACTGTCATGTCGCGTTACAACGAAAAATTGCTCACGCCTTAAATGGCTTTCGAATGAGTACTCATCAACCATGAAGGGATCAGCAATTTAGATACCATCAGATAACCGCCAATGACCTTAAGGATCATTTGGCTTCGAAAGCACAATCAAAGATTCTCTCGGTGATTCCTCCAGACTGAAAGTCGGAACGACGATCATCCTGTAAATCCCGTTTATCCTTGTTCATTTCTCCAGCTATGCAGTTTTCGCGATTGCATCGTTGGGTTTGGGCATAATCTGGCTAACAATTTTTCTTCGCCAAAAAAGAGAACGCGAGTTTTTATTGATAGTCAACGCATTACCGTAAATTGACCTTATCCAGTTCCGCGAACTTTTTTTCATCTGCATTCGTTCGCATTCAAGGAGAGACCCTCCAAGTTCGGGCGC
>JANMNR010000646.1:0-4016 GCA_031368325.1 Pirellula sp.
GTTCCATCGGGCGTCGCGGGTAGAGTCACCTGAACAGGGTCGCGCGCCGTGGCCGTCAAGCAGCAAGACAGCAGCATGGCGAAAGTCAGAACAGAGCGACGAAAAGTAAGCATGGGCATAAATGACCTGCGAAGGGGCTAAAGTCAGAGGGGCAGCCGGGGAATTGCAAGATGCACACGATTCCGAAGAACATTATTCCTATGCAGTTTTCGCGATTGTGTCGCTGGGTTTGGACATCATCTGACTAACAACTTTTCTTCGCCAAAAAAGTGAACGCGAGTTTTTATTGACAGTCAACGCATTGCCATAAATTGACCGTATCAAGTTCCGCGAACTTTTCTTCATCTGCACTCGTTCGGATTCAAGGAGAGACCCTCCAAGTTCGGGAGCGATTTCTATAATTGGATTCGGATGAACGGATAAGACTCTCAAATTGTGTTCCCATGGGTACGACCAGTCCTCGTCAATGGGGCGAAAAATGCGTCCCTGGTTTAGCAAAGTCGCAGCTTTCTTGGCCTTAATGAGATAGGCCACACAGCCCGAACCGGTGTACTTGTGTAGGACAAAGTCAGTCTCATTGACTCGGTAACTCTGAATGATTCGCTTGGGGCGGAAATCAAAGAACTTCACGATATCCCAATAGTGCGAGAAAGACGCTGCATCCGCAATTGCTTGCATAAAATGCCGATCATTCCGAATAAAAAAGTCATCCTCAAAAACCATAGCCATCTCATTGCCATCGCTGAGTATTTGCTCCCAGATTTTGCGATGTCCCAGGTAAACCGAGATTTCTCCCTGAGTCATACGCCTTTTCATGCAAAGCATGTTCAACCAGGGCGAATACTGAGGTGCCGTTTCTCCCGCTTCAAACCGAATTCCATTCACAAACTTCGGTTGGATCGAAAAGCGAGCTAGCTGTTTGGACGCGCTTTCGTATCGCCTGCCGCCAGGCGAATCAAGCGTGAGAACATAGCAGGCCGGAACGAAACTTTCCTGAGACACCATAGACTGCCTGACTTTTCACTCGAACATAGAACCACGAATCGCTCCAGCGTTATTTCTTCAGCCTACGAAATTTTCCGAATCGAATGCAAGGCCAACTCCCAATTCGCCACGATCTCATTGGCGAGCTCCGGTCCAGGGTTTCCCAGACAATTGTGAGCATTTTAAGATACAGCCCGGCATTTTCGAAGCAGTCCGCAATAGAGCGAATCGGGTGCGGGCACGGTGTGCCAATTATTGTGCCAGTGAATCGCAAGATGCGTTTCGGCTTCGAGCGCAGCAAGATCGGCCTCCGGACTCGAACGAGGTTCAAAAAAATGACTTGACGAACCGTGAAGAATGGAGCGGGGATCCCAAAGTGGGTCGAAGTCGCGGGTGTCGTGCAAGAGAATCCCAAGTTCAGCGCAGGTCGCTTCGGTGAACAAAATCCAAGGGTCAAAACACTCCCTTTTCTTACCGATTTCTACTATGCGTTTCACAAGTTCTGGTCCGGGCAGACTCAGAATGGCCGTATTAGCAAAGTCAAAATCTTCCCAGCGGTAGGCGAACCCCCGTTGCCCGCAAAGTGAGGTCAAATTACTCATAAAGCAGATGTCGAGGTCCGTGTACAGGCTGGGCCCACCGTAGTGCTCCAATGGAATCAAGCAGCGGGCTAAATCACCACGGTATACTTTATTGCCCATAAAGCCTCGGAATAACCACGAGGAGTGCTTGTACCTTAGCCCCATCTTTGGGTTTCGCCATACCTTTTGTAGACCCCAATTAGGCAGTAACGTACAATGCAGTTTCCTCCCCAGTTTTTTTAGACCTGCAGCTTTTTCGTACGCCGTTACAGGCCCTGTCGCAATATACTTTTCGATCAGATGATTTAACGAGAACCGCCGCACACGGATGGCAGGGTGAGACAGAATCCATTGGAGTGAAGCTACACGCACGCTCGAAGCTTGGTCGACATCAAGCCACAATTCGTAAGTCTCATCCGGATGGTGATGCAAGAAACTACAAAAATGCAACTCGCATACTGCAGGCAAATCACCGATCCAATAGCCAAAAAAGTTGGGGGCCATTTTGCCTCTTATTGGATCAGTGAACCACTTTGAAGGACTCGTTTCACTGCCGTTGAACCATGCAAGATCATGAATCTTAGACACTTGAGACGGCGAATGACACTCCCGCACTCTACCGAGCCAACGGTTTTGCCGCAAGTGTCAAACCGGGACGAGTACCCGATCTGGCTCGTTGGTGGGGCAGTCTGCTGCTTGGCAATGAAGGCCTGCCTGGAAGTCGAATCCCCGACGCACCAGCGTGTCAAGCCGTAGGGAGTTGGCACAGAACAGAATACCGCTACGCGGTTAAAGAAAATAGCCGGTGGTAAGAGAAACGCCACCACCGGCCTACGTGACGTGGAGGCCGTCGCTTCGCCACTCTCGCCAAATTGGTGCTATACCTACCACGGATTTCATCCGTGGCTATCAAATGACACTGCTTCGCAGTTAAAGCCAAGCGGCAGAATTACATGACAGAACCATGACAAAACCTCTTTCGACGGTTCCTGTTCGCCATAACTCGCGCCCATTCACCCACCTCGCACCGGTCACCCAAACCGGAGTGAGTTTGCGTGAACGCCACCTTATTCCGAAATGAACTTCGGTTGGCGATTGACTACGAGTCCCAAAGGCCAACCCAATTGATAGCAGCCATCGCGACGGCAGCATCCCGCTCGCGTTCGCCCGCCAAATCAATTCCAGTCTGCCTCAACCGTAGTTGCATCCCTTTGCTTGCCCGCCGCGTTTCGGCTAGTTCCCGTCCTGCAAGGTTGCGCGCCAGTTTGCCGACAAAGTTCTGTTCACCGCGAAGGTTGTAGAGCGATTCCCATTCAATGAGGTCAATGAAATAGACCCAGTTGCCGCCCTGTCCGTCGCTAGCCAGATAGTCCGCCAGCTCATCCGCAGTTCGTTGAATCGTTGTGTCGTCGACCATTCCATTTACCTTTTGTATGTCGTCACAAACCAACTGTGTCATCCCTCGCGACAGTTCCCTCGGCCCTTGTAGGCAGATGGATTGTCGGGAGAACCTAACCAAGCTTTCGGCGTTCCCAAGTCTCCATTGACAGACTTGAATTTGATATTCCGGCCAATCCGCACTACGATAGTGAGATGAGTTCCCATCCAGACAAGCATATTCGAGAGGCGATTGAATTCGCGGAAAGTCTTGGTTGGACTTTCGAAAAATCGGGCCCTCGTGCTCATTCTTTTGGGATTCTCTACTGCCCGCAGAATGAACGCGGGGCTTGCAGGATTGTGGTCTACTCCACACCCAAGACACCTTTCCTTCATGCCCAGCGAATTACCCGGGCGGTCAACAAATGTCCTCATGGAGATGATCAAAATGGCTAACTACTCGTTCGAAGTGGTTCTAATCGACGCAACGGAAGTGACGGTGGAAATGGCCGACAAGCTTTTTGAAGCCGGTGGAGACGATTGCCTTGCATCGAGTCGTGATGGAATTGTCACCATTGCCTTTGATCGGGAAGCAAGCTCGACGGAAGAAGCGATTCGATCCGCTCTTCAAACGATCCATCAAGTGGGCTATGCTGCCAAATCGGTAATCTTTGAACCCGCCGCTTTTCAAGTCTGAGCGGTTTCAGTTGACCAAATCCAGCAAATCAAAACGGCTTGCCGAACCGACCGATGTTTTTTGCTCGGAAACGTTTACTTCAGCTTTGATGTCGATCCGCAGCGGTAAAGCCATCTTGCGAATGGTCGCCAACATCTTGACCGCTCGCAAGTGCCGACGTTCAGCCCGTTCAATCCTTTCAGATTCATGCCTTGCAAGATTGATTGATCGGTTGTTCGATTGAGCGTCTACCATTTCCAACCAGTGGAGATAAAGCCAAGTTTGGCAAACTCGCTCAATTAGAATGCGTTCGAGCTTTGACGACTCATTCCAGCCGAGTTCAGCTCGCATGCGGTCCAACTTCTTTACGAGAACCAAATTTGTCCCTTGTTGTTGAT
>JANMNR010000664.1:0-10059 GCA_031368325.1 Pirellula sp.
TTTGAATGCAATCGTTAGGAATTGGTTGGAAACCGCAACTGGAAGGACCCAACCGGGAAATTTTCAGTCGAAGCGAGGGTGCTCTCAATCCAGGACCAATTTCCTTCCTGGACAAAGGAAGTGCATCGTTGAAGGATGGAAATCCAAAGATCACCTCAGGGCAAGCGATCATTCCTGTTGCTGTTCGCATAGGTGCAGCGAAGCTCGGAACACGTCGCTGCACCTATGCAAAATCTCAGATCAATGGCAAGTACTTGCTATCAGCGCAACAATGGGCGACCATGAAAACACGATTCGCTTTGAATTTGCATATGACGCACGTAAGAGATCGGAATCACCGCTGGAAAAACTCGTCAATCAGCCGATCACAATTTGGGCCTGACGCGAACCGGAGTTCCAGTTTTGATCGATATTGCCGCGGACAAAGACTTGGAGAAAGGCTCGCCTAGGTCTTTAGCAAATGATATCAGCATGGAGTACCCCATTGAGGGCCGACAACCTCTGCCAAAACGAGCAGCGACTAGAGGGACTCATTGGAATCCAGCCGAACTTCTTGGTATGGCTCGTAGCTTGATCGAACGATATTCCATGGCCCGCGAATTTCATATTGGACACCGCGCCATTTGACTCTTCGCATCAGCAAACAACCGAATAAAGCACTGGTATAAACCACTTGGGTCGCGAAAACGGCGATCGCCCCACTCAGCGCTGCATCTAGCGTAACCCATTGAGCGGATTCCCCTCGTCCTCGAACAGCCCGCCGAATAGCGAGCTCCATTGGGACAATCAGCAATGACAGTCCAACCTGAAAAAACACCATGGCGAACAATAGAATCATCGCTTGATCCCAGCTTCCTACCGCCGTACTGTACAGGCACCAAACGCAACCGATCGTCAATACAACTGCGGATGAAACTCCGTGCCCGACGACAGCGAACCAACTGGGATGGTACAATCTCGCAGCCAATAGTTGTCGCTTGACCCACGAATAGTAGCCGAGAAGGGTGCAGTTTTCTCGGTTGACCATCATCAGGCCCGGAACAAATGCAACACGATATCCTGCTTTTCTTAGTTCTGAAAAGGACATCGTGTCTTCGCAGAATGCCGCACTCCAACGCTCGATCAAGCCAGCGCGATGGACCGCTTCAAGTTTGAATGCAAGTGTTCCCCCCCATGCAATGTTGTACCAGTACATTTGAACGATTGCGGCTGCGTTCCAGAGATAACGAACCATCGACGCAAGGCTTAGGTCCTTGGGCATGTACCACCGATTGCCCGTTGCTGCGCCAACGTCGTTCGGGGCAAGTGCGGTGACTAGTTCTCGCAACCATGTCGGATGCGGGATGGTATCTGCATCTAACAGTGCCATCACCTTCACCTCATCCTTGAGGAAGCGAACGGCCTGGACCAAACTAGCGCACTTAAGACTGCATCGATCATTGGTCGGGTCCAAGATAATAGTATCAACCCGGCATGCATGAGGCGTTTTCAAGGCTTGGGTGAGAATCGCGTTCGCAGGATCCTTTGAATGATCCACGACCACCAAAGCACGGTAATTGGGATAGTCTTGGTGAAGGAGGCCTTCGACAGTGCGTTGCAAGAACGGATCGCTACCGCGAAGGCATAGCACGATGGCCACCGACGGGCAAACATTGTCTTCGATAAGGGGGACGCGATATCGCCAAACCCGTATGACGAACCCGAGAGCCAAGAAAGCTTGGATCGCTAACGAGCAAGCTAGGATGGAAACAAAAATCCAGTGCATTAATTCCAACCGTCCATTCTTGGTAGAGTCCGTACCTGCCGTTCTGACGAATCTTTAATGGAGCCTGCCACGCTTAAACTGTGAACTGCCTCAACGAAATGGCCTAACAATTGCCTTGCCGCACCCTCGTTCAAGACTTTCGGATCGTATCGAATCGCTAATGTGAGTTTTTTATCAAATGTTGCCGCGGAGAACGCGGCATGGACGAACGGAGCCAGGGGCGGGACAAAGCTCACCGCCTTCACCGAGCAACATGTTGATCGTGAATTTCTATCCTGGAATTCACGATCTGCCCAAACCCGCCCCACATTCGAAAAGACAAATGAAGTCGTACACTTGGTCGACCTGCTACCCTGAGCGATACCGCCGGGCAGCCAGCGACGGATCCAAAGCATCAAGGGCATCATGTATCCAAGCTTATTGTTCTTTATCAAACGCATTTCATCGTGAATGCCTTTTGGCAATTGGATTGCATCCTCGATTTCCGACGGTGTGCGATCCAGGAAAATGCTACTGACACAATTCGAAATGCGTTGATCACCCGGTTCACGTAGACTGACTGGGACCATCATCCGCCACCATATTTTCCGACGGGACTTTCTGTGCTGCAAATCGCAACCGTGAGTTTTCGAGAAACGGTCAACTGCGGTAAATACTTGGGCTGACAGAAGATCATTGAGTGTCCAGTTATTCTCGCGAACCAACTCCAATAGCCTGTTGGTTGAAAGCGGATCAAAATGCGACCACAACACAGCTAATTCACGCGAATTCAAATGCTCCTCGCCAACTGGAGAATGATCGAGCAACGGTCGGGGGATTCGCATCAGGAATTGATGGACGCCAAGCAGCCCAATCGCCATTTTTCTTGCGTTTGTTAAAAGCATTCCAGTAGGCAGCCCCTCACACCGAAACTCGTTTTCGCATGAGCCCAAAACTAGGCTACGTTCGACGTCGTTTTCGGCAAAAAGCTGATACGTCTCGATTAACTCTTTAGCCACGGCCAAGGCGCCGATTCCGTCTACACATGCATGATGGAAAATCAAATATAACACAGTTTCCTTCGTCGACGGCCTGAGTAATAATCTCCATCCCGCCTGTTGGTTTAGTAGAATGGACTCAGTCTGAAGAGGTTCCTTGGGGCCAAGCAGCAGAAGGCTAGTTTCCGTCATTTCTTTGACTTTCCACGTCAATCGCCTTCCAACGCGTTCGGCATGTGCGCGAAGAATTGGATGCGCAGATGTCACCTGACGGGCACAACGATGAAGCAAATCATGATTGATCGATCCAGCAATGTCCAATCGAAGAACGATATGACATGGATAGGCTTGCGAATCATGCGCAAGCATCAGTTCCTCAAAAACTCGAACCCGAGCCATTCGTTCATCTTTAAGATAGGACTAAGGCGAATTTCGAATCGCCGTTTTCCATGTACAGACGCATTGGAAACGGCCTTATCGTATTCGCGTCGAGCCGGCTGTCAATCGGAGTACCGAGTCTCGGCATGGGGACTGGTAAAAAAAGCAGAGCGGTCTATGCGACCTGTACTTACCACCGTTAAAATACGAAACAGTTCGTCTGCTATACCAATCAAATAGAGCTGACACTCTTGCGTTGTTGGATTGGGCACGTTTGCAAGAATCCTTCCGCAAAACCAAAAGCCTCATTGTAAATGCAATCGCCGAATTCCAACGCAATACTATTGCATGAATTACTGAATGATGCAGAGAAAATGGTTCAATTTACCTGCGAGGTAACTGGGCTATCACGCGGTCATGTCGCCCAACAACTAACTGAGGAAAATTCCAGCTTAGGTCATACTGTCTGGAAGGAACTCGCCATACGCGGAATAACGCCGTATCGATGGTCCACTGCATTAGAAAACTTCTATGTCGAAACGACAGCTTTTCTGTTCGAATCCGTTGTTTGGAATCGCAGTTCGCTCAAACAAGAGCTTCGGCAGTGGATCACTTCCTATCTCCAATCTAACTATAATCGACCCATCCGCGTTCTTGTTTTTGGTGATGGTCTTGGTTTTGACAGTGCATATTTCGCTGGGGCGGGACATGATACGAGTTACTTCGAGGTCTCAGAGCTCGCGATTCAATTCGCATCCAAAGTGCATGCAGCCTGTGGGCAGCAAGTCGAACGACTCACCACCATTGAAGAAGTTCGAGCACAGTCATTCGACGTGATTGTCTGCTTGGATGTCCTTGAGCATGTAGAGGATCCTGCAGGCCTAGTCCAGCTTTTATCTTCGATCTTGCGCCCGGATGGTCGCTTTATTACGCATGCTCTATTCTGGTACATCGCACCGAGTGTTGGAACGCATCTAGCATCGAATCGCAGATTCAGCGGCGACTGGAAGCGGCTATATCGTCCCGAGGGGCTACGACCGATCGAAGCCACTTTGTTTTGGAACCCAGTTGTTTTGGCCAAGGAACCAGCGACCACCAAACTGCCATCGAAACTGCGTATCTTGTTAGGTGGGTGGTTGCTTTCCATAGGGCGATTCTGGTCTGCACCTCATGTATTTATTGTGAAGCGAATGCTAAAGCGTTCGATAGGTCCTTGGCCAGAGATGGAGAAAGTCATTGAAACATGCCGACAATAGCCTCAATCCTTTCACTCGCATTTATCTCAATAAATGTCGCCATCCAGGCAGTTTTTGTCTTTCTCTATATGAGAGTCCTGCGTTCCGCGGTAACCAGCAGTATCCACAAGGAAATGACGGTTGACTCATTGCCACTCGAAGCGGCAGTCGTCATGTCGGTGCGAGGTAAAGACCCTTTTCTCAAACAGAATCTTACGTCCTTGTTGAATCAGGGCTACACCAACTTCAGTGTGTTTATTGTCGTCGATAGTCAGCAAGACTCTGCCTGGCCAGACGTATTGAGCGCCCAGACGCTTGCACCGGATCGAATCCACGTGTCGTTTCTCAAGAATCCACTAACGTCGTGCAGTCTCAAATGCAGTTCATTGGCCGAAGCGATCGAGTCTTTGGATGAGTCTTATGAAGCAGTCGCTTTTATCGACGGGGATGCGCACCCGTATCTAAACTGGCTAAGTGATTTGTTGGAACCGCTTCAAGACCGCAACGTGGGTGTAGTCACCGGAAATCGATGGTATGCGCCGAGTCAAGCTACCTGGGGGTCGCTGGTTCGTTACTTTTGGAATGCTGGCGCCATAGTACAAGTTTGGCTCAACGGCATTACATGGGGTGGAAGCATGGCAATGCGCACGGATGTGATCAAGGAAATCGGTTTAGTTGACGCTTTGCGACATTCCTTTTTCGATGATGCAGCGGTGGTTAGGCAAACTCGCAAGCACGGTTACCGGACCGTTTTTGCGCCATCGGTGATGATGGCCAATTGCGAAGAGATTGATTTGTCGAGTTTCATTACGTGGTCTGAACGCCAAATGATTGCGGCAAGGTCTTCTGACGCTGGACGCGTGATGGTAGCGATTCATGCTTTTTGCATCCTAGCTTGCATCTCAATGCCATTCCTATCCATGTTCATGGGGATTTGGGCGAATGACGGAATGGCGATCGGTTTGTCGGCTGCCGCGATAGCAGTTTATTGGATTGCGGCGTTGCTATTCACCCTCGGGATTGATCAAAAAGTACAAGGAATCTTTCATAAGAACGGGGTAGAAGCTGAGTGGGGCAGTTGGCGAACCAAGCTTAGGTTTTTACCCGCTTTGGTGCTCTCGCACTTCGTGTATTTTAGAGTGCTCATCGGGGCTCGCATGCGAACTCGCGTATCGTGGCGAGGAGTAGAGTACTTGCTGTTGCCAAAGGACGCCGTTCGCATGGTCGAATATCGACCGTTCCTAGATCAATCAACCACGAAAGTGCCTGAATCCATCCTATAGCGAGTCGCGAATCGAGCCTCATGGCCCTACGGCGTTTCTTTCGGTGATTGCGTATCCTCGAGTTTGAAGTCTTTTGCCTGAGGTTTAAGGACAGGGCCGTATCGACGAAAATTCCCCGTTGAGCGGTCTCTCCTCGCTTGTGCACGAGCCCAGTTTCCTAGCACCAAAGTCGTCACGATTCCGAGAAGTATCAGGAATGTAATCGCAAGCCCGAACCAAAATCGTCGAACGTTTGTGCGTGGTTGCGTATTGGGAGCATCGTATGGGTTCATGATAGGACCTGATAGAATGAGCAGTTCTGTTAGTTTGGCGTAGGGACTTATGTGGAACGAAAAACAAATCCGTAGCCTTGATCGCTGGAACCGCAGACTGACGGTTGTTTGGAAGTGGTTAGCGGTTTTGCTCGTGCTGCGTATCCTCTGGGGGATTGTCTACATTTACCCATCGTACTTTCCAGCCGATTTCACGACGCCGTTCTTGGTTGATCGACAAGGCCACTTTCAAGGACTCTATCGTATCGCATTTTACATTCATATAGTTTGCTCACCCATCGCATTGATCGGTGGCTTGTTCCTCGTCAGCGATGGATTTCGGTACTGGCTCCCCAAAGCTCATAGATTCATCGGGCGATTCCAGATTGTCGTCATTTGCCTAGCGGTAGTGCCAAGCGGCCTGGTCATGTCGTTCTATGCCTTGGGAGGCATCATTTCGACCTCGGCCTTTCTGTTCCTCTCGGTTCTAACCGCCGTGACGGCACTGGTCGGTTTTCAACATGCTCGGCGAAGGCGATTCGATAGGCATCAGCGTTGGATGTGGCGTTGTTGGATACTGCTTTCATCGGCCATTGTACTTCGGCTTTTTACCATGGTCATGTCCTCCTCGGGCTGGGACCCAGTGGTGTTGTATCGCTACAGTTCTTGGCTAAGTTGGCTTATACCTCTGTTGATTTTGGAACTTGTGAACTGGCTGTCTAATCCAAACATCGTGAAATCGTAGATTGCAATGATGATTGACCTGTACGATTGAAACTGGCTGCCAATACCCGCCAATCGGCTCGGTGGCTGAACCTGTCTAATACTTTGAGGACGCGATTGCATCGAAACCCGTTCGGGCAGGTCTGTTTTTAGGGACTGTACCAACAAAAGGGGAACTCTGGGGGTGGTTTGCGCATCCAATGGAACTTTGTTGTCGTACCCTTTCCAGAAATCCAAGTAAGATAGATTTTTGTCATCGTTTGCATGAACAATACGTCGTTAGCGAATTGACTTTGCCATGCTTCAAAAGCTCGTTAA
The DNA here is from genome assembly GCA_031368325.1 of Pirellula sp. GTDB lineage: Bacteria > Planctomycetota > Planctomycetia > Pirellulales > Pirellulaceae > JBKCUI01. The sequence continues at coordinate 6,931 of JANMNR010000664.1, forward strand.
ACGCGTGAAAAACTGGGCCATCGCAGCGAAAAAGCAGCGCCGTCCAACGCGGCGGTTGACGCTGGAGTCACTCGAATCTCGCAAACTCTTTGCTGGCCTGCCCTTTGGCGCAACTGAAGCGGACACAGGCGAGTTTTTCCTCGGACGGGTCGCCGTGACGCCCGTTTTTCTGGAAAGCAACGGACAGATCGATGCCAATACGGAAAATTGGACTGCAACGCAAAAGTCAACAGTCCTGGGCAATATCCAAACAGGATTGGATTGGTGGAAGCAATTGCTGGCCACGAAGAGTTCCATTCATTCCCTCGATTTCGTTATCGACACGACCTACGTTGACTCGCCGGCGCCGACACCGTACGAACCGATCTCTCGGCCCTCCAATTCTTATTCCGATTGGGTTTCACAATTTCTAGTGGACGCAGGTTTTTCACAGAGCACTCAGTTAGAAACCAATGTCCGATCGTTCAACCATTCGCAACGGCTGAAGTTGAACACGGATTGGTCGTTCACGATTTTCGTGGTGAATTCGCAAAACGATGCCGACGGAAGCTTCGCGCCCGGTGGATCATTTGATAGGGCATTTGCATTTGCGGGTGGCTTATTCGAGGTTGTACCATCGACGCGTCCTGCCTCGACGTTTGCTCACGAAACAGGCCATATGTTTTGGGCTCGCGATGAATACATTGGGGGTTCCAATTACTTCCAAAGACGCGGCTACTACAACGCCCAAAACACGAACGCGATCGATCTCAATCCCGTGCCTGGTTTTGTCCAAACGGATAGCATTATGTCGAGCAATGTTGCCCTCGATCGCGCTTTCCAAAACATTACAACTGCGGATGCCACTTTAGCGCAAATCGGATGGGTTGACTCCGATGGCGACGGCATATTTGATGTCCTCGACGTTCCACTTAAGTTGGAAGGACTGGGGAAACTAAACGCTGCAGGTACTCTCTACAACTTCACTGGACAAGCGACCGTCCAGACATTGCCAAATCAAAACAGTTCCGGCTTGCAGAACGACATCACACTGAACCGAATCGGTCGTATCGAGTATCGAATCAACGCTGGCGCTTGGCAAACGATTCTAACTCCAGATGTCCCTCAGGTTGACCTAAACCTGAATATCCCAATACCGAGCGGAACAACTGGGACAATCGACATTCGCGCCTTCGAGACATCGATCGGCATGATGAGCAACATCTTTTCTGGAACCCTTGGGACTACACGTGATACGGCGGCAGTGCCGGGTGTTCAAGGATTTGTATGGAATGATCAGAATCGGGACGGCCAGTGGCAAGCCGTCGAGAACGCCATTGCCAACGCTCGTGTTCGTTTGGTGAATAATGCGCGTCAACCCGTCGTCCTTCAAACAAAAATAGAACCGGATAGCTTCCAAGACGGCACAATTGCAACCAACCAGAACGGAGTCTTGATAGAAGCAATTGGCGAAGACGCTAGTGGAGACGTAGGTGTATTTACGGATAGCGCAGCGTCGACCGGCTCCAAAGTCTTTCGGCCCTTTTCCGCTTCGCAGCTCAACTACCAGGACAGCTTCCGAGGAAATCTCCAGCAACTCAAGGTGACGTTGGCGCAGTCATCAACGAGTGTCGCCATCGACGCAGTCGGGGGCAGCCAAGGTGCCATCGCCCGATTGGACGCATACAATTCGCAGGGCAAGTTGATTCGCCGTTTCCAATCGGTCTCGTTGAGCAACGGTGAAAAAACTACATTGCAAGTTAACTCCGATTCGGCTGACATTGCGTACGTGATCGCTCGAGGTATCAACAACACCAAAATCAAGTTGGACAACTTGGTAATCGGTCCGGCTACTGAAACCAGAACGACAGCCAACGGCAGCTACTTGCTAGCAGGGATCCCCACGGGCACCTATCAAGTGGAGGTTACGCCACCAACGGCGTTCGAATCGGTTCAGCCAAGCACAGGTTTGCTCTCCGCCTCGGTGGTTGTGGGTGCTCCGCTGACGCACGTCGATTTCAACTTAGTCGCGTCTGTTTCGCCCTGGCAAAACCAAGCACGCCGCCATGATGTGAACAATGACGGATTGATAACGGCATTGGATGTTCTCATTGTGATTAATGAGATCAATCGCAGTGGAGCACGGCCACTGGATGGGTCGACTTTGACAACACCTCCGTTCTACGACGTGGATGGCAACCGTAATATTGAGGCCTTGGATGTCTTGATAGTGATCAATTTCATCAATGCCAATCCAGGTAGCGGTGAGGGTGAATCCGCACCGCTTGAAGACCTTTTTTCAAACGAGATGGATTTCCGCAAACGCAAAGCTGCCAGTACAGCACGGCACTTCTAGGATGTGATTTTGTGGGCCCGATACGTCGGATGCGCTGAGGCGTACTGAATTGCCACGGAATTTGGAATCGGTTCCGGAATAGTGGTTCGGTTTGCGAGTCGGCTGCCGATTGACTCGTTATTGAATACAATGGCGGCCCGCTCAACACCAGAATTCACTAAATCGAGAGAAACATGCGCCGACATTTTTTAGGATCGCTGAACACGCTGGTCTGTTTATGCTCCATGTACGCGATGATGCCGTCATCACTGATGGCGAAACAAGGCGCTTGCTTGTTGGTTAATCAACAAGCAAGCAATGCCGACAAGGGTAAGAATTGGACGAAGCACGTCGTATTTGAGGGGGCTCCCTGTATGACTGCCGTTGCAGGCGACTTTACTGGTGATGGTCTAAACGACGTGGTATGCAACGCAGGCAACACGACCCAACTACTCGTTGCGCCGGATTGGAAGCCCATCATTTTAGGATCCGAAAAGGCGAATTGGATTCATAGCGAATCGATGGATGTTGACGGTGACGGCGATCTTGACGTGATTGGTACTCCCTACAATCCCGGCCGCATCGTCTGGTTGGAGTGTCCTGCAAACCCGCTTAAGGATCGATGGAATGAACGTGTGATTGACGACCGTGTTAACGGTGTACATGGCTTGCTCGTCGGCAATGTAGACAACGAAGGACGTCCGGACCTTTTGGCAACCAGCGCTCTACCGTCGGATCCATACCCATATTCACTGGTCTGGTTCCGCATCCCCCGCAATCCGCTAACCGCTGAACGTTGGGTGCGTTTTGTCTTT
>JANMNR010000679.1:0-3182 GCA_031368325.1 Pirellula sp.
AGTTCGTCAGCAGCATTCACATTAGAATGAATCAGTACGACTGAGATGCAAACGAAAACCGAAGCGGCAAAACGGGCAGGCCAAGACAATGAGAGTTTCATATTTAATTAAATCGGAGAGTGAGAGGCAGGGGCGGGGCAGGTATTGTAACGACAATTGTGCAGACGATGTTTACATCCGAGTTTAGCGTGATGGCGGCTCTTTCCATATCCGACACGCTGTCGATCGAGCATTTGACGTTCCTAGCTAACGCGTTGGGATACTTGAATCACGACTTAGGATTGTCTTTTTTTTCGATAATCAGCGTCACGGGGCCATCGTTGGTTAGCGTGACTCGCATGTCCGCTTGGAAAACCCCTTGCGAAACAGGTACTCCCGTGCTGCGTACGCACTCGCAAAAAAATTCGACCAGTTCGGCTGCACTGGCGGGCGGAGCGGCTGCGTCAAAACTCGGTCGTCGTCCTCGCACACAATCCGCTAGCAGTGTGAATTGACTCACGATCAACATCGAGCCTTGAACGTCTTGCACGCTCAAGTTCATCTTCCCCTGCTCATCGGAGAAACCACGCAACTTGACACATCGGTCTGCTACATAGGTCGCTATCTCTTTCGTGTCGCCAATTCCAATGCCGAGCAGGACCAGCCAGCCTCGTGCTATCTCTCCCACAATTTTTTCGTCGACTTCGACTCGACTTGAGAGCACCCGTTGCAAAACAGCTTTCATAGAAACCTAATTCTGCCGGACGGAGGTAAACGTTCCGCTGTTTTCATTTGCAATTGATTCGAGGGCTGCGTATCCGATTTGACTATGCAACAAAACAGTGTGAATGGGAACAACTGCTTTGGCCTCGCCATCGTCCGTTTTCTTGCGGTTCCAAATTCGGAGATCCTGCAATGTGCTATCCAGAATTTCGCCATCCGACAACAGAAAGATCGCATCCGGCTTCAGTTTCATTGCGATGCCAACCGCCGAGGCGGGTAGCGTGTTGTTTCCAAGCTGAATAGACCGAATCCAATTCTGGAGACGATCGACATTCTTGCTGACGGCCTTCAAAAACTTTCCCTTGGGCGGGGCAGCGCCGAACATCGGATGCGCGAGCGAATCGAAACTGATGACGAAGAACTCTTGATCAGGCGACAAAGACTGAATGGCTCGAATCAACTCCTTGCAAAGTGATTCCCAACGGGGGCCACGCATGGAACCCGATGAATCGATAACGAACACGAATCGGTTGCCATCCGCGCTGGCTCCAAAAAACGAAGCCCGCGATTTCGTTGGTTTGGCTGCGGCTTCTGCTATACCTCCGGAAGTGTCGGCCAGTGCTACGAGTGAAGTAGCTTTACCCTTTGTGTTACCACCACCTATTGTTACACCAGCAGTGGAAGCTAAAGACACTGCGGTCGAAATCGTCAGGTCCGGGGTTGGGTCCAATTGCTCCTCTGGACTAACTGGAGGCGCATCCATCGTCAAGCTGAGTTCGGCGACTTCCGCCGCATTGTCCAATGATGAGATTGCCAGCTTCAAAGTGTTTCCGTCATTGCCCCTGGCAGAGATCAAGATCAAGGCAAGCGTCAAACAAAGCGACAAGTGGATGCAAGTACTAATCGTGAAAGCAATCAGCGACTGAGTTCTTGTACTCGAAAACCAACTTGGGTTGGATTGCATTGTTTGTCAGCTCGTTACCGATTGCTCTTGTTGGGACGCTCAGGACGCGGGACGAATCGGTACGTCCCGCCATTTTCTTCGGCGACCTGTCGCATTTGTTTTTGGAACTCATCTTGATAAAAATGGACGACGTGGATCGGCACTTTAGGTGTTCCCATACTTAGTATATCGTCCGTTCGGTTTTTGGTTCTCAGAAACTTGGCGACATCGACTTTCGTATCGCCATCAAAGAGGAGGAAAATGCCGTCCGGCTGCATTCCAATCGCTTCAGCAAGTGCATTGTTTGGCGGAAGCCCCTCCTTTTGTATCCGAACCAAATTCAGCCAGTCTATTGTTTTTGTCAAGTTTTCAGGTTTCGCATAAACCGGGTATTTTTCCGCTGAACCGGTTTCCAAAACCATGGGATCTACTTCCTTACCAAAAAAGCTGATGAAGTAGCGTTGCTTTGGCTTCATGGACTTTAGCGAGCGAACGATTTCCTCTTTGGCCGCGTCGAATGCTCCGTCGCGGCGCATGCTCGGTGAACTATCTACTATGTAAACAAAGGTATTGCCGGTTGCCTTGACACCAAAGAACTCTGCGCCCGTTAGCATTTTGCTGCCCACCATCGATGCTTGGACGGACTCGGAGGACGCCCCCGATAAAGCTTTCGATATCGACGGTGGCGGCGAAGGCAACGATCCAGTCTCGAGCGGAATACTGGGCAGCGAAACGTCGGTGGCCAAGTCCGATATGCTTGGTGGTGAAGTGGATTGTTCAGGCTCGGCTTTGGTTTCCAATTCTGAGATCATCTCCATCGGCGTTTCGAGCAAGACATTGTCAGCTTCCACGGTTCCAGAAACAATCGAAAGGATTTTAGGCTCGCTGGCTACGGTAATGGCGACCACGCTCAAGCATACGACCAAGACCACGTGAACGAACAAGCTGATCCAAATATGCGTAGCTTTCCACCACTGTTTGGAGGAATGCAGTTCGGATTGGAAATCGATGTCGGACAGACGGATTCGCATCTCGTCGGCGATTTCCCGAGACTCCACCGGGCCATCGCTCGTCGATAGCGCCTTGGATAACAAGTTGCCTTCCACCAATGAGGTCGGCTTCGATCGTGGTAGCGAGACGGTTTCATCGGCGGAGTCATTTTCCGCGGCGTCGTTCTCAGCTGAAACATGCGCAGCGGATGATAACGATGTCGAAGCGGTTGCCAGTCGCTCGATGGCTGCTTTCTCCATTCGAGCCCAAGGAGACTCATTAACTGGTGGTTCGATCGTTGGAACGTCCAGCCCTACTTCCCCGTCCGAATCAGAAACGGGTTGGTCCGGAGTAGAGTCGTTCCCAGTCGGCGGTTCGTGGGCAGGGTCCATTCGAAGAGAACGCACAGGCAAAGCTGTATCGAAGTGGTCACCTTGCAGGTCAAAATTGAATTGGTGCGACTCCTGTTCCAGCCATGCTTGGAGGATCTCCGCTTGACCGTTCTCGGCTTGAACCATTGCAGCTTGGATACGCCAGCGCATCGGCG
>JANMNR010000688.1:0-6079 GCA_031368325.1 Pirellula sp.
ATGAGATGGCCGATCAACATCGGACGTCGCCCGAATCTCTAGCCAGATTGCGGACGCTTCAAAACGAACCTTTCCGATTTTCATTGTTATCGGCGATTCGCATGTTGGATTGCATTTTGGGAGACCAGGAGCAGACCGGCAAATCCAATCGTCCCTCGAAAGAATCGTTGCGTATTGGCCAGCGTCCATCGTTGGCCTTTGCGCCAAGTTCCATCGCCAGCATTCAGAACCGAGTTAGCGATGGAAAATGGCAACTACAGACCTATTTCCTTGGCATGTTTGGACCCAACGGTCCCCTGCCAACACATTTCAGTGACTTCGCTGACCAACGCATCAAACACCATCGCGATCCAACCTTTTCGGCATTCGCTGATATGTTTCACCATCGGATGGCGAGCTTCTTTTATCGAGCTTGGGCGGCAAGTCAGCCGACGGTTCATTTAGACCGCCCAGAGTCGGATCGGTTTTCGGAATATGTGGGTTCGCTATGTGGGCTGGGGATGGAGCCATTGCGAAATCGCGATCAAATGCCCGATAACGCGAAGCTTTTTTTTGCGGCGCATCTTGCATCTCAGACGCGGCATTGTTCCGGCCTGAAATCGATTCTGGCAGCTTTCTACAATGTAAATGCAGAGCTGATTCCATTTGTAAGCCATTGGGTGGCATTGCCACCAGAGTGCATTTGGAAAGTTGGCACGACACGACATTCGGGTGAGCTAGGAAAGAGTATCACGTTGGGCTCTAGGGTGCGCGATTGCCAGCAGCGTTTTCGCATTATCCTGGGGCCGCTTGACTTTGAGCCCTTTTGCCAACTCTTGCCGAACGGTGCCAGTATGAAGCGACTGCGTTCGATCGTAGACCAGTATGTTGGCCTGGAATTGACCTGGGACGTTCAGCTCGTTTTGAAGAAGAGTGAAGTTCCGAATATGAAATTGGGGCGGCAGGGCCAGCTGGGATGGACAACATGGCTCTCGACTCGAACGCCTCGTGTTGACGCTAACGAATTGATTGTCAATCCGATCGGTCGATCGGAAAGGTATTACAAAAATCCTCCGCAAACGATGCCCAACGGGGCTTATCGCGAACCATTAACCTCGGGAGTTTAGCTGTGTCTGAAATTAGTCGTTCTAAGCTGTTTGGCAAGCTCAATGCAATCGGCTTTAAGGCCATTGAGAGTGCAACGACCTTCTGCAAATTGCGAGGTAACCCCTACGTAGAAATCGTGCACTGGTTCCACCAGATTCTGCAGCTTCAAGATTCGGATCTTCATCAGATCATCAAGAAATTCGAGTTGCAACCAGCGCGAATAGCGAAAGATTTCACCGATGCCTTGGATCGGCTCCCTCGCGGTGCAACGAGTATCTCGGACCTTTCGGCCCACGTTGACGAAGCGGTAGAGCGAGGCTGGATTTTTGCAACGCTGATGTTTGGGCAGAATCAAGTCCGAGTCGGCCATCTGATTCTAGGCTGCTTAAAGACTCCGTCTCTTCGAAACACACTGATGGGTATCTCTCGCGAGTTCGAGAAGATCAAGGTGGATCAACTCTCGGAAAATTTCGCCGCGATTGTTGGCTCATCACCGGAGGAATCGATGCTCAGCAAAGACGGGAGTTCCGTCGGTGGCGGAGCGGTTCCTGGCGAAGCGAGCGGAGCCATGCCTGGCCAATCCAATGGTCAAGATGCGCTGAACCGGTTTACTGTAGATCTGACAGAACAAGCCCGAAACGGCAAGATTGACCCGATCGTAGGTCGGGACGAAGAGATCCGGCAGGTCGTAGACATCTTGATGCGACGGCGCCAAAACAACCCCATTTTAACTGGTGAAGCGGGCGTCGGAAAAACGGCCGTCGTTGAGGGATTTGCTCTTCGGATTGCTTCGGGCGACGTTCCACCCTCGCTTCGAGACGTGTCCTTGAGAGCGTTGGATGTTGGTCTCTTGCAAGCTGGCGCCAGCATGAAAGGTGAGTTTGAGGAGCGGCTCAAACAAGTCATCGATGCAGTGCAGTCTTCGCAAAAGCCAATTATTCTTTTCATTGACGAGGCCCACACGCTTGTCGGGGCTGGAGGTGCTGCGGGTACCGGTGACGCCGCCAACTTACTCAAGCCGGCGTTGGCCCGCGGAACACTTCGAACAGTTGCCGCGACCACTTGGGCGGAATACAAAAAGCATATTGAAAAGGACCCCGCCCTTACACGTCGATTTCAAGTCGTTCAAGTAGAGGAGCCATCGGAAGAGAAGGCCATTTTGATGATGCGTGGTTTGGCAACCACTCTCGAAAAACACCATCGAGTCCAAATCCTAGATGAGGCGATTGAAGCTTGTGTACGCCTATCCCATCGTTACATACCAGCCCGACAATTGCCAGACAAATCCGTAAGCTTGCTCGATACCTCCGCAGCCCGAGTCGCAATCAGCCAGCATGCTGTTCCGGCCGAGGTTGACGATTGTAGACGGCGCATCGAAGCCCTCAAAACGGAACTCGAGATCATTGATCGCGAAAAAATTGTTGGAGTCAATACGGTTCAACGCGAAACGTCGGCACGCGAAAAACTGCTACAGGAGCAAGTGCGACTGGAAGGCCTCGATGAACGTTGGAAGACGGAAAAGAAGCTGGTCGAAGACATTCTCAAGATTCGTGCAAAGCTCCGCGAGCGTAGTGGCAAAGTTGAGGGTACGCACAGTAAACTTGAGCAACAAGCCGATCTACAGAGCCAAACAGTCGAGCCCGCTGCGAAGCTCACGGAAGAGCAACGCGAAAAATTGCTCGGCATGCTCAAAGAGCATCAAGGGAAACTGGCTGATCTCCAAGGCGATAATCCGTTGATTCTGCCGACCGTCGATGAGCAAGCCGTCGCTTCGGTGGTTGCCGACTGGACCGGAATACCGGTGGGGCGTATGGTTAAGAACGAGATCGAAGCCATCTTGACGCTCGGTGAAACGCTGAATCGAAGAGTGATCGGCCAGCGTCACGCGTTGGACATGATCGCCAAACGGATTGAAACCTCGCGAGCCAAACTGGATAACCCGAACAAGCCTATTGGCGTTTTTATGTTGGCAGGTCCATCAGGGGTCGGAAAGACAGAAACAGCCATGGCGCTTGCCGAATCGCTTTACGGTGGTGAGCAAAACATCGTCACCATTAATATGAGCGAGTTTCAAGAGGCGCATACGGTATCCACTTTGAAGGGTGCACCTCCCGGCTACGTTGGCTACGGCGAAGGGGGGATTCTGACCGAAGCCGTTCGGCGCAAACCTTACAGCGTTGTTTTGCTCGACGAAGTCGAGAAGGCTCATAGCGATGTGCATGAAATATTCTTTCAGGTGTTCGACAAGGGGATCATGGAAGACGGCGAAGGTAGATTGATTGATTTCAAGAACACTTTGATTTTGTTGACGACCAATGTGGGCAGCGACTTGATCATGAACATGTGCAAGGATCCGGAGCTGATGCCTAGCCCTGAGGGAATTGCCAAAGCGTTGCGAGAACCGCTTTTGAAGGTGTTTCCGGCAGCGTTGCTTGGGCGAATTGTAACCATCCCCTATTACCCGCTCAGCGACGACATGGTCGCCAACATTTGCCGACTGCAATTGGGCCGCATCGAGAAGCGAATCGCGAACAATCACAAGCTTCCGTTTGTGTTTGACGATGCCGTGGTAAAGCTGATCGTGGATCGATGCACAGAACTCGAAAGCGGCGGACGAATGATCGATGCCATTTTGACGAATACACTTTTGCCGTCGATCAGTCGCGAAATGCTCAATCGTATGATGGCCGGTAGTGCCATTGCGAAAGTGCGCGTAGGGGTCGAGAATGGTGAGTTTTCCTACGACTTCGATTGATCTGTCCGTTTAGCTTCCAAATTGGATTGAAACCGGCCCCCCCGCTTGATTGAGGTATGCCATGGCGCCAAAAGACGCAATCGTAATCGATGACTCGTGGATTGACTTGCAGGATATGACGTTGCCGGCGGATGTGAGCATTGCCGAGATCGAAGAAATACTTGAGGTCAATCCGATCAAGGTTTCGCTGGAAGTCATTTTGCCAAAGGGATCCTCTGCGAAAGGCTTCGACTATCGCAAGAACGCCGATATCAAAAAATTCCGAACGAGCCTCGAGTCCAAGGTCGCACAAGCCTTGGCCGAGATTGCTGGCGAAGATCAGCCGGAAGAGGGGAAGAAAGCTCTAGATGATATCAATTCGTATCTAGAGAAGGCGCAGAAGTCGTTTCGAGTGGTGTTGCGTACGGCGGTCGCAAAAGTGATCGGCTGCAAGCCAGACGATCTAATGACCGCCGGCTCTATCCACTTTGAGAAAATTGAATTCAAGCTTGGGGTGGGAGAGTCCACTGAAAAGCAGTTTCCGTTACTCGATCTTTCGAAAGCGTTCAAACGTTTGAAAAAGGATCAGCAATTTGGTGTAGCTTGGAAGAAACGCCAAATGGTCGTGTCTGTACGATTGCGAAAACCATTCAAGGAGGCAGAACTAAAGGAACTTCGAAGTGCGATGAAGGGAAATGCGTCGCGAACCAATAATTTGTTAGCCGGAGAGTTTTTCGCGTCAGCGAAAACCAACATAGAAATCAACTTCGAGGAAGGGGTCAAGCCTCCCCCGGCGCGACTTCTTCGCAAAGCGTTTATGCAGCAAACAAAAAAACAAGTAAATATCAAGCTTGGTACTATCTTGAAATTGAAAGGCGCTGAAGCAAAAAAGGAAGACGCATCCAAGTCTCAAAAAGGCAAGCCAGAAGCAGGAAAACCAGAAGTAGGAAAGCCTAAAAAGTAGACCTAAATGCAAGGGCCTTGAAGCACCACCAAAAGTCCTTTATCTGCTCGATCAATAGAATTCTTCGCGCGATGGCTTGCTTTGTGGAGGGGTCTCTTTCACTTGGATTTTTGCCGCCCGTTCTTGTAGGGCACTCATTTGGTCCATGATTTGTTGCATCTGAGAACTCACTTGATTTAGCTCGTCGTGCAATGTGAGGAACCCGCGTTCTTTTAGCTGAGCCTTTGCACCTCCTGATTTCGCTTCGTCTTGTGCCTCCTCCATGCTCGTGATGATGACTCCTGTAAACAAGTTCAGCATGATCATCGTTCCCAGAAGAATGAACGAGATAAAATAAATGGTGGAAATGAGCGGCCGTCCCTGTGAGACTCGCTGCCCCTCCGCAAGCACTTTCCATGCATCGTCGTAGGCAACGTCGGAACCCAGAACTTGCGTGTCCCGAACATCGTTCCAGCCCTCTAGTGTTAGCACCTGGAATAGAGTGCATGCTGTAGCGTGTAAACTACCGAAACGAATTGGGTCGTTTTTGCCGAAGGTGACAGTACCGACGACTGAGTAAATGTAAAAGTGCAGTCCCAAAAGGACGCCGATATACCCGAGAGATGGGATCGACTTGAGCAACGCGCTAACCAGCAAGCGAAGTCTTGGCAGTACTGTGATCATTCGAAGTGCGCGGAGGATGCGTGCCATCCGAACGACAGAAGCCGAATGCATGTTGAGCGGCAACAGGCAAACGGACAAAATAACACAATCGAAGACGTTCCAGGGCTCTAGAAAGAAGGACCAAGGCTTGTTTCCACAAGCGATGATCTTCAAGACGATTTCGACGAAAAACACGAACAAAATGAAGTTTTGTGCGAGTTGAAGTATGCTCCCTAGAGATGTTCCTTCGTCAAACTCCGGATACGTTTCCGCACCGGCAAAAAGGCCCGAAAGGACGATGAGCAGAATGATAAATCTTCCGAAAGATACCGAAGTGGTGAGTTGGCGACAGTACTGGACCAATTTGTAGAATCCTAATCAAGAGTTGTGGACAAGGGTATCTGGGATAAGGTTTGGCGAAGTACTCAAACCACTAAGTTCCGCATTATACTCAGGGCTAGAAAACATGTCGCACTATCGGGCACTTGGAGGAAACTCCACAACCCTATTTTGTCGAAATTTCCCGCACATTCCCTTCAAGCCAAGTAACTGTTGTCGAGGGTAGGTAGGATTTGTCCGAACGAACGATATTCCAAAGCTCGTCGGCGTTCTTGGGCGTAATACCAATGCTCAGCAACTTGGATGCCAGCAGG
>JANMNR010000694.1:0-6792 GCA_031368325.1 Pirellula sp.
GCATGACGCGGCCTGCACGGTTTGTAACGAATCCGCCGGGCCACTTCTCCCTTCAGAATCGATCGAATTGTTGCGAACGGATCCTCTTTGCAACTAAAATAGATCACGAGCCAAAGCCGTGATAGTCGTCGATCCCCGAGCCATCTGTGAACCAACCCAAGTCCCAAAACCCATGGATCGCCGGACTGAGCAGTTTCGCTATTCACCTTTTGCTTTTGCTGCTGATGGCCATCTGGACGCTCACAGGCACAGGAACGGGTGGTCGGCAATTGATCCAGTCCGGCTTTTCAACGAGCGATGTCGAATCCATTGAAACGATCGTCATCGAGTCGACGGTGGATGAACAGCCAAGCGAAACGGGCATTGCGCCGCCGGATTTCAGCAGCACAACCAAGATCACTGAGATTCAAGTGACCAACCTTGACATCCCGGGCGATTTGCCGGGAATGTCCACAACACTTTCCGACGTGGTCCGTCTATCCGGCAGTGAATCCAAGGCTGCAGGCACCTCATTCATTTCGTCATCGCTCACGGGACGTTCCCCAAAAAATCGAGTGGAGTTGGGCAAGCTCAATGGCGCCAGCGGTCCGAGCGAGCAAGCCGTCGATGAAGCTCTGGCTTACTTGGCCCGACATCAACGCAACAACGGTTCCTGGACCATGCGGTTTGAAGATGGACCATGCAAAGGCGAATGCGACCATAGTGGAATAGAGTTGGACCCACACGAAATCGCTGCAACGGGTCTCGCTCTGCTTTGTTTCATGGGCAGAGGGCATACCATGCAAGAGGGGGAGTACAGCGAACAGGTGAATCGGGGCATTTACTTTTTGATTCAAAATCTGTCTTCACATAGCGGACGCGCAACCTGGCTTACTTCTGCCGCCAAGGCCGAGATGTACGAACATGGAATTGCGACCCTAGCCCTCTGCGAAGCACTCCAGATGAAGGGAGATTCGGAGCTACTCAAGAAGCCATGCCAGGAAACAATCAATCACATCATCTACGCACAGCACAACGATGGCGGCTGGGGATATCATCCCAAAATGCCGGGCGATCTCTCGATTGTTGGCTGGCAAGTCATGGCGTTAAAGAGTGCCGTCAATGCAAAGCTTATTGTCAACGCGGCAACGATCCGCGGTGTTGATTTGTTTTTGCTTCAGCATACGAAGAACGATTTTATGTTTTTTTACAACGAAGGATTCAATAAACCGACTGCTAGCATGACGTCCATTGGAACGTTATTGCGGATCTATCGAGGATGGTCGAAAACAGACCCCTCGATCCTAAAGGCGATCGCATATCTCTCAAAAGAGGGTCCGTCGTCTTTCGACGTGTATTTCAATTATTACGCGACACAATCGCTTTTTCAGTACGGTGACAAACCTTGGATGGAATGGAACAGCGTCATGCGAGATTACTTGGTCAACACCCAAGAGAAGAGCGGGCACATGGCCGGTAGCTGGTGGTTCCCTGGCAATATCTCCAACCCAGCAAGCATTATCGCAAACCAAACCGGTGGTCGACTCTATATCACGACGATGGCTTGTTTAACACTGGAGGTCTACTATCGTTACCTGCCAGTCAACGAGGCTGTCTCTCGCGACTTTCAGTTTTAAGTCGAGAATCGTTTTTGGAGGAGTTCCGCAAACCTCTCTGACGCAACGGAGATGGCCAAGGCAGCTGCCGAACCTGCTGGTCCACCCACGACAAAGCCACCCGCTGCACATGCAGCGTGTCCCACGGAACGACTAGACTTTTCCGCTTCCTCATGCGCCATCGTCATCTTGCGAGCCACCAAATATGCTCCATGTCTGGCACTCTCGCCCATGACCGTTGGTAAAAGCGAACCCGCAGCCAATAAGGTTTTGGATTGCGAAACCATCGTTAGCGAACTGGCAATGACATGCCGTCTCGCCGTGCTGGCGATTCCGGAAAATGCGGTTCTCGCCACCGAACTTAAGTACATTTTTACTTGGACGCTCTGCCCCTTACCCGTCTTCATCTCCCTCGCAAAATGCTCACAGTTGCCAATCACCAAGTCGTATCCTTTGGTGCCAACGGCCTCAAGCGCTCTTTGGACCACAACATCCGCAGGCAATGCGTCAGTCACCGCTTCGATCGCGATAGCCGATCCATTTGCAAACGACTCCATGCTGACCCGCTGCACTAGCATTTCACGCCCTTGTGGCTCGGTCGCCAAGTGAACAACCGTTCCATCGCCAAGATCGATCCCATAGTGGAAGTAATGAAAAAAACCGCGTAGGCAAGAAATCGAGATCAAGTCCGCTTTGGCCATTGTTGATTAACCTTCAATGTAGTTGCGCCCGGTCTCCCGAACACATCGCTTTTTGCTTTTTGGAACGCCCAGGCGTACGCCAGGGACGAGGTCGAAACACGTCTCCGGCACGACCGGTTGTGACTGATCCACGCTTGTACAGTCACCACTTTAGGCCCAATCGGTTTATCGCGGAGGCGCATTACTTCCTTCGCTTTCGCAGATTCAATTATTGGTTTTTCGATTCGACAATTTGGACACAAGTGACTCAAGGCCACTCATATTCAGCTCCAATCGTTTTCTCGCATCTTCGTCCGTATGGTTCAAAATGCCGATCGTCCCCTTAAATCCACTGTCCGAAATCACCTTCAAAATTTCCAAATCTCTATCCCCGTCACCGATTGGGAGAATTTTCTTACCGAGCCTTTCGCCATCGGTCTGCATGCCGTTGATGTTGATGACGAGCAGGTGAGGCATCATCTTGGCCAAGACAGTCGGCAGCCGATCCAGCTGATCATGCGCATGGTGGAGATTGAAAACAATACCAACATTGGGCATACCGACTCTGCGTATCAAGTCGACTTGATTCTCTGGAATGCCAAACCAACCACCATGGTTGTAGAGTCCTACCGTGCTTCCGATTTTCTGAGCAGCCGCGGCAATGGTCCGAATGCGTTCCGCTTCCTTGTTCGCAAACGCTTCCGCCTCGTCGGCGGACATGTTGGTGTTGCCGCCCCCCATGACCCAAAGTTGCGGGTGAAGCTGATGCTTTTCAAACAACGACAGTGTCATTTTCGCTTCCTCGTTCAGAGTCATGGGAAACCACCATGCGGACAACTCGATGCCGTTTTCTTTTAGGGCCGCGATTTCGCTCTCGAAACTTGGGATATGTTCGGCGCGGTAATCGTAAGCGAACTTTTTGATGCCCAACTCGCGCAACATGCTTGCTCGTTCGCGTGGCGATCGCTTGGCGGAGTCAAAGGGCACGATGCACCATGCCATGAGATTCTCTCTGTCAAACAGTCGCTTGTTGAACGCGTTTTTTTCTTGCGTGTCAAACCCAGCTAGTCGTACTCCGGAACCAACAGATTTGGTTAAACCATCTCCTAGGTCGGTGCGAAAACCTTTAACAAGCATCTCAATCTGATTGACGATGGTAGGGTTTTGCGACGCAACATTTGAGGTTTCACCAGGATCGGCATCTAGATCGAACAAGGCAAGTTCCTGTTGCGCTACTTTGTAACCATGTCGGCTTGCGATCCCACGCACACCAGATTCCTCGATCGAATTAGGCGCCATGTTGGCGAAGTTGGCGGGCTTTCCACCGGTTCCAACGGGACCGTTGACGGTTAAGTAATCATGAGGCAAGTGCAGTTTCCATTTGCCGTTTCGTACCGCATGCAGTTCAGACCCGGAATAGTACGCAAACGTCTCTCGCCCCTTAGCGTTGGCTTTGCCAAGCAACAACGGCGACAAATCCAAACCATCGAGCTTCTGGTTTGGCAACGGCGCATCGATGATCTTTGCAATGGTGGGCAGCACGTCGATTCCGTTCATAGCCTCAGTGCATGTTTTGCCTTCCGGGACATGACCTGGCCAGCGGGCGATGAAAGGGACACGCACTCCTCCTTCAAACGTTGTCAGCTTGCCTTCGCGAAATGGATGAGCTCGACCAGCGTGATCGCCATAGCTTAAAAAGGGGCCGTTGTCCGATAGGAAGAGCACGAGGGTATTTTCCTCCAATCCATTGCGGTTGATCGCATTCATTATTTCGCCGACGGACCAATCCAATTCTTCGACAGCATCACCATAAAGACCTCGACTCGATTTTCCTGCAAAAGTTTGGGATGCGGCAATCGGCACATGTGGCATAACGTGTGGGACATAGAGAAAAAAGGGCCGAGACTTGTTCGTCGAAATGAACTTTACTGCTTTTTCGGTAAACAATCTGGTGAAATTCGATTGATCGGGATCGTTACCCACGACCACGCCATCTTCGATGAGTGGCAATGCGGGGATACCGCGCACCGTTGGATGCAATGGGCCATTGTCGTTCGAATAGGGCAGCCCGAGCCAAGTATCAAATCCATTTCGTATCGGATCAAATGCAGGCCGTGTGCCGAGATGCCATTTGCCAAAGCAAGCCGTGGCGTATCCTTTGGCCTTGCAAATTTCGGGCAGCAGAACCTCGTCAGGATGGATGCCATTAAGGCTGGTGTGATTGAGTGCTCCAGCTAACCCGATTCGATTGGGGTAACAGCCGGTCATCAAAGCGGCACGCGACGCAGTGCAAACCGCCTGGGTCACGCTGAAATGGGTAAACCGAGTGCCCTGGCTAGCGAGTTTATCCAAATGGGGAGTCCGGATATCGGTTGCACCGAAACAACCCAGATCGGCGTATCCCAGGTCATCTGCGAGAATAACGACGATATTCGCAGGGTTTTCGGCAGCTTTACCTGAACTGAGCATTTGGAAAAGAAGCAATGCCAACGAGACGAAAGTGGATAAGAAACGCATAAAGTTCCTTGGAGAGGATGCAGCGGAGGAAGCTCAACCGCTCAGCGGCGGACGGTCCCCAACATTGGAACCTCACGCAGGTTGCATTTCTAGAGCCCAACGGCACAACCGTTAGGCTTTGGGGCGACAGGCAGGTAGGACAAGGCTTGCCAATTTGGCGAAGCGATGATATTTTCTTGATAAATGCGTGCGTGGCGTTACGGTCCGGCGTAGTTAGATTTTTTGGCGAAGTAGCTCAGTTGGTTAGAGCAACGGCTTCATAAGGCAAAAAATGCCTTCTCTCAATCCTGCAAAAACGCTAAAAACGCAGGGATTCGTAATAAATCAATCCGCTAGAATCGGCCAAAAACCGGTCGGGCGGGTGTCAGTGACACCCGATAAAACCAAGTCGCTGCACCGATGTGGCAACAAAAAAATTCTGACGGGCTTGGGAATGGCTTTTTGTGATCACTCCAAAGAATGCACTCCGGGGAACTCGACGCCCACCGGCCAGAGAATCGGGACAGCCTCCGAAATTCGCTCAAATCGTTCAAAAAACTCGATCGCATCTTTCTTGCTCAGCGCTCGACCACTCAAGAGAATCCAACGTTGTTCTTCAATGTGCCATAGAAAAACATTGAATCTGGCTTTTCGCAACCAAGCGGATATCCAACGGGTTGCCCTTGGTTTGCGATAGAAAAACCACATTGGCGCAACTACACTTGCCATCGTTCTTACTCCTCATCCGAGTTGGGACCACGGCCTCGGATGGTACAAACATCGCGAGGCCACTTTTGTTGACTCGCAGATGATACGAATTGTTTACGCTGTGTCAACTACGCTATTTTTCTGGCAACAGACTTCTAGGAGTCCTGCGAAGTACTTTTGCCATGGCTGGCAACGCCCGTATCGGTGTCTCTGTTCTAGATGACTCCCACGAATGCCATGTGGCTTTTGTGCATTCGTAGCCGGCCTCTGTGATCGCTTGGGCCATCTGTTCACCAGTTAGGCCAGCCTTCTCCCTGAGGGTTCGAAGCCTTGCAGCAAAGCGGCCGGCGTAGGTGGATTCGTCGATCGGTTTTGCAGGCCTTGCCATTAGTCAAACCACTTTTTCGTTGGCGCTTCTTGCTTTTTCGCTTCAACCTGAGCGGATTCCGAAATGGGGGAAACTTGCTGAGACCTGCCAAGTAAAACCCATGTGATTACAAACAGGCAGATTGACGCGAAAATTTGAGAACCCATTGGAACGCTTGGGCTTCCCAACAATGCAAGGCCCCCCAGAACGGCCCAGATCCAGCGATACCCCACCGGATCATGCTGCTGTCTTGTACTACTTGCCATCACCTTCAAGCACTTGGCGATTTCGGATAGATGACGTTCGTTCGCCTCCTGGGCTTGGATCAAGTCCTCGATTGTCAATTTGGTGGGCTTTGTCTGGGGAGAATCGGACATTAGGTTTTTACTTTCCTACGCAGCAGAATTCTTTCAACCTTGAGTTTACTCGAGAGTTCATTTGACAACAACGAATTCAATTCTTTCAGCGACAGGATCGCCCGGATTTGGTTTTTTCTTGAGGGCTTCTAACTGGGCTTTCATTATGACTTCTTGACGTTTCAGTGTTGATGCCATGTCTCGCTGTGGCTGCAGATTTTGATCTGGGCCTCGTGTAAGCAACCTGGATTGAAACACCTGTAGCGGGGGGGCTTTCTGGCTCTGGCTTTTTTCTTGATCCTTCTTTTCCGGATTGAGTGCAGCTTCTTGACTAGCGATATCTTTTGCATCAACTTTCGAGAGGCCTTTCCTTTCTAGTTCGAATGCCCTAACACCCTCCTTGCCTTGGGTCATCCTGATTCGCTCTTTCTCGATGTTGAGGAGGGCTTCTGCCTTGACCTTCTCGGCATCCAGTCTTTGCGCTTCAACCGAAATTTTTTCCGCGGTGCCGGCGTCAATACCTTTCTTCTCGAGGGCGAATGCTTGGGCAGCTGCCTTTCCACGCTCTAACAGAACACGTTCCATCTCAA
>JANMNR010000695.1:0-2201 GCA_031368325.1 Pirellula sp.
GGAGCAGGTATTCGAGGCGGCCAGTTTTATGGTTCATCCGACGCGGCGGGATTCAGTGTGGATAAAGACGGCGTTTCTCCCGCAGACTTCAACGCAACCATTGCCAAAGCGCTCGGTCTATCGCTTGATGAGATTGTGATTTCTCCCACCGGTCGCCCGTTTAAGGTGGCCAACGATGGCAAACCGATCTCAGCGTTGCTTGGTTGAGCGGCAAGGAGCAAAGATACATCTGGACTTAGCAGAGCTTGCGCACACGTGCGAACTCGTTTTAGGTGGCCATGCTAATGGGCAAACAATTCCGAGCAACTTCCTCAAGAGCGAGAATTTGCGATGCCTGCCGCGAGGTGCCTCGCCCCAACTCCTCCGCCATCCATCTCGCAACGCTTGGTGCTATCTCGAGCGTTTAGGAATAACGTTCGATTGCAACTGGCGAGAACATCCTCGATCGTTCTTGCCCATGCGTGCCTTGCCGCCCAAACCACCTCAGCACCACAATGGGCCAATCGGCGTGGAGTCTCAAGCCAAGTTCCGGGCGTTTGACAATCATCTGCTCGATCAACGGTCCATCCGTTCCATATGCCCGAAAACGAGCCCAACCGATGATAATTGCTCCACATGGGCAACCGCGTAGCGGGAGTGCATGTGTGGTCGAGGGCCGCCTCATAAAGCCTGCAGCATGATCGCTCGATCGATGCAATCCTCCGCCATGGACCGGTAGGTTGTCCACTTGCCGCCAGTCATGGTCACAAGGCCTGAAGACGAAACGTCAATGGTGTGGTTGCGAGAAAGCGAGGAGGTCGATTTCCCTGTCTATCTCGATGGATTTTCCCCTTTGCTCTAGTGCCGTATGCGATGTAATTTTGGCCAGGATTCCTATACTTTGCATTGCAAAGCCGCAACAGGGAAACTAAAATGTTTGTATGAGCATGAGATCCATCGATCAAGCGTTAGAGGATTTGGCCGAGATTCGTTCGAGCTTAAACCGGGCCGAAACGTTTCGTGGGTATCGCTCTGCCTCCATAATGGCAACGAGCGTAGTGGCTTGGATAGGATGTTCGCTGCAGTCGCGTTGGGTGGATCCGAAAACACCGGAATTGAATGATTTCCTAACGCTTTGGATACGAATCGCCTTGTTTTGTGCAGTGTTGAGTTTTGGCGAAGTGTTCGTGCGCTATTGGCGTTCAGGGCCCATGTTTCGGCATATGACACGCAGCGCGGTGGCACCGATGATTCCTGCGTTGCTTTCTGGGCTTGCGTTAACTGTTGTCATTGCTTGGTACGCTCCTGAGGTTGGCTGGATGCTGCCCGGACTGTGGTCGATGGTATTTGGGTTGGGAGTTGCTGCCTCCGCTCGATTCTTGCCCAAGCTGGTTTCACTGGTGGCGTTGTACTTCGTCGTTTCGGGATTGCTCTGTATCGTTTTGGCAACGCGGGGTTGGGCGTACTCACCCTGGTTGATGGGGTTGTCGTTTGGTGGTGGTCAGATGCTGAGCGCAGCAGTTCTCTACTGGGCATTGGAGAAAGGGGAATGAGTCGCAACGAAGAAGACAAAAACTCGAAATCGGCACCGTATGCCTACGAAGGCTTGGAGCGGATTTTTCACGAGAAAGCCAGACTCGGAATCGTCACTTGTTTGGTTCTGCATCCGGATGGATTGGTGTTTCCCGAACTCAAGTCGTTGTGCGATTTGACGGACGGCAATTTGAATCGCCATCTGCATCATCTCGAGGAGGAAGGTATTGTTCAACTCGAGAAGCGATTCGAAGGCAATCGCCCACAAACGCTTTGCCGAATCACCAAGGCCGGCCACAAGCGGTTCACGACTTATTTGGACCAGCTTCAGAAGGCACTCGAGGACGCTAGGCCAGCTGCCAGCCCAATGACAACCAAAGCAATCGCAAGCCGAGGCCGATTGCGTCCCGGCGCGGAGGGGTTTTGATCAGGTAGCGCGTCGTTGCTTCGGCTCAAGCCGTATCGCTTGAGCTTTTGTTTTAGCCATAAGCTTTGCATTGCAGAGCCCTTTGCGATTAGGAAGTCTTTCCAACTGGAGAATAGCAATGAAAGTGATTCGAGCGGAGCACATGGGCCTTTGTTTCGGTGTGCGCGATGCATTGGCAATGGCCAGGACGACCAAAGATCCGGCGTCCGTGAGTATTTATGGTGAGTTGGTTCACAACCCCACCATTCAAGGAGAGTTGACG
>JANMNR010000709.1:0-5040 GCA_031368325.1 Pirellula sp.
CCCAAACTGCTTCAATATCATCGCTGAGATTCCAGGTACGGATCTTAAGGACGAGGTGGTTATGCTCGGTGGTCACTTCGACTCATGGCATGCTGGGACAGGGGCCACCGACAATGCAATTGGCTGCGGCGTCGCAATGGAAGCGGTTCGCATTCTCAAAGCCATTGATGCGAAACCGAGACGAACCATTCGGATCGCCTTGTGGACCGGCGAAGAGCAAGGCCTGTTTGGTTCTCGAGCTTATGTGGCTGACCATTTCGGCAGCCTCAAAGCTCCGACGCGTCCTGAAGGTAGCGAGGCTGCGAGAGAACGCCCCAAGGCGACGTATGAACTCAAAGCGGAGCACGAAAAATTCTCTGCCTACTTCAACTTGGACAACGGAACCGGAAAGATTCGCGGGATCTATCTGCAGGGAAACGAAGCCGTTAGACCCATTTTCCGAGCTTGGCTAGCTCCGTTTGCTGACATGGGCGCGACGACGATCACGTCATCGAATACGGGCGGAACAGACCACCAGTCCTTCGACGGCGTGGGACTTCCTGGATTCCAGTTCATTCAGGATCCTCTCGAGTACGACACTCGTACTCACCACTCCAGTATGGACGTGTACGAGCGTATTCAAGAGGAAGATGCAAAGCAAGCTTCGATCATCATGGCGACCTTTGTGTACCAAGCCGCCATTCGCGACGAAAAACTGCCACGCAAGCCATTGGATGGGATCATCGTAACGGTACCTGCAGCAACGGTTCCAGCAGCGGCGGTTTTGCCCGGAGCGCCAGCTGCAGCAATTCAAGCTCAGGCGACGGGAACCTAGGAGTCTACTCCGTGTTCTCATCATCTTATCGGCCTCGGGGGCAGCTTATCCGCCTTTGAGGCAGCTGACAGCCTGTGTCACAACCTACTCCACAAATCATAATAAGGTCTTTCGTGCACAACAAACCCGTCGTCTTCCGAGTATTGATTGTGGCCCTAGTACTCGTGGCTGTCTCAGGAGTCTATCTATTTTCACAACCGCCGCGAGGCGGTGCACCGAAAGTCGATGAACCATTCATTGGAATTGTCACATCCAACGGCGCCGAGAAAAATCTTTTTCCTGTTAAGTCAACGGGAGTCACAACCCAACCTGTTCGCATCGCCGCAGAAGCGTTTTTGAATGGGCTTTCGGAAGAACAGCGTGGACGCACGTTATTTCCCGTCGATGACGCAGAATGGAGGCAGTGGGATAATCGCCACATGACAAAACGACAGGGCGTTGGTTTCAATGAAATGTCCGATGCGCAGCGGAAGCTTGCGTTTGAAATGCTTCAGCAGAGCCTCAGTGCGAAAGGCCTCAAAAAAACCCAGGACATCATGAAATTGAATGGGACCCTCGCTGAGCTGGCCAACAACTTTCGCGAATACGGTGAATGGCTCTATTGGATCACAATCATGGGAAAGCCATCCGACACCGAACCTTGGGGTTGGCAACTCGATGGGCATCATGTCGTGATCAATTACTTTGTCTTGGGTGAACAAGTCGTGATGAGCCCCGTCTTCATGGGTTCGGAGCCCGTGGAAGCCAAAGCTGGAAAGTTTCAAGGCACGATGGTTATGCAGGAAGAACAGAACAAAGGACTGCAGTTGATGAAAATGTTATCCGAAGCACAGCGTAAGCAAGCGGTGGTGATGGACAAGAAGGACGGCAACAACAACTTGACAGAGGCGTACAAGGATAATGTTGTTTTGGATTACGCGGGCATTCCCGGAGCAAAGCTGGATGAGCAACAAAAACAGACGCTTCTGGTTCTAATCGGAGAGTACGTTGGCAACATGCGCGATGACCACGCCAAGGTTCGAATGTCGGAAGTCAAGGAGCACCTCGATCGAACATGTTTTGCTTGGATTGGTGGACAATCAGACGAGAGTGTTTATTACTATCGTATCCACAGCCCTGTCATTTTGATCGAGTTTGATCACCAGCGCCGCGTGGCGCCAGTTCGCTCATCGACGCCCACTCGCGAACATATCCACACAGTCGTTCGAACTCCAAATGGCAACGACTATGGAAAAGATATACTCCGTCAGCACTATCTATCGCATCCTCACTAAAGAGGTTGACTGTCGTCCGGTGTAGGCCCTGAGTTTTGGTTGATGGAGACAGTGGCGTGTGGTTCGCATCCACCTGAAACTACAATCAAAGCCTTTAAGTCGTTATTCGACATTCCTTTGCTTAGCCCTTTTCTTTTTCGTAGGGAGTGATGCGACAGCGTTTTCGATCGCCAAACGGAGAGCCGATCGGATACTTGCTGTAGTGGCCCTGGAAAGCTGCACGTTGGTATAGCCATTTCGGCCCCAGGCTCCATTGCAAGGTTGAAAGCAGTCTGGTTGCGTTTGGCAACATTCCAGTTGGTGCTCGGGAGTTAGCTTGACCATTCCCCATTCTTTGTCGGGGGCTCCCAAGCTGGCAAAGATCTTGCCGCCCGTTCGAAAGTCAGGATGCCCCATATGTTCCGACTCGACGACGTCAGGAAGTGAGAGGGCAATTTTCCGGAACTGATGCGGAGTCATGTAAAGTACTTTCAACTGTTTAAAGTGCCCAACTGGTAACCCCTACCAATTGAATACGGCTGATTTACTTTGAGTTGTATTGCCAGTCCCAAGGCAATCCAGCGGACATTGAAAAAGAAACATACACTTCATCGTTGGCCCTCAGGAGTCGGAAGGCCTTTATTGCAAATTGATTTTCCGATAGGCGACAAATCGTCTTTAAACCGCCTTGCTATTTCGCAATCCATTGCACTGCGTCGATCACGACATAGCCGTCAGCGTCTGCGTTGGAGACAATGACCACAGCGGGTTCGGTCGCCGTGAATTTGAACTCGCCGAGCAACACAAATAGGTCATCGATGGCTGGAACTTTTTTCTGATTAATCGTTACTGTTTTCGATCCTTCTGCATGCTGCACTTCTATCGCAACCTTTGAAGTTCGATTGCTGTTGGGAGAGTATCCGAATCGGACTTCATATCGTCCTGCCTTGGGAAGACTGGCTTCAAAACGAGCTGTGGATACTCCGACTCGGCGATTGCCGTCGTGGCGATATCCGTTTCCAATATACCTTGCTGCGGAGCTACTCACTTTCCAGTCCCCCGTCAGCTTCGCCTCTTCGTCGTCGACCACGATTCCCTCGAGCGAATCGGGTCGTGCAACCGGTTGTTTCGGCTTCACTGGCCCAACAGAAGAAGCGTGTTCCAGTACCTGCCGGTCCTTGACCAACTGTTCACGAAGCCTTGCGTAAGGCACGTCTTGTACAGCAAGGTTTTGGTCGATTGCAATGGACGCTGCCGTCGCGGCTGATTGCCCCAGGATCATGAAAACGGGTTCCATTCGAATACTCCCGTAAGCGATATGCGAACTGCTGACGCAGATTGAAGAGAATAGGTTAACGCACTGTACCTTTTTGGGAACCAGAGCTCCATAAGCGATCGAGTAGGGTCGAATGCCCACGCCGATATCGCCCTCGTTTTGAACGAAGCCGTCCGGCGTAATGTAGCGTTGGACGTTGTGCGAGTCGATTGTGTAGCTGCCCATGCCAACGGACTCAGGTGTAGGCTTCCTTTGCATGAGCTCGTTCTCGGTCATCACAAAATGCCCAATCATCCGCCTAGCTTCACGTACATAGATTTGGTGCGGCCACCCTGCGTTGTCGACAAACTCATCTTTGGGCAATCCCCATTCTCGCATCTTCGCTTGGACATCCTCGGGAATGCGAGGGTCATTGGCGATGAAATAAAGCCAACCTTGCTGATAGGTTTTGTGCTCGTCGAGGATTTCGCGACGTCGCTCGTAGCTGGCTTCAGGATAGTCGTAGTTCATCCCAATGTTGTCCGTACTCATCGGACCATGGTTATTCGTATCCGTTTTTCGATTGGGAGCGTCATCAAATTTATCGAACGTTTCCTTCCAACCCGCTTCGTAGATACGGACTAGCAACTCGTATTGCCTTGGGTCATAGCCCAATGGTCTTGGGAACGGAACTCGATTCTCAGGATGATTGCTGGCGCAAAACCGGTAACAATAGGCCTGAACACGTTTGTCGCGAGAACCATACTCTCCGGGTGGAACGGCGCTGATCCGTGGAAGCAATCCACTGCTTGGTTCGCCCGGGATTACGTATGGACTAATCTTTTGCTTTATCGTGCCAAAATGATGTCGATGGTGCAAAACACCGATCTGAACACCGTTCCATTGTTCGCCGTAAACGGAATTCGCTTCGCGACCGACATGGTAGTCAATGCCCGCCGCTGCGATGAGGTCTCCTTCGTAGGTCGCGTCCATAAAGACTTTGCCTGCGTATTTTTTGCCAGACAGCATGGTTATCGAGGTAATTTGCGTCCCTGATTTTTTGACACCCGATAAACGATCGAGCCACTCATCTCGATCGACAGGAATCTGAAATTCTCGAATGTAGTCTTCAAAAACTTTCTCAGCGACATGTGGTTCGAAAACCCACATGGTACGAAACTCACCATCGACGGCAGGTGTTCCTTGGCCTTTTCCGGTGTACTCGTTTGGTTTCTGCCAACGCCATGTTTCGGGCTTTTCATATTCCTTCCAAATACGGTGATAAAAATCGCGAGCTAGTCCACCGATAACCGCTTTGTTGCCAGTATCCGTCATCCCCAACCCGCCGCTCGACAGCCCACCAAGATGCTTGTCTGGGCAGACAATGATCACAGTTTTGCCAAGTTGCTTTGCTTGGACCGCTGCGATGACGCTGGCCGAAGTCCCCCCGTAGATTACAATGTCGTACGACTTCTCCTCTGCCTGAATGTTCATCGAACAGAGTAAAATCAGAATGATCAGAGTTCGCAAGCTTGGCATGATAGGTTATTAGTTTGAAGTTGACTTTACAAACGATACCGGTGAACACACGATTCAGAAATCAGTCCCCATCGCCTTTGGCTTTTTTATCGCGCGGCACCTGCAACATCGCAGTGTTCTGCGTGGGCAGAAAGGCTGCCAATTCGTTTTTCAGATGGGCAAACTTCGGATCGGTTGCT
>JANMNR010000758.1:0-10483 GCA_031368325.1 Pirellula sp.
GATTTGAATTTGCTGAGGGGGCACCCGGGTTATGGCTTCTATTGAGGAACGAGTAATCGACATCGTTGCAGAACAACTGGGCGTCGAGAAAGACAAAATTGGTCGCGATACTCACTTTGTTAACGATCTCGGTGCAGACTCGCTGGATACCGTTGAGTTGGTTATGGAACTTGAGGAAGAGTTCGACATCAGCATCCCCGAGGAAGCTGCTGAGAAAATCCAACGCGTGGGTGAAGCGGTTGACTATATCGAAAAGCAACAGGCTTAGTCGAATAGCAACAGGTTTTGTCTTCCCGTACCTAGGATCGTTTTCGGATAAAGTATGAAACGTCGTGTCGTCGTGACGGGGCTTGGTTGCGTTACGCCCCTCGCTTGTGAAGTAGATTTGCTTTGGCGGTCCATTTTGGATGGCAAAAGTGGAATCCATCCGTTAACTGTGATCGATACGACGCGTCACAAAGTTCGGTTTGGTGGCGATGTGGCCAGTTTTGATCCTGGGACAACGGTTGAGCCAAAAGACGTGAAACGGCTGGATCGTTTTACGCTCTTTGCGATGTATGCAGGCTATCATGCCGTCCGAGATTGCGGAGTGGATTTTGAGAAAGAAGATCCATTCCGTTGTGGCGCGATCTTGGGCTCTGGAATCGGGGGTCTCAATGAGATCGAAGAGCAGATGTTTAAGATGTTCAGCAAAGGGCCTGATCGAGTCAGTCCGTTTACCATTCCAAAAATGATGCTCAATGCAGCAGGTGGAAATCTTGCAATTCAGTATGGTCTAAAAGGTCCAAATTTCGCCGTGGCGACCGCATGTGCGAGCAGCAACAACGCCATGGGGGATGCTCTCAAGGCCATTCAGTATGACGAAGCGGACATTATGTTGACTGGCGGGACCGAAGCGGCGATCACAGCGATGGGTGTTGCGGGCTTTTCAAATATGAAAGCCCTTTCGACTCGCAATGATGACCCCGAGAAAGCCAGTCGGCCATTTGACAGCGACCGTGACGGCTTTGTCTTGAGCGAAGGCTGCGGGGTTTTGGTTTTCGAAGAATACGAGCATGCCAAGAAGCGTGGCGCCCGCATTTATGGCGAAATTTTGGGATACGGTGGTTCCTGCGATGCCGGACACATCACGGCTCCAGACGAACAAGGTCGCGGCGCGAGCCGGGCAATGCTCAACGCTTTAAAGGACGCAAATCTATCGCCGTCCGAAATTGACTATATCAACGCTCACGGCACGAGCACTCCACTAGGCGACAAGGCGGAGACGGTGGCGGTGAAGACCGTTTTTGGCGAAGCGGCTCGCACTGTCGCGCTATCCAGTACCAAAGGGCACCTGGGCCACGCACTCGGCGCAAGCGGAAGTATCGAGATGATTCTCTCCGTGCTGAGTTGCTATCACGATGTTGTTCCACCTACGATCAACCTCGACACTCCGGATCCAGAATGCGATTTAGATTACACGCCCAATCAGCCGCGACCCATGAAGGTTAGGGTCGCCATGAACAACAGCTTTGGTTTCGGTGGCCACAACGCCACGGTCATTTGCGGCAAGATTTCCTAAGTTGTCCAAATGAATTTCTATGGCAACTAAGGCGACGGTGTACAAAGCTGAGCTTGAGATCAGCGATATCGATCGAGGTTATTACGCAACGCATAGTTTGACACTAGCGCAACATCCATCGGAAAATAACCGTCGACTGATGGCGAGAGTGATTGCTTTTGCTTTGTTGGCTCATGAGCGGCTTGAGTTTGGCCGCGGGCTGAGCAATTCCGAGGATCCAGATCTATGCCAACGAGACCTCACTGGGATGATCGAGCGCTGGATCGAACTGGGGCAGCCAGAGGAAGCAGACATTCGGAAAGCCTGCGGTCGCGCACAGCAGGTTGTGCTGGTCACCTACAGTGGCAGTTCGGCTGAGATTTGGTGGAACAAGATCGAGAGCGCGCTGTCGCGTTCCAAAAATCTGACGGTCATCGATTTGGACTCGTCTGAAGTAGAGGCGACCACTCGATTTCTTCAACGCACGATGCGTTTGCAATTCATGATCCAAGAAGGCCTCTGCCAATTACTGAGCGGTGATGAATCATTGAGTGTTCGTCCTCGAGTTCGAATGGCTCCAGCTAGATAAACGGTTCCTGGAATCGAACTGCGAATCAACGGAATCGGGTCAAAATGCGTGCATAAACAATGGCCAAAAAAAGAGAATTGCCGCTTTCCGGGTTGGCCAGGGTCCGTTACTCTGACAGGTGTTCCAGGGGCATGTTGCTGACTGATTGAATATCCAATTAGAAAGAGTTTTATGAAATTCAAGTTCCCTATCGTGATCATCGACGAAGACTTTCGGTCCGGCAACGCTTCGGGATTGGGTATACGGGCGTTAGCTGAGGCAATTGAACGCGAGGGGACGGAAGTCGCAGGGGTTACAAATTATGGCGATCTGTCACAATTTGCGCAGCAGCAGAGTCGAGCTTCTGCCTTTATTCTTTCGATTGACGATGATGAGTTCGCGTCCGACGAAACGATGAAGTCGGCCCTGGAGAACCTCCGGAAATTTATCGCGGAGATCCGTTTCAAGAACTCGGACATCCCCATTTTTCTTTATGGTGAAACGCGGACATCGCGGCATATTCCGAATGCGATCCTGCGTGAACTTCACGGCTTTATTCATATGTTTGAGGACACACCGGAGTTTGTGGCGAGACACATCCTTCGTGAAGCCAAAGCGTACACCGACGGCTTGGCTCCGCCGTTTTTCCGAGCGTTGGTTGACTATGCCCAAGATGGATCGTACTCGTGGCACTGTCCCGGTCACTCGGGCGGAGTTGCATTTTTGAAGAGTCCGGTCGGGCAGATGTTTCACCAGTTTTTTGGAGAAAACATGCTCCGTGCTGACGTTTGCAACGCGGTCGAAGAGCTCGGGCAATTGCTAGACCACACTGGTCCAGTAGCCGCCTCCGAACGAAACGCAGCCAGGATTTTTGGAGCGGATCACTGTTTCTTTGTCACTAACGGAACATCCACCTCCAACAAAATCGTATGGCACTCGACGGTGGCAAGCGGTGACATTGTGGTTGTCGACCGCAACTGCCATAAATCGATTTTGCATTCGATCATCATGACGGGTGCCGTACCCGTGTTTTTGACACCAACACGAAACAACTTGGGGATTATTGGTCCTATTCCGTTGGATGAGTTCCGACTCGAAAACATTCAAAAGAAGATCGAGGCGAATCCTTTTGCTCGTGAAGCGCAGGCCAAACACCCAGATCGAAAGCCTCGTATCCTCACGATTACACAGAGCACTTACGATGGGATCATTTACAACGTTGAGACTCTGCGCAAGTTGTTGGACGGCCAAATCGGGACACTTCATTTTGATGAGGCTTGGTTGCCACACGCTGCATTCCATGAGTTCTACAAAGACATGCACGCGATTGGCCCGAATCGACCTGCCCCGTCGGATTCGATGATCTTTGCGACGCATTCGACACATAAACTTTTGGCGGGTATTTCACAAGCTTCGCAGATTTTGGTGCGCGAGCCGACGAACAAGAAATTGGACCGAAATACGTTTAACGAAGCCTACTTGATGCACGTGTCCACCTCACCGCAGTATGCGATCATTGCATCCTGCGACGTGGCTGCTGCCATGATGGAGCCACCGGGAGGCACGGCACTGGTCGAGGAGTCGATCATGGAAGCAATCGATTTCCGGCGAGCCATGCGCAAGGTGGACGACGAATGGGGCAGCGATTGGTGGTTCAAGGTCTGGGGCCCCGACCAATTGGCAGAGGAAGGGATTGGCGAACGGGATGATTGGATGCTCAAAGCGGATGAGAACTGGCATGGCTTCGGCAATCTCGCATCTGGCTTTAATATGCTCGACCCGATCAAGGCCACGGTCATTACCCCTGGCCTCGACGTTTCTGGCCATTTTGCCGAAACCGGGATCCCTGCATCGATTGTGACGCGTTACTTGGTCGAGCACGGTGTTATTGTTGAGAAGACGGGGCTGTACTCGTTCTTCATTATGTTCACGATTGGTATCACTAAGGGGCGTTGGAACACATTGCTCAGTTCGCTGCAGCAATTCAAAGACGACTACGACAAGAACCAACCGATGTGGAAGATCTTGCCCGAGTTTTGCCAGCAGTATCCGCGTTATGAAAAGATTGGCCTCAAAGAACTGTGCAGACAGATTCACGAGACCTACAAGAAGCACGACGTAGCACGGGTGACAACCGAAATGTACTTGTCCCCAATGCAGCCGGCCATGAAACCATCCGATGCTTTTGCGATGATGGCCCATGATGAAATCGATCGAGTGGAAATCGACGATTTGGAGGGGCGAGCAACTGCAGTACTGTTGACACCCTATCCGCCAGGGATCCCTCTGTTGATTCCAGGCGAACGGTTTAACAAAACGATTGTCGAGTACCTGCAGTTTGCGAGTACGTTCAACGAGAAGTTCCCGGGCTTTGACACCGACATCCACGGTTTGGTGGAGGAAGAGCTGGAGGGCGGCAAGCGGCGATACTATGTGGATTGCGTTCGTATCGACGAACCGTTATCGGTGACCAAGAAAACGGAGAAGGCACGCGAAAAGGCAGCTGTTTCCGTTTAGGTTGAAGTAGCCTGTGGCGTTTAGGGGTTTTGTCAATGAACTCGATGGACGGCTTATGTCTGACGCTGGCGAACGGTCTTGTACACTACTTTGAGGACTTTCAAGTTCGTGTACGAGACCTCGCAATGGAGCTTACGGATGAACAATTCTGGACCAGACCCTACCCATACGGTAACAGTTTTGGAAACTTGGTCCTGCATCTGAAAGGCAATTTGAGTTACTACATCGGAACTCAAATCGAGAATACCGGTTATGTCAGAGACCGCGAAATCGAATTTTCCGAGGTAGTCAACCGTAACAAAACTGATGCGCTCGCGGACCTCGACGCGACTGTTACGATGGTAATTCGGTCACTTCGAAAACAAGAGGCCGTGGATTGGTCGCGGGAATATCGTGCTACGGGCGTGGATGATGTACCCGATCGATTCAATATCTTTCTTCGTTGTTGCGTACACTTCCATCATCACATTGGACAAATGACCTACCTGGTCAAGGAATGGGATCGACAGTCAAACCAGGAATAATCGACGATCACCTGGAACGATGTGGCATGGCTCTTAGCGAGATTGAGATGCGTTTCCTTGACGAGCGACAAACACAGGTTGACCGTCATTCGAATAGTGCCAGCCGGTTGTCTTCCATTCCTGATCGGATTTGTAAAACGTCAAATGGACATGATGTGCCTGTGTTTTTCGGCGAATGATGTATTGGAAACGAACCAGGTGTGGACCCGTTGTCTCGGTCTTGATGAGTTCATAGTCATTCAACGACGGATTGCCGTTGATGGCGTCGAGCTGAACGGTTAGCGCAATGCGTTGTACATCTGTTCCATTTGCATTTGCTGCTATTTTGGGATGCGAACTCTTGACGAGTCTCGCTACCCCGTCGACGACGTTGTCGCGGCTGAAATCCTGCATGACGAGATCGGCAAGTTCTTTTGGGGCTTGATCGAGTTTGGAAGTGGTTTCGGGCGAATCTTGCAATCCAGCTTCACCCGGGTTGAAATGAATATGTCGTAGTTGCCACGCGTTTTCGCCTCGATAGTAAACCAATCTCCACAGTACCATTCCGCTTGCGTAGCCCTCCTCTATCGAAAACTGGTAGAAGGATTTTCCGCTTGTCTCTTCGCGAATGAGCGCGACGCGAGAGATGGAGGCTCCAATGGACTCGGGCAAAGCAAGGCGTGCTCCTTTGGCTGTCTTGATGAAATCCGCAGTCTTGGAATCGTTTGGACTGACGCCGGGCAACCCTTTCACAAAGCCATCTAGATCCCCTAGTGCCAGCAATTCCGATGCGGAAACCACTTTGGCTTTGAGTTCTTCGTATCGCGAATCGGTCGAACTGTCCTCGGCCGCTAAATGGCTGACCAATCCTAGTGTCAATGCAAAAATCGATTTGACAATTATTAAACGCAGGTTCATTTGGAATACTCCGCCAAAAGGACTGTAAGGATTCGTTGCGTTGCAGTTTTGCGAGCACTTCAAAGTCCATGAGGAATGAGGATTGCAAAAATCGATGATATGGGCAATATCGAATTGAAAAGGTGGCCGTGGACGGCATGCTCGGGAAGGAGCGTCAACCACAGGCTGAAATCGCAGGCTACACGGGTAGAATTCAACCTGAGGCTTATGCGTAACAGCGATCAATCGCAATTCAGTCCGGACCAATGGCTTGTTTCGCAACGGCATCTGAACGACAATACAAACTCGATTTTTTGGTCAATGTATCGACCTTCCCCTCCCATGTTGCTTTCTGTGACAGCCCAATGATGAACTCGATTACTTTGTTGTCACTTCTTTGGGTCGCTACGTCGGACCCAATCTCTCTTCCTGAACGGATCGAATTCAATCGAGATATTCGGCCGATTCTATCGGACCGATGTTTCTCGTGTCATGGTCCAGACAAGAACAAACGCGAAGCAGAAACTCGCCTGGATACATTCGAGGGCCTGCATGGCAGTCCGGACAGACCAGGACCTCTCGTCCCAGGCGAACCCAATGCCAGTGAGATGATTCGCCGTATCGAGTCGGGCGACGACAACACAAGAATGCCGCCACCTGAGTTTGCGAAGGATGTTTCGGAGTACGAGCGAGCATTGCTTAGACGATGGATTGAACAAGGAGCGAAATGGGAGGGGCATTGGGCCTTTCAGCCCATTCGCAACGCCGCCGTTCCTAAAGTCGATGACGAACGATTTTCCAAGAACACGATAGACCTGCACGTGCGGTCTGCTTTGGTGCAATCAAAACTAGGGCCCTCGGCGAAGGCAGATCCTAGAACTCTCGTTCGCAGACTTTGTTTTGATTTAACCGGACTGCCACCCAAGCCAGAATGGATCGAACGCTTCGCAGCGGATCCTAGCGACCAGGCATACGAAAAACTGGTTGATCATTTGATGTCGTCTCCACAATACGGCGAACGCATGGCTGTTTGGTGGTTGGACTTGGTCCGTTACGCGGACAGCGTTGGGTACCATGGTGACCAACCAGTCCCCGTCACTCCGTTTCGTGATTATGTGATTGGTGCGTTCAATAGCAACAAGTCATTTGATCAGATGACCATGGAACATCTCGCTGGCGACTTGTTTCACGAACCATCAACCGAACAACTCATTGCCTCGGGGTACAATCGCTTGGGCATGATGAGCGCGGAGGGCGGAGCTCAGCCAAAGGAGTATCTTTCCAAGTATATTTCGGAACGCGTTCGCAATGTAAGTGGCGCTTGGCTTGGCGTGACGTTCGGATGTTGCGAATGCCATGACCACAAGTTCGATCCATTTCCAACCAAGGAGTTTTATCAGCTCGAAGCGTTCTTCGCCGATATCGAAGAAAAGGGACTTTACAATGCAGGTAGCAAAACCGATCCATGGGGACCAGAAATCCCCGTCCCCTCCGAAGACCAAAAGCGAGATTTGGATGAATTGTCGCGTAAGATAGCCGACCTACGCAAGTTTTTGGAGACTCCGTCCGATGCCTTAGCATCGTCGCAAGCAAAATGGGAGAAAAACTATGTCGCTTGGACAACTCTCAAGCCAACACTCGTCCAATCGACCGGAGGTGCAACACTCGTTACGCAGGAGGATGCATCCATTTTGGCAAACGGTACGAATCCAACGAATGACACATACGAAGTCACGTTTAGCGATATCGCCGAGTTTACGGCCATTCGAATCGAGGTGTTGCCACATGATTCATTGCCAAAAAAAGGTCCCGGGCGAGCAGGCAACGGTAATTTCGTACTGAGTGAGTTTGAAGCTTATTGGCATACTTCTCAGGGGAAAGATAAAACGACTTTGACAGGCTCGTCGGCCTATGATGCGATCGACGAACTGATACCGCTTCAAAATGCAACCGCTACCTACGAACAGGTTGGAGCGGCCGACGGAAACCCGTACGGCAAATGGGCCGCTGCTGCGGCTATTGATAAGGACGTGAAGGGAGCAAAGTGGGGGTGGGCGGTCATGGAACAAGCTGGGAAAGCAAACTCCGCGGTTTTTGAACTCGCGCCTAACCCGCCGATCAGCAACAGTAGGCAACTCAAAATAGTGCTGAAGCAGAATCTCGATAATCCCAAGCATACATTGGGCCGATTTCGTATCTCGACTACAAATGCATCCCGACCAGTGACGGCTACAACCGGTGTTCCAAGTGAAATCGAGAGCATCCTCCAGGTGGCTCAAGCGGATCGAAGCGACGCCCAGCGCGACCAGCTAGCCAAGCACTACCGAACCGTAGCCACTGAACTGCAAGCGGATCGCGACCGACTCGATCGATTCAACAAGGAATTCGACGCCTTGGACAAAAAAGTTCCGCGTACGCTTGTGACGAAACGCGTCGAGCCGAGATTGATTCGGATTCTTTCGCGAGGCAATTGGATGGACGAGTCCGGCGAAGTTGTCGAGCCCGGTATTCCTGCTGTCCTTGGCAAACGTCCGGACGTTTCTGGACGACTCACTCGGATGGACTTGGCCAAGTGGATTGTTTCTCCCGACAACCCGCTCACGGCGCGTGTTACAGTGAACCGACTTTGGAAGCTGTTCTACGGCTATGGCCTTTCTCGCAAACTTGACGACCTAGGAGCACAAGGTGACTGGCCTACTCATCCTGAATTGCTTGATTCACTCGCGTTGGATTTCATGCATTCCGGCTGGGACATAAAGAACATTGTAAAACAGATGGTCATGTCCGAAACGTACAAGCAATCGTCTCAGCCGAACGCAGAAGCATTGGAAATGGATCCTTACAACAGATGGCTTTCTCATCAAGGACGATGGCGGCTTGAAGCGGAATTTGTGCGTGACAATGCGATGGCAATTGGTGGACTATTGGTGCAGTCCGTAGGCACTAGCCATGGTCGCCCCTTTCAGCCCAAAGGCTACTGGGACTATTTGAACTTCCCTAAACGCGAATGGCAAATCGGCGTTGGTGAGCAGTTGTATCGTCGGGGGCTATACACGCATTGGCAACGACAGTACCTGCATCCATCGCTGCTAGCCTTCGACGCGCCCGGGCGTGAGGAGTGCACTGCAGAGAGAACCCGTTCCAATACTCCGCTTCAAGCGCTCGTGCTGCTCAACGATCCAATCTATGTCGAATCGGCTCGTGCGTTTGCACAACGCATTATGGCAAGTGGCAAATCGACGGATGAGGAAATGGTCCAATGGGCCATCCGAGAGTCCCTTTTCCGCCAGGCTGACAGCGTTGAATCGCACTTGCTGTTGGCCCTGCTCGGTAAGCACCGGAATGAGTACGCAGCGGATCCAACCTCTGCAAACAAACTCTTGTCCGTTGGCGATTATCCGATCCCAACGGAGGTGAATCGCACAGAATTGGCCGCATGGACGAGCGTGGCCAGGGCTGTTTTGAATCTTCATGAAACCATTACACGGAACTGAGGCGATTATGCTTTTACCATCCTCTATTGCACGTCGCTCGTTTTTGCGAAGCTCCGGTTTGAGCGTCGGTTCTATGGCGTTGGCGAATCTGCTCGCGCAGTCGTCGGGTGTTCCATTGAACGCTGACGAAATGCAAGGAATGGCGGGTGCAATTAAAACACTGCACTTTGCTCCGAAGGCAAAACGTGTGATATGGCTTTACATGGCCGGGGGCATGAGCCATCTCGATACGTTTGATAACAAGCCTAAGCTTGTCGACCTCAATGGCCAGCCGATGCCAGAATCCGTTACCAAGGGCCAACAGATTGCGCAGCTGCAAGGTGCCAAGTTGAATTGTTTTGCGCCTCAACATCCATTCAAAAAATGGGGTGAATCAGGGCAAGAGATAGCAACGATCTTCCCTGAACTTGCAGGCAAGTGTGCGGACGATTTGTGCATCATCAGATCGATGCATACGGAGGCCATCAATCATGATCCGGCGCATACCTTTATGAATACCGGCTCCATGAACTCAGGTAGGCCTGCGATGGGTTCGTGGCTATTGTATGGACTGGGAGCACAGTCACAAAATTTGCCCGGTTTTGTGGTCATGGTGTCCACAGGGAAATTTGGCCAAAGCCAGCCGATTGCAGCGCGACAGTGGCATTCTGGATTCTTGCCTAGTCGATTTCAAGGGGTCGAGTTTCGAAGCACCGGCAGTCCGGTGTTGTATGTAGATCGCCCGAACGGAGTCTCTGCGGCACAGCAACGCGATTTGGTCGATGCCGTTTCCGCTATGAATCGAATCGAAGCAGAGCGAAACCGTGACCCTGAGATTGAGACCCGGATCAGTCAGTACGAGATGGCCTTCAAGATGCAAACCAGCGTGCCCGATTTGATGGATATCAGCAACGAACCGGCGCACGTATTAGACATGTATGGCACGAAAGGTGGCGATGGCAGTTTCGCGTCGAATTGTTTGTTG
>JANMNR010000793.1:0-7397 GCA_031368325.1 Pirellula sp.
CAACAAGAGTACGGACTGGCCAAGTTTGACCTCCGCTAACCCCGCTGCCGATAGCTGCCCTAAATTCAGCCCCGACGGCAAACACGTCGCTTACCGAACTCAGATCAAACCGGGTTATGAAGCTGACAAATGGAACCTGACTTTGCAACCATGCAATGTGGACGGAACATTCGTCGGCAAGGCCACCGTCTTGACAGGCGACCTCGACAGATCAGTGAGCGATTTTCTTTGGGTGGGTAACTCGGACTTGATCTTTAGCACCGATGAGTTTGCGTCGAGTGCTCTTTATAGCGTTTCGCAGTCCTCCAAGCCATCACTTATTAAACTTGGCATGCCCGACAATCGAATCGGACAGATCACCGGTATGTCCGCTGTAGGCGACAAGCTGGTGCTGGCCCGCGCGACGATGAACGAGCCTGCCGAACTGTATTTCACGTCGACCAAGGCTTTCAATAAAGTCGAGCCTCAAACACAGCATAACAAGTCGGTATTGAGCGAATTGGAACGAACGAGACCCGAGAGTGTTACGGTTGATGTTGAGGGTAAGGTCAAAATGCAGATGTGGATTTTGAAGCCACCTGGATTTGATGCTAAGAAGAAATGGCCGGTCGTTTACTTGATTCACGGTGGCCCGCAGGGAGCTTGGGAGGACGGTTGGAGTTTCCGGTGGAACCCGCAACTCTGGGCCGCTCAGGGGTATGTTGTCGCGATGCCGAACCCACGCGGCTCGACCAGTTTTGGGCAACAGTTTTGCGATGAAATCAGTGGCGATTGGGGTGGGAAATGTTATCGCGATCTTGTTGCTGGTCTTAAGTCCGTGCAGGCCCTCGAATACGTGGATTCCAAGCGAATTGCTTCAGCCGGTGCAAGCTTCGGAGGCTACATGCAAGATTGGTTTGCGGTGAATGAGATCGCCAAGGAGTTCAAGTGCTTGATCAGCCACTGCAGCGTTTATAATTTCGAGAGCATGTGGGGAACCACGGATGAGCTATGGTTCGATGAATATGAGCATGGTGGATTGCCCTGGGAGATTCCTGGCAAGTACCGCGAATTTAGCCCACACACGCTGGCTGGCAATCTCGGCAAATACAAGACGCCGATGCTGGTCATCCATAATGATTTGGATTTTCGATGCCCGATTGGGCAGGGGCATGAGTTGTTTCAAGCTCTGCAGCGTCAGGGCGTCCCGAGTCGATTCATCAACTTTCCCGATGAAGGCCACTGGGTTAACAAACCTGCGAACAGCATGCACTGGCACAAAGAGATTTTTGCTTGGCTAAGCACCTATTGCAAAAGCGGCTGCGAATAAAGGACTTCCAGAAACAGCATTCTATCGCAATGAAATCCGAATCCAGGTTGCGAAGTACGAATCCCATTCAGTCGCCGGAAAACATTTCCACTTTATGAAAATTCCAAAAGTATCTCTAACGTGGAAAATCCTAATTGGGTTGGTCATTGGCATCTTCGTAGGATGGCTCTTACCGAAGTGGGGACTTGAGGCGCGGCCCCTCTCGAATCTCTTCTTGAATCTTATCAAGTCGGTTATTGCACCTCTCATTTTTGCCACGTTGGTTGTTGGCATTTCTGGTACAGGTGACATTAAACAGGTGGGGCGGATTGGAGGCAAATCGCTTCTGTATTTTGAGATCGTGACCACCCTTGCTTTGTTCATCGGACTCGCGGCGGTCAACATTACACAGCCTGGCAAGGGTGTTTCACTGGCGGAAGCGTCAAAGTCTAGAGTGAAGGACAAGGCCGAGCTCTCAAAGAGAGCCAAGGAGTTATCGGATGAAGCAACCGAAGCTCTTAAAAAAGCAGAAGAGTTTTTGGCACAAAACAATCCCGCAGAAGCTGCTACGCAAACCGCCATTGCAACAAGAAACTCCGTTGAGGCTGCCAGTACCGCAGCGAGAGGGCTGACCGCCCCCGAACCACCTGCAAAGCCTCAGTCGTTTGGCGATATCATCGCCCATTTGTCACCGACCTCCATTAT
The DNA here is from genome assembly GCA_031368325.1 of Pirellula sp. GTDB lineage: Bacteria > Planctomycetota > Planctomycetia > Pirellulales > Pirellulaceae > JBKCUI01. The sequence continues at coordinate 1,994 of JANMNR010000793.1, forward strand.
CAAGGCCATGGCGGAAGGGGACGTTTTGCAGATTGTTGTGTTCTCCGTAATCTTTGCATTGGCTGTTACAAGTATTGGCAAGGAGAAGAGCGCACCGATCGTTCGGTGGTGCGAGTCTCTGGCCGATATTATGTTTCGTTTTACAGAATTCGTCATGAAGTTCGCTCCGGTGGGAGTCGGTGCGGCAATGGCGTACGCGGTCAGCCATAGCGGATTGGATGTTCTGAAGAATTTGGCCATGTTGGTCGGTACGCTTTACGGTGCCCTTGTTTTCTTTGTAATAGTCGTATTGTTACCCATCGCATTACTCTTTCGTGTGCCGCTAAAGGACTTTTTTGATGCTGTAAAAACTCCTGCCACCATTGCATTCGCAACAACATCAAGTGAATCCGCCCTGCCAAAGGCCATGGAAAACATGGTGCGACTAGGCTGCCCTCAACGTATCGTCGGCTTTGTATTGCCAACCGGCTATAGCTTCAACCTTGATGGCACAACGCTCTATCTTGGAATTGCTTCTGTATTTGTTGCTCAAGCGGCAGGGATCGAGCTTAGTTGGACGCAACAGATCATGATGATGTTGACGTTGATGCTGACTTCCAAAGGAGTTGCTGGTGTTCCACGCGCGTCGCTTGTTATTCTGCTTGGTACGCTCGCCTCGTTTAACTTACCTGTTGAAGGTGTTATTTTGATCCTAGGGGTCGACGAGTTGATGGATATGGCGAGGACCACTGTCAACGTGATTGGCAACTGCTTAGCGACAGTGGTCATAACGAAATGGGAGGGCGCTTTCCGAAACCACGAGTGGGAAGCAGAAATGGCTGAATTGGAAGCGGTTACAGGACAAAAGGCGATTGCTTCACAATGAGTGCTTAGCTCGAAGATATGAAGGCAATACCCTATCTCGTCATAGCAGTGGGATTGGCGATACTCTCTGGTGCCGTTGCCCTGCTGTTTTCGACATACTTCGAACTCGTGCACCCAACTGTTGTTTTAAAGCGTGGGAACGAATTAGCACCGGCCAACGCGCTTTGGTTTGTTGGTTCTGTCGTAAATTTGATTGGGTCGGCCATTCTGCTTCTTTCCATTTTGTTCTCTTTTGGGGCAATCCAAGTCAAGGAAGAGAAGCGGACTTCTTCAACTAGTGAGTCGGAAGAGCTTCAAAGCGGTGTTTTGGTTGCCCGCCCCAACCAGCCCTTTGCAGTACTGTTACAGCCGCTGCTGGTACTGGTGGCCATCTATCAGGTTCCGTTTGTCACTCTCTTTCTGGTTTATCGAGAGCAATGGAATCGCAATTGGTTTGGCAGTTTTGGCTCAGCGGCGATTCTGTTGCTCGTGTCGTTCTTCTTGATTCGGATTGTACTTTACCGAATGGCAGTTGGAGATTTGCATATCGAACTAGATGATGCACAGGAGTTGCCACCGGATCAGCTCATTGGACGAATTGTCTTGAATCGCCAATCGAACAAACAAGGTGTGCCGCTCGTTTTGGTGCTGAAGTTGTACGAGAGGCGGGATCTGTCAACGCAACGCGGTCCGTTGGGATTGACCGACAATAGCAACGCCGTCAATTCTAGGGAACTTTATTGGCAGATCCTGTTCAAGTCAAAGTTCCCCATTGAAAACCCATTCCAGCCGGAAACACAATTTCCTTTTGAGATGCCGGTTCCAGCTTGGCTCCCACGTCCTTGGTCCCGGTCTGGCGTTAGCGGGACGATTGGAATGGAATGGCAATTGGAGGTTTCTGGCCGTTTCGGGGGAACCAACGTCTCAACAACTTTGGCGATTGAGGAGATTCCGTCGCGGCTCAAGCAGTCACCGGAAAAACGCATCAAGATTTCGCAGGAGGAGTTAGCAAACTTCCTCGCCCAGCAATCCATAATCTGGAAACGATCCGACGAACCAAGAACGATGACCATTGTTCGAGACCGACCACCTTTTGTGTACACGATGGTGATTAGTGTGGTTTGCGCAATGATCGCAATCGGTTGTGCGGTCGCGTCAATACGAGAATGGAATGAATTCGCCCTTTGGCTTTTGGTGGGTAGTCTATTGATGGTCTTCGCATCGCTTGGCCAGCGTTACATCTATCGCGTGACGCAGATTCAAGTACGGGATGTGCTTCAAGAAAGGCGAATCTTTGGTTCTTTTAGCCGCCAAAAAGTCAATCGAGTCGATCTCGCCTCGGTCTCGGTGGAGCCAAGAAAGGTTCAAAACGACGACGAAACCCCACACGTTGAGTTTGATATTTTTCTACTGTCGAGTGGTTCGAAAGAAACTCGTATGCATCTCGCTTGCATTCGGACCCGACTGGTAGCCAAGGCATTTGCCAAGGCGATTGCAAACGAACTAAAACTGCCGGTCATTTATCAAGTTTCGGATCGATCGTATTCAACCCCCGACGCTACTTAACGTAGCAAAGGCTTCGAGCCTGTGAATAAGATCAACCGCAGGCTGGAAGCCACCGCAGGTAGAGCCGAAGCTGCCGTTCGCTTTAATGCGGAAGTGACATCCAAAAAAAGAACCTGGGCTTACAGACCTTCTGTAAGCCCAGGCTGGAACTAAAAACCGCTCGCCAACACCGCAGAGTACTCCGTCGGCTTGATGCGAGTAGGGTTGAGGCTGCTTGTCCTGGGCAGCCCGCCGGCATGCTAGGACGCCTCACCCCTTTGGCCAGTACAGAATGATTTCACTGATTCACCTCCTTTCGATAAAAGCCAGACCGTTGCCGCCGCTCAGCCAAGAACAGGGCAGCATCGATACTGAAACAGTCGCCGCGACGCGTTTCGCAGCACTGACTCTAGTCTATTCAATGGTCAACCAGGAAATCAACCATAGGGGACGAAATGGCGGTGTGGGCAGATCAAAAAAGCCCTGGCTACTTGTCGCAGGTTAAAAAAGGTGAGTTTAGCCCCCGTTCAGCAAGATGAAACAGCTGGGTGTAATATGCCCACGCAGACAGCATATAACGACGCTTCAATTCGCATTGTCGCGAAGTCGCTCAAAACATACGCTACTCAGGGGCTTTTGCGTATTCATTGAGCAAACCCAGGAACCAGCGACAACTCAACTTTAGACCTCGCGAACAAAATGATTTTTTAATCAATTTATCATAGGGAATTCGCTGGACATTTGGTTGACATAGAAATGCCTGGGATCTGTTGGCCTGGCATTTGCTAGCGGATTAGTCGTGAGTCAGGGTGCGCAATCTCTCCGCACTGCTGGCTCACAAGTCAACTACTACTAAGGCTTGAGAGAAAGAACTTCGAGGCGGAGTTAGGTATGATTAGAACGGCGTGTTATTCGTTTTTTTTATTGGCAGTGATGTGTACGGGGTTGAGCGCGCAAGAAGCTGCGGCACCCGATTTACCGTCGACAGGTAGCGTGGCAGCGCCCGCGGATGGTGCGGCAACTCCAGTAGCTCCTCCTCCGTCCACGCTTGTTGGTGCCGACCAAGCTTGGCTCCTAACAAGTGCAGCTCTGGTCCTGTTCATGACCCCAGGCTTGGCTTTTTTCTACGGCGGGTTGGTTGGTCGGAAAAATGTTCTAAGTATCTTGATGCAATGCTTCATGTGCATGGCATTGGTTTCCCTGATTTGGGTTACGGTAGGTTATAGCTTGGCATTCTCCGGTGCAAATCCAAGTACCGTAATTGAGGGTGCCCCTGCGGACGAAGTTTTTGGTGGGTTCGCAGGAAACCCAATGAAGCATCTCATGCTCAATGGCGTTGCTTTTGACCAGTCATTCGAGCCGGTTAAAGACGTTAAGCTTGGCATCAGCCAACAAACCTTTATGGTTTTTCAGATGATGTTTGCGATCATTACACCAGCTCTCATCATCGGTGCGTTTGCGGAACGAATGAAGTTTCTTGCATTCTTTGTATTCATTGGTTTGTGGAGCTTGATTGTTTACAGTCCGATTTGCCACTGGGTATGGTATGGTCCTGCCCACCCAATTTTCGGGCTCGGATCATTTGATCCTGCCAACAATCCAGTCGGAGCTCTCGACTTTGCAGGGGGCACGGTGGTTCACATCAATGCAGGTATAGCCGCACTGGTCTGTTGCTTGGTGATTGGTCCGCGTCGCGGATTTCCAAAGCAAATCATGCCGCCGCACAATCTACCGTTTGCGATCCTCGGAGCTGGAATGCTCTGGTTTGGATGGTTCGGATTCAACGGTGGTAGTGCATTCGGTGCTACACCTCAAGCGGTTCGGGCTTTCGTTACGACCCAAGTGGCCGCAGCCACGGCTGGTTTGCTCTGGTCCTTGATCGAAATCATTCGCAGCGGTAAACCGACCGCTCTTGGAATGATTACAGGAGCTGTTGCAGGTCTGGTTGGAATCACTCCTGCAGCAGGCTTCGTCGAAGTCTGGGCGGCCATCGTTATCGGTGCTGGCGCAACTGTTATCAGCTACATTTTCGTCGCATTTGTGAAACCGGCTCTGAAGTACGACGACTCGCTGGATGTCTTTGGCGTTCACGGGATGGCTGGTATCTGGGGGGCAATGGCGACAGGGATTTTCGCGATTCAAGGTTTCGGGGTGGATCTGAAGGGTGGCGCATACTATGGAAACACGGCTCAACTTGGAAAGCAGTTCTATGCGGTTGCGGTTACCATTCTCTACTCCGGCATTGTCTCCTTCATTCTGCTCAAGCTGATCGACTTTACGATCGGTTTGCGTGCGACCGAAGATGGCGAGAAGATGGGGCTTGACTTGAGCGACCATGCAGAAACTGCGTACACGGTTTCCTAGTCAATTATTTAGAATCCCTAAATCAGTTCACAAAAGGCCTCGATGAAATTCGGGGCCTTTTTATTTGGATGGAATCCAAGTCGGCGAACGTGTCTTTGTCAGACGAATTGGGATAATCGAAGGGAATGACGGATGGCAAGCCTTTCTCATTCGTTGCCTTTGGGTTGCTAAAACGCCGGTCTTGGGGGCGAGGATGATTTCGTCTGAGTCAAATCCAATCGGCAAGGTTTTCCCAGGACAACTGCCCGTTCCCGTTGTGGTACAATTCTCGGTCTTTCCATCGCCTTCCATTCCAGTTTTCGCCTTTTAGCGTGCTAAGGTTGGTCTGCCTAGTCAACTAACCCGCCCATCCTGGACTGGAAAGGACACTCACCGTCACATGCTCATGCGGCATCCGCTACCTGAATTACAATTTGCTTACCGATTGCCTTACGGAGCGAACGTTACCGAACGTGGCGTTCAGTTTACGATCTTTAGCCGTTCTGCAACGGCTATGCGTCTATTGCTGTACAAGCACGTCGACGACCGCGAGCCATCCGAAATCATCGAGTTCGACCGACGCAACGATCGTTGGGGCGATGTGTGGAGCATTTGTGTTCCGCACCTTCAGCCTGGACAGCTGTATCATCTGCAAGCGAACGGGCCATTTGAC
>JANMNR010000024.1:0-16551 GCA_031368325.1 Pirellula sp.
GGAAAAGCGAATCACGCCGTCTATCGTTCCATCCATGAACTGAGCTCCTTGTATTGAACACCGGAATCTCAGCAACTTGGCACATTCTCCGATTATCTCCAAGACCAGTTTCAGGTAGATTTAAGACTGCCGCTCGCCTAATGGCATGGCGCATAGGTGGTTGTGCCAAATCGGAATTCCGCGAAAATACTCCCTGTCGAAAGAATCGTTGACCTAACGTGTCAATCGTTGATGGCCTAATAGAGAACGCGGGTTCCGCTAGCATTCTTTTTTTGGGTTTGGGACTGTGCAGGGAGGTTCATGGATTATGGCTACAACAAAGATTCCGTTTCGTCAGCGACAACCACTTCTCGATCAATCGCAATCCATCCAGGTCGAGTACCTGGGTTGGTCTGGCCCGATCCTCCATGCCGCTTGCGATTACTTGCAAAAACAATACACACGTGGCAACAAGTGGGACATGGACCATTGCCTGCTCGTGCTACCCGGTGGCTTCGCTGGTCGTCGACTGACTCAGTTGATGGCGACTCGAGCTAGCGAAAAGTCGCTTGTCCTCCGGCCGCCCGAGTTGCTGACTATTGGAACTTTGCCCGAAAAACTCTACACCGCGAAACTACCATTCGCCAGCGATTTGGAGCAGGTGCTCGCTTGGACCAAAGTCTTGCGCGCCGCAGATCATGAGTTGCTCAAGCCGCTACTGTTTGAAGTGCCTGACTCCGCGGAACTGAGACCTTGGATGGATCTGGCTCGGATCCTAAGTAAGCTGCATCGTGAGCTCTCATCGGATTTGGTCGATTTTGACGACGTGGTGCATGAGCTCAAGGGCTCAGCCGAAGAAGTGCGTTGGCACGTGCTGTCCAAGCTGCAGCGAGCCTATTTGGATGAGTTGCATATTGCGGGCCTTTGGGATGTTCAGTCCGCACGTCGATTTGCGATCGACAACAAGGAGGTCCGAACCGACAAAGAGATCGTCTTGGTAGGTGCTGTCGATTTGAATCGCGCACAGCGGAGGTTTCTGTCGGAGGTTGCGGATAGTGTGCGTGTTCTTATCGGAGCGCCAGAGTCTTATGCCGCCGGCTTTAATCAAGATGGAACGCTTGCCTCGGATTATTGGCAAGACATCGAGGTACCCATCGACGAGGACCAGTTGCATGTTCGTTCGAGCGCGAACGATGCAGCCGATGAGTTGGCGACTCAGCTCGCAAACCTTGGCAACGAGTACTCCGTACAAGACATCACGGTTGGCATTCCTGATCCGCAGATCGTGCCGGCTTTGCAGGAAACTTTGGCCCGCGGCGGCATTGTGCTTCGGTATGGTCCGGGAACTTCAGTTACCCAAGCCCCGCCGATGCATGTTGTTGAGCTCATCGGCGATTACTTGATCGATGGCTCCATTGATGTTTTTAGCAGTCTCGTGCGAATGCCTGCCATCCACGATTGGCTCATTCGGTCATCGCAGCATGACGCGTCCAACAGTGCCACAGAAAGCCGACTTCCCGCTGACTTCCTCGCTCGACTCGATGAGTACCAGCAGGTAACGCTCCTTAGGAGCGTCAACGTGCCGGAATGGCCGCAAGCCAAAGGGCACCATGTTTTTTTGGCTGTTCTGACCAAGGTCGACGAATGGCTGAAACCGCTTCGAATGGTCAATGCAAAACTCACGCAGTGGGCTGCACCACTGCGGCAAGTGATCAAAGCGTTGTACGAGGGTGTCGAGGTGGATCGCAACGACATCGCGGGCAATCTATCCCTGCGAGCCTGCGCGGAAATTAACCAGGTGTTGTCGAAACTGGCTGAGCTACCGTCCAACCTCGACGCCGTCGTTACTTTCCAAGAAACAATGGCATGGCTTGAGAGTCAGTTGGAGAATGTGAATGTTCCGCCTCCGCAGGACGACTCCGCAGTGGAAATGTTGGGTTGGCTCGAGTTGACGCTCGACGATACTCCAGTTCTGATGTTGACCGGAATGCACGATGGAATCGTTCCGGAAAGCGTAAACGGGGACGCGTTCTTGCCGAATCAGTTGCGTTCGGATTTGGGGCTGATGGACAACGCTCGCCGCTATGCTCGAGACTGCTATGCCATGTTGGCCATGCTCAATACGCGAGAGCGAATCGATCTCGTTCTCAATCACTTGAGTTTGGATGGGGATCCGCAAACGCCGAGCCGATTGCTGTTGGCGGTTCCGTCGGATCTATTGGCGCGGCGAGTGAAGTTGTTGCTTTCGCCGCAGGAGACGGCGGAGGATCAACTCATCACGGACACCTGGGTGCCGCGTGAGACGCAAACGAACATCCCGATTCCGTTGCCCGATGCGAGCAAGGTCGTCGCGGACATGGCGGTCACAGACTTCAAAAAGTACGACCAGTGTCCTTATCGGTTTTATTTAAATCGTGTCGAAAAGGTGCGAGCGTTTGAACACGATCGGCTCGAGTTGGATGGCGGTGGGTTTGGCGACCTGCTGCACGTATGCCTCGAGGGCTTGATTAATTCGCCAGTAGCCACGTCGACTGATGCCAAGGCGACCGCAGACTGGCTTACGGAAAACCTCAAGACGATTGCGAGGAAGCAGTTTGGTGTCAAGCTAACGCCAGCACTTCAGATTCAATTGGAGCAAGCGATTCGCCGACTCGAGGCTTTTGCGGAACATCAAGCGGCACAGATTGCAAGCGGTTGGCGAATCAAATACATCGAGCATAAAGTCGAAAAGTCGCATGGAATTACGCTCGACATAGATGGCCAGTCGATGATCGTTCACGGTCGAATTGACCGCATCGATTACCACCCGAGGGATGGCCGATTTGCAGTGTGGGATTACAAAACGGGTGACCATGCCGGCAAACCGAAAGAAGCTCACCTGAGACCAAATGGAGTCTGGACCGATTGGCAGTTGCCTCTGTACGGTTTGTTGATCAAAACGCTCAAGATCGAGGACTTGTCGAAGGTGAGCTTCGGTTACATTTTATTGCCGAAGAATCCTGCAGAAACGCAGTTTGTGATTGCCGACTTTACGTTGGAACAACATGCTCAGGCAATCGAGTCGGCGAAAGTCATTGCACGCAAAGTGATGGCTCGCGAGTTTTGGCCGCCGAAGTACAAAGGCATCTCTAACTTTGACGAATGCAATGCCATCACGCAACTGCCTGTAGTGCGACGTTGGGATGCGGAGACGGCAAAGAACGAGATAGAGTCTTTGCGCCAGCGGGAGTTGGCAGCCGCAATCCACCCCGTGCCGGAGTACCAACTGGAGAACGAACCGAACTTGGGTATTGAAAGCCTTGAGTCGGAAAACAAGCTTCGGGTCGATGGTACGCATAACGCTCGGACTGCGAGGCGGAGAACCAGCGCGAACCGGCCACCGCAAAAACTTCACTTGGAAAAACATCTGGCCCAAGGGCAAGCGGACAAAGATTGGTTTTCGCCACAAATGATTTTGGCCTCCGCAGGAACCGGCAAGACGTACAATCTCGCTTCGCGTGCCTTGCGTTTGCTGTTCACGGACCAGGAACTTGATTCGATTCTTGCGACGACGTTCACGCGCAAAGCGGCTGGGGAAATTTTGCATCGCATCCTGTCCTGGCTGGCGGATGGCGTTGAAAACGACGAGGGCTTCGATCGTTTGGTGAGTGTGCTGAAACCGCTCAAGATTACGCGGGACACGGTCCGCTATCAACTTGGTCGGCTCTGTTCGCACTTGCACCGCTTTCGAGTCAGTACGCTCGACAGTTTTTACTCACAGCTCGCAAGATCGTTTGCGCTCGAGCTGAAATTGCCGCCTGGTTGGACGCTTTCCGATCCTTTTCAAACCGATCAGCTGCAACATGAAGCAATCAGCCGCATGTTTGACACGATGGACCGAGCAGCCCTCAAGTCGCTCGTGTCGCAGCTATCAAAAGGCGAAGCGACGCGCGGCATCCGCCGTGAAATTGAGAACGTGGTATCAACCGGATACGATTTGTTTCGGAAGACGACCGAGGAAGCTTGGAATCAGCTGACGGTGCCAAAAGGTCCGACCGCAGAGCAAGCGGAAGCGGCATTGATGGCGTTTAGAACTTCGTTGTTGGAGCACAAGAGCTATCCCGCAGCGCGCGATAAAGCTGTTGCAAAATACGATGCAGGTGAATGGGGCGAGTTCCTGGGATTGACGTTGGTGCAAAACGCGGACGATGCCGTTGCAAAATACTCATCCAAGGAACTACCGGAGGAGACAGTCAAGGCGTTGTTGGTTCTAGCCAAGAAGGCGGCGGTTGAGGAGCTTGCAAGTCGACGAGCACAGAACGAAGCGGCCTATCGGATGCTGGCCAACTATCATGAGCAATTGCAGTTTGTAAAATCACGCCGGCGCATCGTTTCGTTCGACGATATTTCGGAACGGCTTTCCAAATGGATGCAGGAGACGATCGCAAAACACAAAGACGACAGTCTGACCGCAGCCTCAAGAGCGCTGATAGGTGCCAAGGCAACGGTGGACAGTCAAAACGACCAGGAGGCCATGAAAGGGATCGCGTATCGCCTGGACTGCCCGATCGACCACTTGCTGCTCGACGAGTTCCAGGACACTTCACCCATGCAGTGGAACATCATCAAGCCATTTGCGGAAGCGATCGTTGAGGTTTCGAGCAAGGACAAGTCGTTCTTTTGTGTGGGGGACAGCAAGCAGGCGATTTACGGTTGGCGCGGCGGGGTGTCCGAGATATTTGAGTCGGTCGGCAAGCAGATCGATCATGTCCGTCAAGAGAAATTGGTCAAGAGTTATCGCAGCTCGCCCGTCGTTATCGAATTTGTTAATTCGGTGTTTACGCAACTCGCCAAGCACGATCGTTACTACAACGACGACGAATCGGAAATCATCGCCAGCGATACGCAAGCGGTAACGGAGTGGATGAGCCGCTATTTTTCCAACCATGAAACATCGCGAGATGGTTTGCCTGGCTATGTCGAGTTTCGCAATGCAAATTGCGAGAAGAACAAAGACCAAGAAGGGGAAGAAAGCAGTTACGGTTTGTTCGATGAAGTTGCCGATCGGATCGCGGACTTGCACAAGAAATCTCCCCATGCCGAGATCGGAGTGCTAACTCGAACCAATCGAGACGTTGGCAAAATGATTGGTTTGCTCAGGGAACGGGATGTCGAGGCGAGCCAGGAAGGTGGCAATCCGTTGATTGATTCGTCACCAGTGCTTTTGTTGCTGAGCGCGATGAAATTGGCTAATCACCCATCGGATTCGTTAGCTTATTTTCATATTTGTAACTCGCCGCTGGTGGAGCGATTGCCGAGCGAGGCGGCAGGGGAAAGCTTTAAGCTGTCTGCCTTCTTTAGGCAGCAGCTTTCCGATTTCGGTTTCGGACGTACGCTTGGGATTTTCGCCAATCTCATTGCGAATCAATGCACCGAGCGAGACCAAGATCGACTGAAGCAATTTGTTCAGTTGGCTTACCGATTCGACGCGATGCGAAATCATCATATCAATGACTTCGTCGAATACGTGGAGCGGCAAAAAGTATCGCTACCCGGAATGAGTACGGTACGAGTCATGACGATCCACCAGTCCAAGGGGCTGGAGTTTGACGCTGTGTTCTTGCCGACACTGGACCAAACCATCATTTCGAGACCGCCGACGTTTGTGGCCATGTACGAGGATCGAACCAAGCCTCCGATTGGTGTGCTGCGGTACATGAATCGTGACATTCAAAAGTACCTCGATGACTCGTGGCGAATTGCATTCCGGGAGTTTGCGAACCAGCAGTTGTCCGAGGCGTTGTGCGTTTTTTATGTTGCTTTGACACGAGCTCGGCATGCGTTGTACCTCTACACTTCCCCCTCATCGAGTCCCAAGAAGCGTTGGGGGTCGGTGCTGCATTCGATTTTTGCTGGGGCAGGGCAGAGCGAACAGCCGGGGATTGTGGTTCGCAGCTTCGGAAATGAAAATTGGCATGAGTCATTGCAACCAGCAGAGCTTGAGGCATCATGCTCGGAGACAACCGACGCAGACTTGATTGAATCGAAACCGATTCGACGAATTCGTTCGATCGAGCTAAAAAGAGGTGCGTCATCGGTACGTCGTATTCCATGGCTGCGTCCAAGCCAGAGTGCATTGCCGACCGTGGTCGATTTGGCATCGCAGTGGTCGGATGAGAATTCGTCGAGTGCCATCATTGGTAAATTGGTACATCGATGGTTTGAAGAGATACGCGGTTGGATCGAAGACTACAAGCCAAACAAGAAGCGGCTCAAGGAGATCGCTTCTGCGACATTGACACTGGAGGAGATGGGGCAAGTCAAACTGAATGACTGGGTGGATCGATTTGCAAAGTACTGCGAAATGCCATCGGTGTTATTGGCTCTCAGTTCGGATCGCTATAGGCCTTGGCATCAGCCGCGAATGTTGCATTTGGAGGTGACCAACGAACGGCGATTGCTGCAGATAGTGGATGGTCAGTTGTTGCGTGGGGTGATTGACCGATGCGTCTTGGGTTTTGATGGCGACCGAGTTGTCCGGGCGGAAATCTTGGATTTCAAAACGGATCGAAGACCCGAATCGGCATCGGTCGCGGATTGGAGCAAGGAGCGATCGGAGCATCACGGTGCTCAATTGCGCTACTATCGCCGGGTTCTGTCAGACCAATTTGGACTCCATCCAAATGATGTTCAGCTAACTCTGTTGTTGCTGAGCGAAGACCTGCAGATCCAAATTCAGTAAGAACCTATGCATAAGTTTTGGAACACGACGACTGAATATGGTAAGACAAGATGGACAGGATGATTCATGAGGCCGACCTCGATTCCATTTTGCCCAAGTTAGTTAATAGTCTGGACCAGGTGCTCGGGAGCGATCACCCTTTCAACCTTTAGTTCGACGGCGACGTTTTCCTTCGGCGACAAGGTCGGCGTAGAACACGCCGAAGATTCGTTGGCGAAAGTGAACCTGGAGAAGATGCTGGCATTGCAGACGGATCGACGATCATCTTGTCATCCATGGTCGATTCGCCCGTATGTTGACGGAACGGGCTGCGGCGAGAACAAGACCTCGTTAGCCCAAGTTTAGTCGGGTGCCCAGGAAGTCGGAGGATCGGCTAGAGCTTTAGGTTTAACATGCCGTCGAGTGAATCGCGAATCTTTGTCTCTGTTGCACCGCCGCCACCGACGATGACGAACTTGATCTTGCCGTCTCGGTCGATGATGACAGTCTGGGGGATCGCTTGTGCTTGATAGGCACGAGCGACGGCGCCATCCGAATCCAATACAACCGTCGGACTGATCTTCGCGCGGTCCAAGAAACTTTGGACTTCGGCTGATGTCTGTTCTATGTTGACCGCGATCACGTCCACCTCCGCGGCCTTATACTCGATGCCCAACTGAGTTATCTTAGGTAGCGATGCGACACAGGGGCCGCACCAAGTTGCCCAAAAGTCCAAGACGACCACTCGCCCTTTTAGATCCGACAATTTGAGTAAGGTCCCATCCAATTTCTTCAGTTCAAAATCTGGGGCCGGTTTGTCAGCCAATTTGGCTTGAGGCGAATCCGGACTGTTTCCACTATTCGCATCCGGCGAATCTAAGTCGTTTACAAACTTCGGGTCTGAAGCATTCTCCAACGCCCACTTGCTAAATCGATTGCGTTTAGCTTCATCGGCGATGGCGTCTCCCAAAACAAGCTTGGATATCTTGGCTAACGCAATTTGGCACGGCCCTAATTGTGGATGCTGACCGTATAGAACATCTCCTTCCACTCGCTCAGGCACGATGCTGATTCGCGTGCCGGAGCTATCTAACGCTTGGCAACTCAATTCGGTCTGTTGAACGTCATCCAAAGCTGCTTTGGCTGCCTGATCTGGAACCGTAGGCGTTTTTCCGGGCGGGACAATTTCCGGCGCATCCAACAGCCAGACAATTTCTGCTACGTTCTTCATTTGAATCTTTCGATCCTCGCCTCGCACTTGCAGTATCAGTTCGTCGACATCCATGCTCTGCAATTGCCCACGAATAGCATCGCCGTCGCGAGATACAATCAAGTGTGTCGGCGGGTTGTTGCGTTGAGTGCGCGGGAGCGTCAATAGCCGTTTTCGGCTTCCAACCTCCATTTTGTCGGCCCCCGTATAAGCAAGCTTGCGAACACCTCGAACCCGATCAGCATCGATCTTGTTCGCGTTAAACAGCGGGGACTTAAACAACATCTCTCCTTCGTAGACGCTTTGAATCTCTGCAGCAAAACAATCACCGCTCTTTAGAAAAAGGGATGGTTCATCGCTTTCGAGCGTGCGACCAAAATCGGAGGTTGTCGCAGCCTTGGGCTTGGTGGACTTCTCGTCCTTTGCGATGAGTTGAATAGGCTCAATCGTTCCGGTCACACTGTCAGCCAGCAGCACCGGCAAGAATGCCTTGGACGCTTTCCAGTTAAGGGTTCGAGATGGAGCAGCAGCTGTATCGAGCTCGGGACCGAACGGAACAATCCTTCCATGCGAAACCAACCAAGGAGAAGAAAATCGCATCAACGGATTTTGAACAGTATTCGCCTCCTTGCTGGTCGGATCCAATTTAGCCGTACCATTTTGTCCGGCCGCCATGACTTCATTTAATGGTATTCGAACTTTGGATTGCGTTTGTTCCATCGAAATCAGTATTTCATTGGATTGAATCGAAATGGACTGGCCAACATATCGCGCGCCGGACCAAAGCTGTACAAAGTAGTTGGCGCCCATTTCAGGTGTCGCAACCGCTGATTTTACAGGAAACTCAATGCGATCTACTTGAGGCAACGCAACGCGTCCAAGGACCTCAGCGGTTTTGGGGAATCCAAACGAGGAATCTGCTGGGTCGAAACTCGTGGGTTTTCCGATGAAGGTCTGGCCATTTTGCAAGAGTGTTTCCGGTGATGTAATCCCTCCAAAATCAGCCACCTCTTTGCCTTTTGCTTGATACATGGGTGAAGAAAAAATAGAACGATAGAACTTAAGCGATCGCAAGGAGAGGCGCCCAGCCACGTTGTTCGTGAAGGTTACCGGTTGTCTTCCAGTTAATCGGAGTGTCTTGCTGAGCTTGCATTGAGCGACGGCAACGCCGTTTTCCATGAGTACTAATCGACCGCGGAATGAGTCGCAAAGAACTCGGAGAGAGATCGCATTCGAGCCATCCATAAATAGTTGCGCGGTTGCAATGTCAGCTGTCGTATCATCCTCGACGAGGATGGTCACCGAAAGCGTCGTCTTGCTCTCCAGTTTTCGAACGTGGATCTCTAATTTGCGAGGCTCGCCAATTTGAATCAGCCAGTTGGGAGTTGCTGTTTGCCATGACACATTGATGTCAATCGCCGCTAAATCGGGAAACTGCACCGACTGAGAAATCACGGTCCCGGCTGTGTCGGTATCGTAAGATCCAAGCCGGTCAACCCAGTTTCCTCGCTCGCCCTTTTTTACGGGTGGTGTGATCTGTTTCCAGTCGGCTATCTTGAGTTCGCCGACCGACGATTCGGTGGTCGGTTCGGCTCGAAGAATGCTACGTACCTCCGACATGGGCAATCGCTTTTTACCCGCCAAGTTGCTATCCAAAGCTACAAAGTCATCATTGATATCTGTCACAACGCCGGTGAGCGTTTCTCCGTTCTGCATCTCGACAATGAACTGGAGTTTGCTCATCGTTTCGTTGGTACTTCTCTCTTGCGGTAGAACGATACTCTCGACAGCGGACCATGGTATGACCAAGTCTGAAGCAAATGCTGGGCACTTCCAAACGAGTGAACCGCTGGCGTCATCTTTTTTGCCGAACCCGCCTCGATAAACATCGCCCCCAACGAGCTGGAGTTTGCCGAGTGTCTTGCTCAACTCGGCATCGCGAGTCATCGTAGGGTCTGTTGCCTCGCCGATCACCGAGCGAAGCACGGTTACGATCACGAACGCAAAAATGAGGGAAAGTTGTTGCATAACAAAACAGATTCGCAAATCTATCGTTCGTAAATTGGTAAAAAACGGAAATTCAATGCAAGGGCCAAAAGCGACATGGACGTCGAGACGGCGGGACCGAAGTTGCCATCAAAATGGCCGTCTGATTTTTGTTTCTGCTTGAGCTCAATGATGAGGTTTTTATTCCACTTTTCCCACGCGGTAATGTCCGCTTGAAAAAGTGCTTGGGCTTTGTAGTAAGCGGTATACTCACCGTAGTGATCACTTACCAAACTGCTATCGCTGGTTTTTAGAAGTGTCGAAGTTGCTTTGAATTGCTTTAGATCTTTACGGCCCGCAATCGAAAAGACCAAGCATGCGATTGCTGTTCGTGCTGGAGAGTCTCCCATTCCGCCCATTCCGCCTGCATACGCGACTTGACCATTGTCCGAAGTCATGCCCGTAAAGTACTTGATCGCTAGGTCAATGTTTTTGTCCGGCACCTCGATCCCTGCGTTCCTCGCAGCGAGCAAGGACATCAAAACCGCGCCTGCCACGGAAGTGTCTGCATCCGTCTGATCCGGTGAATATCTCCAGCCACCATCTCTGTTTTTGTTCTGACTCGTAACGGATGTCCTGACAGCCAGTTCGAGCGATTGCCCAATCGAACGAACGCGTTTCATGTCCGAACCGGCCGGCCAAAAATTGCGTTCATCCACTGCGCCGTATGCTTCTGCGAGTGCCAGCGTGGCGAACCCATGATGGTACATGCTGCCACCGAAGTAACCGGTCTGCGCACTCTGCTCACGAATAAGCGACTGAATCGCCTTGCGAATGGTCAAACTGTATTGCCCGAAATTAGGGTCCTCCCCGGATGCAAGAAAGGCCATCAGGGCAAGTCCAGTTCCACCTGCACCTCCTCCCTCACCCCCGGTTGATTTCCATGTTCCGTTTTCGTCCTGGCTGTTTGTCAGCCAACTTAGGCCTCTGTCGTAAATCTCACGAACGTCCCGTGAGACAGCCTGTCCCTGTACCGCATTTCCATCGCGTCTGGGGGTTTGAGCCACTGCGCATTGCGAACACACTACGGTGCAGGCGATCAAAGAAAAAAATCTCATTGAGGACATCATGCTTATCGTAAATCGATGGCAGGTAGGATTAGACGTTGCATTTGTTGCATTGGTTGCATTGGTAACGGAACAACGAACGGGTCGTGTTCAAGAGACTTAAGCTGCTCGGGACTCAATAACTCCGCTCCAATTGGCGAACCACGTAGTTCTTTGCAAAGACTTGAAAAGTCCAAGTCGCGATTCTTATCTTGGTTCATCCACTCATCCAATTTTGTACGCTGAACTGAGTTTAGTCCCAGCTTTCGTTGCAAGCTAAGCATTTTTTTAAGCTGACCTGTCCTCACTTGGTTGCTTACTTTCTTTTCTTCGTCCGACTTAATTTTTCCTGACTGCTCTTTTGTAAGTTGTGAGTTTAGAACTTTGTGCCAAACAGAATTTTTGTCTACTTTTTCGGTTTGAATGGTGGCCGCAAACTGCCAAACTTTCTGCTGCATTTCTTGCAAACGTTGAGGGGTCATTTTGCCATCGTAGCCGCTTAGCAACGAGGTGATTCGATTCTCAATGTGCTGAATGTCAACTTCGATCGCCTCATTGAGTTTGCTCCACTGCTCCTCCGTCAGTTCACAAATGCTGTTGACCCGATCTAGCTCTCTACGAATACTCTCGCGTTTCAGCTTGTGAAACGCAGCCTTGGACCCACCCAACGATCCATACATGTATTCCTCGATCTGCTGACGGTTCATCCGCGGCAGCGCACCGCGCATGGCCACGTTAGCACCAAAGGGATCCTCGTTTTCTACCTCTTCCTCAATCTCTTGACCAAAAGAAGAAGAGAAACTGCTGAAAGCAATCAATATAAAAATCCAAACGCCTATCCCGACAAACTGATGTGGTACGCAAAATGGCTTCGAACCGTCAAGGCTTTCTTGCATCGGGTACTCCTTCGTTGTCCTCTGCTTTTACCTTCTCTAGCCGTTGGTCCGCAGGTGAGGGCTTTTGGGGGACTGGCGCGACATCCGTATCATCCGCGCTGACTGCGTCTCCGATTTGAAAGCGTTTCTCAAGAGCCATCGATGGAGAGTCAGCAGATCCCTGCTGAGCACCGAATAGCATTTGCTGATCTCGGGTAACTAACGCGGCTTTCTGCGATTCCGAGAGGAGAGGCGTAATCCAGCTTGGTCGGATCTCCGGCAGCAACGATGTATTTTCAAAGGTCGCCTCCAACGATCGAAACCATCTGTCTTTCCACTTTTCGTTTAAGACCTCTTCGATCTGCGTCATTTGAACGCCGCTCAAGTTTAGCTTTTCAGCAAGGATATCCAGAATCTTGCTGACCAACGCCTTTTGACGCCACTTCATTCTGTCAGCCAATTCTTCGTCATACCTGCTAAGCTGTTGCGGAGTGGCAACCGACTCAAGCCACGTGCGAACGACTCGCTCGGCCAAGCTATCCAAGTCAATGGATCCGTAAACATGTTCTTGAGTTCGCTTGATGATCGAGGTGTTGGTCTTCGCTTTCCAATCTCCCTCAGCAAGGTCAACCAGCGTTTGCTTTTGTTTTTGTTCTAGATGGCAAATGTCGTTGATAATGGTCAATTCATTTTGAATGAGGCCCCGCATTTGCTTGAGCAACACAGGCTTGGAATTGGCAAGTTGCAGATTTGCCGCTTGGCCTACACCTGGTCGACCGAGTATCTCAATGTTCTGAATGAGGTCCAATTCCTGGCCAAGCGATCCATCCGAAAAAAGCACAAACACTAAGTGCGCTGTAGTCAATCCACGCATCAAGAAAAGGTCCGCTTGTTTTTTGCCAAACCAATCGGCAGACCAACTCACGGCAATGCCTTGCGTTCGAGTTTTTGGAAATACTCGTCCAAGCCTTGGCGATATTCTTCGGGGAAGGTTGTCCCCGAGGATCCAGTTGACTGTTGTACGCCATGATCTTCCCGAGCTTCCTTTTCGTTGATACCAGGCCCAAGCAACGCAATCGCAGCATCCTGTGTTTCTCCACCACCTCCTCCACCTGGATCAGAGCCACCGCCCCCACCGCTCTTTGGATTTATGCGTTTGCTCTTTAGCAACAACTCGATGACCTCGGTTTCCGCAGCGATCGCAATTTTTGTCGTATCCGGCCGATCCAGAATTTCAGCCGCGTCCACCATGGCTCGATCCACCTCATTCATCAACGCGATCTCTTTGCCGAATTCATTTTGCGAGTCCGGTAGAGCTTCGATCTTGTCGCGAACCACAACAATACGCTCCTGCAAAGCAATCTGTGACGTCGCCAACTCATCGACCATGTCCAGATACTTTTCTTTTTCCGATACAGGTCGAGCCTGCTCAGCAACACGTGTACGCTCTCGCAGGTTGATCTCTTCCTCGAGGATTTTCATAACCTCGAGAATAATCGATGGCGGCAAAGAGCTTTTGGACTTGCTCCCTTTGCATTCACCTTTGCATGCTGGGTCGACCAGGTCTTCTGCCCAACGGTCCATCGTGTCGGACCAGTACTCGGCTTCTGCGATGGCAATTCCCTGCGACTCCAACACTCGATTGGACAATACCCGAATCCCTCCAAGCACATCTTCTTTCTTCATCTCATCCAACACGCTTTGGAATTTGACCAGCGGTCGCCTTTCATGAAATGCTTCTAAATCGTCGATGATTAGCCCAACGTTATTCAAGGCGCCTTCCTCGCGTGTCTTCAACTGCTTCAATCGCAATTGTTGATCGTTCTTTAGACGCTTAAGGCTCGAACCGAACGCATCGTCGATTTCAACCGAAGTTGCGTCCGCTATTTGCATCTGCTCGCGCGAAGCCGCCTTCAGTCGCTTGACCAGCGTACTTCCCTCGAGATTCGCCATCAAGTTGTTCAGCTCTTCGGCAACTTTATCGAATTCAGCCAGCAGCTCTTCTTGCTTGCGCACCGCTTCTTCGACCTTATTCTCCTCAGTCGGTGGCTCTTCCTCTTCTTCGCCTGGCTTCTTCGGCTGTGGCTTTCCCATTACGGTTGTATTAGGTAAACGCAACGGTGGGGGTGCCCCGGCTTTCTTAGCCGCTTGGTTTGGATCCTCAGGCGCAATTGGAGGTTGTTGAGACGACTCACGATCCGCGATAGAGGGATTGGGCGGTTGTGGCGGCTTGTTGTCTGGCTTTGTCTCACCGGCTGGGTTGCTTGCCGAATCTTTATTTTGACCGACGACCGGCCCAGACTTGGCTTGGGGATTAGCAGACCTAGCAATTTTCCTTTCGTCTTTGGCTTGTTTGAGTAGGTCGGCAACCGACGGCATTCGATTGGCCGCAATATCCTTTAGGATCTGATGCATTTCAGCCCATTTCTCCAAGTGGCCAACACCTATCTCGGAATTCCGTGCAGCCTGACGCAACAACTCTTCACCACGTCCGGTCAAGCTTTTTAGGCGTCGGCCGTTGGCCTGTTCGGCAGACGCTTGCTGTTCGATCTTGCGTCGGGTCTCTTCTTTGTTGAGATCGTCTTCGGACAAGTCGCGGATCTTGCGGTTTGTATCGAGGAGCTGAAGTTCGCGGTCGCGGACTTCAAGCGATTCGCGTTGCCATTTGCTGAGTTGCTCGAGTACCCAAATGGCGTGGTCGCCTGGCGTCAAAACGTACAGCAAGTGTGGAGTCGAATAAACTCTGGATCGATCAGGAAGATAGTCTTCCACGAACATTCTTAGTTCAAGCGGTTGTGCGGGAATCTTGAGAGCAGTGGCCTGGAACGTTGCCATCGCATCCAACGTTTCAGCAGTTGGATTGCCAGCGGTGAGCACCAGCTCACCTTGAACGGGTTCCGTCCCTTTAAATCCCTCCGCTGTTCGCCATTCCATGCCAACTCGCTTCACGCCGAAGTCGTCCACCGAACGAACGGTGAATTGAAGCTGCTCAGAATCCAGCAGAACCCTAGTCCTCGGCAATCCGTCTGAGAACACAGCTGGAGCCTCATCAGTTCGGACAGTTACGTTCACTGTAAATGGAGTCTTTGCCGACAGACCATAGGAGTCCGTCCAGTCGAACTCTATCTTTTTCGATTCGAGCAATACCTCGCGTTGCGGGCTAAAGGACTGGTCCGATACGGTTGTCGCACTTCCGTTGACTTTTGCAGAAACCAGACTTCGCGAAGCGGTCGCATCAAACGCGACTTCCGAACCCAAAACCACCGAAAGCCCGCCACCACGAACATCTTTCGTAATTGTTTGCTCGCGTTGAAGATAACTCGGGAGCTTGATATCAGCTTGGATACGCTCCAACTCAGGGCGAAGTTTTGGTTCAATCTGCAGGCTTGGAGTCGCATCGCCAATCGAGAGGCTCAGGGTTCCCGTTTCGATTTGAGGCGGGAACTCAAAGGAATACTCTCGATCTACGAGTTTGGATTCCAACCCAGCTTGGTCACCTATGACACCGGTCGCGACTTTGGGAGTCCATTCCGAACCAGGAGCCAACTTGACTGCAATCGGGAACGACTCACCATGCGGCACAATTACTTTCTTCGGAAGCGGTTCGATGGCGGCAAAGGTGTATCGCTGGATATTCCCTAACGGAGCTGCAAATCGTGCCCAAGCGTTCGTGACTGCTACCGGAAATAGAATCCACAGTCCAGCGACGAGGGCTATCCCTGTTGCTGCCATCGATCCCCAAACAAGATGTCTTGATGCCGGAGTTGCTGCAAGAAAATCTCTTTTTGCCGAATCTTGGGCAACTTGATTCAAGGCCGCTTTGCAAAGCGCTGGAGACCGAGTTTGTTCGGAAGCACTATGCGAAAGCTCAATGGCTCCCAACAACGCATCTCCAACATTCGGCATTCGTCTCCCAAGTAACTTGGCGACCGACTCCGCTGACCTAACACGCAGCACCCACTTTTGAAACCAAAATGGAATGGAGGCCACGCCGATTGTTGCAATCAGCAATACCGTTGCACGCAGCCAAGATGGAGAGTCGAAGACTCTGTCCAATGCGAACACGCACAAGACGCCAAAGAAAACGGAGAACAACGCGATTCCGGTCGCCTCCGCCATCTTGATGGTCCAAACCCGTTTCCTGAACTGCGACAGTTGTGCAACCAAGGACGTCGGAATTGCGATCTGATACTTTGTCTGGCTAATGCTCATCGTGGGGCGTGACTCCTGGCAACCAATGGGACTTGACCTAAAGTTCGAGGCCATTCGAGCAGATCGCAATTGCGGTGTCGCAAAAACAAGCTGCCACGATTGGAGCGAACCCAACGAATTCCGTTCAGTTTATAGTATAGAGCGTCTACACCTCCAAACTCAAGAATCCGACCAATTTCCAACCCCTGGAACTCCGCTTTTCCCCCAAATATTCCCGCGAGAAACATAAAAACAGGTCCAACGTGACCGATCGTGTCAAACGCATCGGCGATAAAACGAATGTCTCAGCCACAGCACTCGCCAATACGATATCAGGCTTGCGAAATGGTTGGCGACTTTTGTGACCATCCAATTCGCCGTTCACCAAGGGGTTTTACAAATGGCAAAGTTCTATATTCAGAGTGGTTCGATTCGAGGAATTGTGGATTGCTATGATTCCGAATGCGCGGCTGTATGGATTGTGAATCGAGTCATGGTACAAAT
>JANMNR010000035.1:0-2661 GCA_031368325.1 Pirellula sp.
GGTTCCGAGAAAACATACACGGTAGACGTTCGGGTGATCAGCGCAACGCATCAAGAGCTAGAGCAGTCGATCGTTGACAAGATTTTTCGACAAGATTTGTATTATCGACTTAAGGGAATTGAGTTGGTGATTCCTCCGCTCCGACAACGGCAAGAAGATATTCCCTTGCTCGCTAACAGCTTTCTGTCTGGCAAAAAGGAATTTTCCAACGACGCTATATCTGATTTGATCAACGCAAAGTGGCCGGGAAATGTTAGAGAACTCAAGCAGACGGTACAGTCGGCTGCTGCGTTATCCGAAACAGATCATGTCTCGGCGATAGATCTCGGTTTGAACTTAGTGCAACGAGATACGAGCGATAGCGACTTTGCCGACTATTTCGGTCTGCCTCTCAATGAAGCCAAGAACTTGCTCGTTCATCGGTTTGAACGGGCAGCAATCGAGCATGCGATACGTGCCGAATCCAACAACATTAGTGCAGCTGCGAGGCGGCTTGGTATGCACCGACAGAGCCTGCAACAAAAAATCAAGCAGTTCGAAATCAGGTCGCGAGAAGCCGACGAAGCGGTTTAGTTGGTTGAGAATATCGCGTCGGGATGCGCCTGAATTTCTGCATTTCCTACCGCCCGCCACTGGGATTCGGCTGAAGATTGTTCGACATCTGAAATTTTCGAATTCCAGTGCCGATGAAACACCACGTGTTGAATAAGGAATACCCATACGGCGGCTTGGGGGTTCCTGTACAAGTCAAAACTGGAATTAAGCAAACAAGAAAACATGACAATCGCAAATGCCCCGTCCCTCAATGCAAAAAAACCAAATAGCAAATCACCATCCACCAAGAGCGAAAAAAAAGTCGCCGGGCCAACCGATTTGTTGGTAAAGATTGTGGAACAGTTGGCCAGCACCATGGCGACCGCAATCAACGAAATTCGTGAAATCAACGAGAACGCCAAACTACTTTCGCTCAACGCCAGAATCGAAGCCGCCCGAGCAGGTTCAAGCGGAGCGGCGTTTGGGGTCGTGGCTCAAGAGATGCAGGCTTTGTCGACAAATACGGCAAGCGTTGCGGACGATATGGCCAATAAAACGCAGGAGTCCATTTCAAATTTGGTCAATATCATTGGTGGGAATGTTAGAGGGACTCGTCTTGCGGACATAGCATTTAACAGCGTGGATTTGATCGACCGAAATCTTTACGAACGAACATGCGACGTGCGGTGGTGGGCTACGGATAGCTCTGTGGTCAATGCTCTTCAGGAGCCCAGCGAGGCCTCCGCTCTTTATGCTTCCAAACGTCTGGGAGTCATACTTAACGCCTATACCGTATATCATGATTTGGTGCTTTGCGATTCGACGGGTCGCATCATCGCGAATGGGCGTCCTAACAACTACACCTCCGTTGGTCGCAATGAAGCCAAGTCGCCATGGTTTTCGAAAGCAATGGCCACACGTAGCGGAAACGATTTCGCATTCCAATCTGCTCACAAATCACCATTGGTTGGCGATCAATCCGTTTTGGTTTACTCGTCGACTGTTCGGCGAAACGGCGAAGCCAACGAACCAATCCTTGGGGTACTCGGTGTCGTCTTTAATTGGGAGGCGTTTTCAAGTGCAGTGTTAGCAAATGCTAGCCTAAACGAAGCCGAATCGGAGCGGACCCTGCGTTTGATTGTGGATGGCGAAGCGAACGTGCTGGCTAGTTCTCGAACGCTGCCCTACGGTTACAAAGTCCCGACGCAAAAGATCGATAGTTTGATCCAACAAAACAAAGGTTATGTCTTGGACGAGTTGGAAAACAAAAAGGTATGCATCGCGTATGCCAAGGCTCCTGGCTTCGAAACTTATTCAACGGGCTGGTATGCGATCCTCATACAAGAGATCGACTGATTGCTTGCTATTTGAGTTCTGTATGAAATTGGAGAAAGCTGCATCGGAACTGGCATCGTTGCGGCGATCCCGAACCGCTATATTTCCGAGCCATGTTCCCAAGTAAATTCACCCGATACATCCTTTGGGATGTGCTCAAAATGTTTGCGCTGTCATTGACTGCAATGACGTTGGTGATTTCGTTGGTTTTTGTTGGCCAAAAACTGATTGCCGAGGACCTTAGCTATTTGGCGGTTGCCAAATTGATGCCATTCATTTTCATGATGGGGCTTCAATACTCCGTTCCGCCTACACTTCTCTTTTCGGTTTGTTGTGTTTACGGACGCATTTCAGCGGACAATGAGATTACGGCGTTAAAGAGTGCTGGAGTTTCTCCTATGTGCGTTTTTCGTCCAGCAATCGTACTGGGCTTTATTCTAAGCGTTCCATCGGTCTGGCTGAACGATATAGCGGTTTCCTGGGCGAGGCCCGCTATGCAACTTGTCATTTTGCGATCGTTTGAGGAAATCATATACCGCGGCCTAAGCTCGAAAAAAGCATACAATTCTGAGCGAGGCTTTGCCATTCATGTCCAAGAAGTCAAGGATAGATGGCTGATCAAACCAAACATTTGGATGCAGGGCGACAACCAACTTCGGACAATCATCGCCGAACGCGCGCGGATTTCGATTGATCCCATAAATGACAAGATGGTAATCGAGTTAATCGATTCCATGGTGGATAGTGTGGAGGGCCAAAGGCAGCCGCCTCTAGCTGGCGCACCCGTTCCTT
>JANMNR010000038.1:0-2962 GCA_031368325.1 Pirellula sp.
GGACGATACGGGCGGCGCGATCGACGCTGCGGGTGAGTTGCCAGGTGAAAAGCGTTTTTCGTCTCCCCGTGAGCTGAAAGCCATTATCGCTGCGAGGAAGGACGAGCTTGCAAGGAATCTCACTCGGAAACTGCTCGCCTATGCCCTATGCCGCCAGCTCGAAGGCTACGACGAGATCGTGGTCGATCAATTGATGGTCGCTATTGCCAAAGATGGCTACCGCATGCAGAACTTGATTTCCGAGATCGTCATCAGTTATCCTTTCGTGAATCGTCGCGTCCTTGAACTCGAGGCCCCTAAGTCCAATGGTCAATAAATTCCGCATCGATCGTCGCACCCATTTAAAAGGACTCGGCGCCGCCCTGGCGTTACCGCTTTTGGAAACAATGGGCTGGGCCGACTCAAGCAAAGGCAAGACCGTCGAACTACCGATTCGGCTTGGCTTCATGTACATGCCGCACGGCGTCATTCCAGATCAGTTCTGGCCGGCAAATGCGGAGAGCTTTCTGGCTTCGCCGCCGCCTGGTTTGGAGTCGTTGCGGCCCGTGCTCGACCAGTGCTTGCTCATGAAAGGTATCTCGGGCGTACCGATTTTGCCTTTCGGTGGCGCGCCGCACGCGCTGGAACTCTCAACATGGCTCACCGCGCAACTGCCTGATGCGGACACGCGGAGCCAGATCAACATCGCGATTTCTGCGGACCAGATCGCGGCTAACTTCGTAGGTGGTTTCACCTCCGTGCGCTCGCTGGAGTTGGCCACGATGCCGCAGACGCACAAGGAGAACCAGGAGGGATTGAACGAAGGTTACTATACGCACTGCAGCTATCGTTCGCCGACGCAGCCCGTCCCGGCCGAGACGAATCCCCGAAGTGTACTCAACCGGCTATTCGGAAAAACCGATCAACCCGGACAACTCGCGAAAGTGGACCCGCTCGATCGTCAGATGCTCGATCTGGTGCTTGATGGTGCAAAAGACCTACGCAGGAAACTCCCGCGGGACGACCAACACAAACTGGATGAATACCTCGACAGCGTGCGTTCCGTGGAGCGTCGCATCGCCGCCATCGAGTATCGCCAAAAGGAGTCCGCGCTGGAGAAGGCCGGAGTCGCTTCGACCAAACGCAACGCCTCCGATTCCCCGCCCATCGAAATCAAGATTCCAGTGGGCGACAAACGCAGCGAATACATGCAGGTCATGTGCGACCTCAATGTGCTCGCCTTCCAGACCGATTCCACTCGCGTCAGCACCTACATCGGCTCGACGCCGAACGGCGTTTCTTATCCCGAGCTCGGGTTCAATGACGAGCATCACTCCCAGACGCATCACGAGAACAAGCCCGAGCAGGTCGCGAAAGTCGCCGCGATCACCGCGTTCAACATCGCCCAGTTCGCCTACATGGTAAAGAAGATGGCCAGCCTCCGAGAAGGAGACGGAACCTTGCTCGACAATTGCATCATGATGTGGGGTTCCGGCCTGGAAGACGGCAACAAACACTCCCGCGACAACCTCCCCTTTATCATCGCGGGCAAAGGCGGGGGCACGATCAACTCCGGACGCTTCCTGCCGGAGACTAAAGGGAATCAAGGCGACCTGCTCACCACAATCCTATCCTGCGCCGGCATCCCGCTTGATCGCCCAATCGGTATCGCAACAAAGCAAATTAAGGAGATGACCCACAACGTTTAAACGCTTCAATAATTGCTAGTCATTGCTTGCTCTAGCACCGCTCAACGAGGGTAGGCGAAGTGGCAGATTTCATGGACGCGGCATGCGTTACCTTCGCCCGTACGGCACTTCAGTGGCACTGCTCGACGACGATTTATAACAGCCCAGCCTTAGCCACACCCCTGACAACGATCAGCAAACGACCAAGCACTTACTTTGCTGCCTCGATTCGAACGTTGCTGAACGTCAATGCGGCGATCCCGTTCTTTCCATAAAGCAAATTGTCCTGACGCCATGCTTTGCTATCCAAGTAGGAAATGGTCGTCGCAGATAAAGGCACCTTTAGTTTGAGCAGCAACCGATTGCCCTCTGCTCTGCCTGTTTCGATTTGATTTGCATTTCCGTCGAAATAAAACTCAGAGGCCAATGTACTGGACCAGCTAACTTCGCTATCGAATTCAATAGCGACCTCGTCTCGTTTGTCTGTGAGGAAAGAAGCACACCGAAGATTGGGGGCAAGAATCGACGCGCCTGATTGCACTTGATAATGATCGCGTTCCACAAGCGGGCATATCAGCCGAGCCATTTCTGCATACCCCTCGATGGGATAGTGGCAGCCGCCGGGCGGCTTGATCCCGAGCGTCGACATGAGACTTAGATTCGAAAACGAATTGGCCAACGATCGCTGAACTTCTCGCAGCTGATTGTCGGATCCGTCAACCCCCATAGAACAAGCCTTTGGCCATATTTGAAAAACATAGTAATGCTGTATGTTTGGAAAGTCCTGTTTCCAAGCACCTGACAAGTCAACGAACAGATCGCGGTACTGCTGCCAACCGTAACCGCCGGTCGGACCGTCCGCGCCTTGATCGTTCTCACCCTGATGCCACAGAACACCGCGAATACCGTGCGTCAACTTGGCTTGCTGCACACGCCATAGCAATCGGCCATAAATCGTTGAAACATCGGTAGGATTGGATTCGTTTCGCTGATGTTGGTCAATTCGCGATCCACCGACTGCTCCGTTGAGGATGCAAATGGGCACCTTGTGATTTTCGACCAAGCGTTTCGCAAGCTCCATACCCCAGTAGCCGATCTGCGCTTTGCCCGCATTGCGATCACGAACTACGGCATTGCTCCAAACCGGTTTTCGAGCGTTTTCAGGATTTGAGCCAGTGCATCCAAAGCTCCGTATCCAGTCGCTTGTAAAACTCGGATCGGTTGGCCCGACGTCGGTCGCTTCGGCATTGGACTGTCCGTTAATGATGAAAGCGTCGCCGCAAATGAGATTTGAC
>JANMNR010000079.1:0-4813 GCA_031368325.1 Pirellula sp.
GCAGAAGCCGGCGACATCGTCGCAATCATGGGCATCGACTGTGCTAGCGGTGAATCGTACAGCAACACCCGTGACTACTGCACACTCGAGAGTATGTTCATTCCGCAGCCGGTTATTAAAATGGCCGTTACGCCAGCTAGCCGCGCCGACTTTGACAAGATGAGCAAGGCTCTGAATCGATTCCGAAAAGAGGACCCGACGTTCCAAGTCTATAACGACGAGGAAACCAACGAGACCATCATTTGCGGGATGGGGGAATTGCACTTAGAAATCTACGTCGAACGCATGCGACGCGAGTACAAGGTCGAAGTCACCGTCGGTTCACCTAAGGTAAGCTACCGCGAGGCCCCAGGCCAACCTAAGGACTTCAACTACAAGCACAAGAAGCAAACGGGTGGTTCTGGTCAATTTGCTCATATCGTGGGCAAGATGACTCCAATTGACCCTGAAGGCGAAGTGACGTTCGAGTTCGAAGACAGCGTTACCGGCGGACGCATTCCAAAGAACTTCATTCCACCCGTGGAAAAAGGGTTCCGCGATTCGCTTCTCAAGGGCCCGCTGGCTGAGTTCCCTGTGGTCGGTGTCAAGATGGAACTGACGGACGGTAGCTACCACGACGTGGACTCCAGCGAACGTTCGTTCTATATTGCCGCATGCGATTGCTTCCGCGAAACCATTCGCGAATCCAATCCGATTTTGCTCGAGCCAATTATGAAGTGCGACGTAGAATGCCCAGAGAATGACCAAGGTTCCGTTGTAGGTGACCTTATCTCGCGACGTGGTTTGGTAACTCAAACGGACTCGCGCGATCGAGTTTCCTACATCAGCTCCGAAGTGCCGTTGGCCAACATTTTCGGCTATTCAACGGACCTGCGAAGTATGACCAAGGGACAGGGCACATTCTCCATGGAGTTGGCCAAGTACTCGCCAGTACCTCGTAACTTGCAAGATGACATCATCGCTGAACGCAAGAAGCAGCTAGCCGCACGTGCAAATTAGGCTTCGCCGCTGAAATCGTAATCATTGAAAAAGGCCCGGTTGAAAAGCTGGGCCTTTTCTATTGGCTTTTTGCGAATGGCATTACAAAAGTCAAATCTTTACATGTCATATAAGCGATAGCAAATCAACAACTTCGTCCCTGAAATCGATTAGCTTCTCGCGAACGTTCGCTTCAGCAATTGGCCGATCGACCGAACCCCTTCGTTGCGTAGCAATCCCGCTCGGTAGATTCTGCCGGCCAAGGTTACCATTCCGTAGGTAGAAGCGATCATCATGACCGCCGCTAAGGGTGGTTGCCAGAACGGAACAGTCGTACCCGACGCCAGACGCAGAACCATCATCATCGGCGATGACGGCGGAAAGAAACTCAGTGTTGTTGCGACAACGCCATTTGGTTCTCGGATCGCGATGAACCAGACCATCATCGGTGCCATCAGCACAAGCCATACGGGTAGCAGCAGTGTCTGCGCTTCTTTAAGTTCGTTCACCGACGCACCCACGGTGAGGAAAATCGAGCTAAAGAAAAGGACACCTAGCAATTGAAACAGCAAAAACCAAGGCAGAACACTTAAGGGTAACTTATCTGCGAGCCCTTGATAGTTCAGGAAAAAGAACCCGCCGGCACCATAAAGCAAAAAGATAACGAGAGAGCCGGCAACATTACCAAGGAGTTTGCCACCCATGAGTTGCGATGGCGTTACGGAACCCAACAGTACCTCTGAAATCCGCAAGCTCTTTTCCTCCATAGCGCTTTCGAGCATGGGCTGGGCGGCCATCAAAATCACCATGAACATCAACATCATTACCCCAAAAGGTAAGAACATACTGACGAGGGAGTCAATTACGGAGTTCTTGTCTGACTTGCCTGCATCCGAGGCCTTGATCGGCATATTCGGTGACAATTCCACCCGAGCATCGATCTGAGCAAAAATTTTGGGATCGATCTTGTCCAAGCCGAATTGTTGCATTCGAACGTCTCTCAGCTGTTGACTAATCAACGAACCAAGCCACGCCCGTGCGCCACTCATTAGAGCATCCTGGCTGTAAAACTTGGCATCGCGCGATGCCGTCGAGGTTTCCCCGCCCTCGGCTCCGGCATCGGATATTGGCGGAGTCGGCTTTAGTATCGACGCGGGGATCTCCACCAGAGCGTAGATATCACCGTTTCGAATTTGATCGCTGTATTTTAAACGCTCTTCGTCGGAGAGTTCCTGCGGAGCAGCTACCAGCTCCCAAATGTCTGCTTGTTGGTCCATAAACGAGGGTTTCGTGTCCGCTTTGGCCTTCGTTTCTTTGGGTTCCGTCGCAGCGGCTAGGATCGCTTCATTTCGCATCCTGGCTGCGTTTTCGAGCTTGGCAAACAATTTCCCGGTCCCATCGGAGACAACCAATTTCTGCGTTTTGCCGCCGCTCACTCGGTTTAGCAACGGCATCACCAAAAGGCTACCGAACATCAGGATCGGCATCATGACCAGCGTAAATACAAAAGCCTTGGTTCCAACCATGGCTACATACTCGCGGTGCGCAATAACCCAAAGTTTGAACATGTCGCTACTTTTTCTGGCTGCCTGACTTTTGATATTGATCCAGGATAGATTGTATCGCCTGGATTGTGTTTGTCGCTGCATCGGGTGAGGCAATGCAATTTTCCAGGCTGCCGAAATGTTCTTCCAAACAACGCAGCAACAGCCCCTGCAGGAAAGCTTCGTCGGGGGCATTCGGTAACGTGCTCGCGTGATAGAGCGTTTCAAGATGCCTTTCTTTGTCGCTGGCCCAATCAAAAATCTCCTGTTCGCTCATTTCGCCGCGTCGAATCGCTTTAAGCTGTTCCCGATTCAGTCTCAAATCGATGTCCCGATTGGTCAAAATCTGCTCGCACTCGTTCAAGAGTCGCACGATATGGTAAGCGTATTTTACGTCATAACCAAATTCGTCTATGAGTATGCGTCGCTTGCCAACAGGGTTTTTGGTTCGCATTTTGTGGAGCGTTGCGTACGCATAACCCTTGAACTTTGGCCAACAGCCTTTATGCAGAAAGTGCTGACGATTTTCGCGAATTAACGTGCCGACTGCGGTGACATGCAAAACACAGTCTTGGGCCGTGAACAGCGAGTCCAGCATGTTCGGATTGCCCTCCATGCAGAGTGCAAAGTAACGCACGATGCCGTAGACCGACAGGTCGTAATCCATAGCTTGAGAGTCGTTTGCGTGGCCGTCGCGGATATGCGATTGCTGATAGTGCTCAAACGGATGGTGCGGTTGGCCGAAACCTGCGATTTTGCCATTCAGGTGCGGAAAGATATCGGCTTTCGGCGGAATGCAAACGCCATAAACATCTCGATCGGATGAGTCGGATGAAACCCCGTATGCTTGAGAACCCATGATGGTTTCGTAGATCATGTTTGCAGGCACGAAACGAGGCGGTTTGATCAAACCCTTTGAAAACAGATCTTGCGTCACACTGGCCATGAATTGTTTCCCATTCCCTAACTCTTTCCAATCGCGATAATAAGCATACCCGAGAGGTTTGGAAAAGTATCTCACAATGGATGGTGTACTAGAAGATGCACGAAACACTAATCGCCCCGACCGAAAAGGAAACGATCGACGTCGATCCACAAGCTCTTCGTCGCCGATTGGATCAACTTTCCTTTGCGAGGCAAGAAGCGATACGCGAGTTCGAAGCAAATACGAGAGAGCTCGAAAAACTTACGAAGTATTTGCAAACGGCGGAGAAAGTCTCCGTTGCACTCGAGAAACTTAACCAAGACCTATTTTCGACGTTGCTAGGAACGGTTCAAGAAAAGATAACGATTGCGCTGCAAGAAATATTGGAACAGCCGATTACTTTCCACGCGCAGGCTGGATTTTCAAGGAATAGTGCCAGCGTCGAATTCTGGGTCGAGCGAAATGGTAGGCCCGAGGATCTCCTCAATGGCCAAGGAGGTTCGGTCGCAAATATTGTCAGCGTTTGCTTGCGCATCTTTGCCTTGACGACGCTCGATGAAGCGACGCACCGACGTTTCTTGATCCTGGATGAGCAAGACTGTTGGCTTCGAGCCGATTTGGTTCCCAAACTTGTAAAGATCATTCATGACGCCAGCCTCGCACTTGGCTTTCAAGTGTTGATGATCAGCCACCATGAACGCCATTTGTTCGAACAATATGCCGACAAGATCATTGAGCTTCAATGGCAGAATGGGCAAGTTATTGCGGTGGATACGACCTCCGGCCCATCCTACCCAGACTGAGGCTGCGAGTATGCGTCGCATGAATTTCGCTGTGCCCTTGCGATTCAAGAAGTATTAAAAGTCCTCAGCGATAGTCGTTCGTTTTCGTCGCGACTGTTAAGATGTCACGTGCAGAGGACGCAAGGATCTTATAAGAAGTTAAGCGATTGGTCGCAGGCAGGGGAAGCAGTGAATGATGGTGACGATCTATTCAGTGTTCGGCTCCTTATCCCCCGGCCTGCTACTTCATTTGCAAGCTAGTCTGCAACCTATCTCGAGGAATGAGCACAGCGGCGTCACCGCTCAGACTTGCAGGACGGGATGAATGACTTTTCCATGAACATCCGTCAGCCTAAAATCGCGACCAGCATAGCGATACGTCATGCGTTCGTGGTCATACCCCATCAAATGCAAGATCGTAGCGTGCAAATCATGAATCGACACAGGGTTTTCTACCGCTCGAAAACCAAATTCGTCAGTCGCGCCGTAGATACTCCCTTTCTTGATGCCGCCCCCTGCCATCCAGAGCGAGAATCCCCAATGATTATGGTCGCGACCTTGACTTGCACCCGAGCCGTCTTGTC
>JANMNR010000088.1:0-23316 GCA_031368325.1 Pirellula sp.
CCTTGCTCGCTCATGGTCTCCTGAAGATTCTCTGGCATCAACGACTTTTCTTGCTTCTTGATCTCGGCCAGATTCGCCCGCTTGATCGTTCGCTCAATACCTTTGGAATCTTT
Source organism: Pirellula sp. (assembly GCA_031368325.1). GTDB lineage: Bacteria > Planctomycetota > Planctomycetia > Pirellulales > Pirellulaceae > JBKCUI01. The sequence continues at coordinate 114 of JANMNR010000088.1, forward strand.
GAGCGTAACGCCCTCGGATGTATCGGACACCATCAAACCGATCACGACTTCATCCTCGTCGGTCCTCGCCGCAAACGATTCATAGTTGTGACTGATGCCAGCGCTTGGGGCTAAGATCGATGCGTACATTGCATCCTTGGAAAGCTTGCTGCCGATTTCGGTCAATGCCGGCCCAACATTTTTTCCTTCGGCCCCGAGCTGATGACATTGCGAACAAGTCGCAACACCGTTGTAAAGCTTTTTGCCTTCTCCCGCGTTGCCATTCTTCTTGACCAAAACCTCAATGGGAGGGAGCGGGTTCTGCGATGACTTGATAGGCGGAAACAGTTCGTTCGCGGCCTTTTTGATCTCGGCGTCCTCCGAGTTGCGTAAGGTGGCTCCAATAAGCGTCTTGGCTTCGCCAGGCAGTTTATTGGCCTTGGCCATCTCAATTAACTGCGGGTGATGTCCCTTGCTTTTTGATAGCCCAACAACGGCGTCTACTTTGATAACCTTCGAAACACTGCTATCGTCAATCAATTCACGTCGAAGATCTTGAACAGGTTTCTTGTTACTCAACGTCAGCACTTTAGATAATGTCAAAGTTCGATCATCGGGAACTTTTGCCATCAGCGATTTCGACAGACCAGTTAAGGCTCCTTGTTCGATCGCGAGTTCCAACGCTTGAACCGATTGCGTATTCTCTCCCCAAAGTGCGGCAAGATCCACAAGCCTGTCGCTCATACCCGTTACTTTGAGTTTTTGGATAATCTTCAGTTGCGAAGGGTCGTTCTTGAGTTGGGCTAGATGGCGTTGTACGGATTGCAAAAGCTTGGGGTCAGATTGGATGTCGACGCCATCTAAACGCATCAAGGCTTCGACGACGATCCTGTCTCGCCTTGCTTGTTCTGCATCTGGCTTTGACGCTGTGGCTTGGTTGGACAAACCGGAGGAGGCAACGATCGCGAGGCCTAGGGAAAAGGTTTTCGTGAGTTTGTTCATCGTGAGTTTTGGGGAGATTTGTTTTATTGGATTTGGATATGTTTAACCGGCGAAGCCGAAGGTTCGCGGGGGAGACATTTTGGTTGATTCGCGTCGCAGCCCGTCAAACATGCACGCAGCTGCGCCGGCTGCACCTCATCTAGTGGAGGCTAGATCGAGGAGGGTTCGCAGGGCCTTTTGACGCGCATCGGCGTCTTGTAAGTCCAATGCTCGAAACAGAGCGGGGATGTCGGCTTCGTTGAGTTTTGGATTCCTCAACATCTCAGCCTGCATTTGTGCTGCCATGTTTCCTCTTCCACGCCACACGAGTTGCTGATTGGCCTTGGAATCGAAATTTCCGTTGTTCGCTTTCTTCCATACAGCCAGGCACTCGTCCCAACGATCCATCGCCGCGATGCCTAAAGCTTCAAGGTACCAACGATCGATACCATCGTACTTCATAGCCAGTTTGGTCCAGTATTCCGGCATGTCGCTGGACTTGTCCTCTCGCAATGCGACAGCCAATTCACGCAGGACCATAGCGCTCTTGTCTCCAAGCAATGGAGGCACAAAATCCTTCGTGGCCATTTTTGCTTGCCTCGCAATGCGCACGCCTGTGCTGCGAACATCTGCGTCCGAATCCTTGATAGCTTGCTGGACCACCTGTTTGGCATCACCAGTCTTGCTGAGTAGCCAAAGCGCGCGTGCACGCATGCGAGGGTTTGCGTCCGAGGCAAGTTTATTCAGTTCGTTTGTCGCGTTACCCTTCATCTTCACGAGCGCTTGGTAGGCCATAAAGCGAACCGAGTTACATGGATTGCGAAGTGCTTCGACAGCGCCAGCGGCAGTCGACACATCAAACTTAGGAACGGCGTATTTCGTACCTGGAGGTGCGATTCGGAACAATCGGCCGCGTTCCATATCCTCCATATTGTGGCCGCCAACGCCTGGATCATACCAATCGGAAACAAAGAGCGAACCGTCCGGTGCCACGCACACATCTGCTGGCCTGAACCACTTATCAAATTCGCCGACTGCAATGTCCTCAATGGTTGCCGAGTAGCCAGCACCATCGGGTTTAGTGATGTAAGATCGGACGACATTTGGCCCTGCATCGCAATGGATCATTTGATTGCGGAATTTTTCGGGGAGCAAGTTGCCTTCATAAATTGTGATTCCAGTCGGTGAGCCTGCGCCGGTGATCAACACGTTGGGTACCACACCCGGGTCATTGAGGTGCCAATGCCGTCGAGGAATCTCCGGCTCCCAGTTCGTTCGTTCCACTTGCCAGCCTGCACCGTTGGCTTCGTCTGTGTACCCAAAGTTGCCGAACTCCATGACAAAGTTGATACGGGTAGCGCGGTTGCCGTCATCGTCGTTGTCGGATTGCCAGAGCGTTCCGAACGAGTCGATGGAGACTTCGTAGTTGTTTCTGAAATTGTGACCAAGTACTTCCATGTCACTCAAATCCTCGTTGCATCGAAACACCATTCCCTGGCGATAAGGTTTGCCAGAGTCGTTGATTTCTCTGCCCCAACGATCCTTGATTGGATTGCCGTTCGTGTCGCAAAGTCGGTGTCCGGTGTTTCCATAGTTGAAATAGAGTTTTCCATCGGGACCAAACATAAACGAGTGGACCGAGTGGTCGTGTTGTGGGTCACCGGTCTTGGTGAGCAGTGCCCTTTTGGAGTCCGGCAGGTCATCTCCGTTTTCATCGATGAATTCCCACACGTAGGGAGCCGCACTAACGATCACACGATTGCCAAGGACGCAAAGGCCGAGGGCCGAGTCGATATCGCGGCCCTGATAAAAAACCTTGGATGTATCGACGATGCCGTCTTGGTTGGTATCCTCAAGAATGAGGATACGGTCCCCCTCGGCACGATCGTTTTTGTGCTTTCGGTAATTGACAACTTCGCAGGCCCAGATGCGGCCTTTGTGGTCGATATCGATGTTGGTCAAGCTCTTGAGCATGGGTTCGGAGGCGGCAAGCGAGGCTTGAAGGCCGGGTGCGACTGTTAGTCCAGCTACGGCTTTATCGCTGCTTCGCTCGTCGGTCTTGCTACCAGCTCCCCAGTTATTGAGTCCTTCTGGAACACTCTCAGCGGCGATATGGAATCGGACCGAAGTTAACTCCGGGGAGCGAGAAACCCCGCCGTTGTCTAGAGCACACGTGACTTGAAATCGCTCGTAACCAGTAGGAATATTGAATCCGATGACACTGTTGGCATGTGTACCGATGCCCTTGACAACTTGATTGCGAACCTGCAGAGGTCCTCCCTCGACGTTGGCGTTTTTGGAGACTCGGCCAAAGTCCGTTGAGGCCTCGAACCAATCCAAATCCAGCAATGACTTTTCGCCTTGTTTGCCGACAAGCTTTGGCTCGACCCAGTCCGCCCAGTCGAATCCAAAGCCGTCCGCGCCTGAGGTAACGACAAGGTAGAGTTTCTTGACACCAGCAACATCGATATCGACATCGATTTGATGGCGGGAGGTCTTGCTATCGACTGTCTGTGATGAGAACAGCAGCTTGCCTTTGGCGTTTGATGTTGGTGCAGCTGGTGTGGCGTTGGTATTAGATGAAAGGAGTTGAAACTTTTTGATGATTTCTTCGGGTTTGAAATTACTCTTGATGGGGTCATCTTGGTTTTCTTGCAATTGTTCAAGTGTCTTCCGTTCGACCGTGGCTCCGGCCTCGGGGACGGTCATGTGAGCGGACCAAAGGATGGCGTTGGCAACGAGTTTGGTCGGTTCGGTTCGTCCCCAGTTCCAATGATAGTGACCGCCCGTGAATCCGAACGATCTTCCGCCGTCTGGTCTCTCTGTAGCCCACGCAACGTGTTGCAGATCACCGCGGGCAACTTCCTTGCGAACGGATGGGTTGCCACTGAGTGCTCCATCGGGCCTATCCATCGTGCTGGCAGGCGGAACTGCCGACAGGATCGGAGTGACTCCCTTCATCCCTTCGGGGAAACGCATATGAAAGTACCACTCGTCATTGGTTGTGAAAGGCTTGACGCCTGAGGTGATGGGGTGTTTGGGAAGGCTTTCAAACTTTGCATCCCAATGGGGGTTAACCGACCAATCGGTTTCGAAAAAGCCACCAAGCCAACTTAGAAATTCTGGCCCACCTCTATCTTTTGGGACTTCGACTGCATAGTGGATACAAACTAACCCAGCCCCGCGATCCATCTGTTTCTTAAGTCGATCCAAATGAGCCAGCGACGGGTGATTGCCACCACCGTCTGAGTAAATCACGATTGCATCAGCCGTATCCAACACAGAATCATCTTGCGGCCAACCGTTTCGAATGACCACGCATTTTGCGTTTGGCTCCGTTTTTTGGACGACATCCGCCAAGATTCGAGAGCCGGCATAATGCTCGTGATCGCCATAAGCGTGACTCGGCTTGCCGGCAATAAACACGATTCGTTTTGAGGCAACCGTTGCGTCAGCAGCAACGGACGGATTTATTGCGAAATGCATCAAGCCTAGTGCGATGCTTGCGACCAACGTAAATCTAAAACAGGAAGTCATGGTTGGTACCAATTCAGGGAGTGGATAAATCTGTAATGGGGGGCGGGGATTTGCGCGGTAGAATTACTGCGTAAATTCTAACGTGCGTAATGCCATTGTCGAAGCACTCGAAAGGGTTGTTGACCGCATGTTGCGAGAACTTTCTAGTGTAAATCAGAGAATCCTCGCATGGCGGTAAGCGATTTTAATTCATTGCGGTACCGAAACCTCACCCCCTTGAATGGTAGCCAGCGCTTTCCAGGCCGCCAAATCAATCAAGTTGGCCACGAAGCTCACGGAACCATCAATCCTGGACATGTTGCATCCACCCACATGGCGGCTACCAAAAGCTCGCGAATCCGGTCTTGGGTTCGGTCGCGTGTGCATGCTACCAAGAACAAGGGTATCCACCGAAAATTTGGAAAGATTGGCTGGGTCATATTGAGTCCCACTCATGCTTTCACCCCAGTGAACACCGACCCAGGTGGCTTGGCCAAGGGCCATGTTGCGTTCGCCCGCCAAAAAGGAATTGCTTGTGCCATCGGTTACATCGCGCATTCCCAAATGGGAGTTCACATAGAACAAACCATTTCCCTTGGTGCCCGCACCGACTGCGTCGGAGCCGAAATTTCCGATGTAATTTGCTCGGGCCGCGAAGCCGATGCACGGTCTCAAAATATCCGATGCGTTGGGTGTCGTTGGTGGATTCAAGTTCTGCGTAATTCTTGGAACGCAGGTTAAGCCTGTTAAGTTATCAGACGGACACTTCCAGGTGGCTAATGGCAAACTGCGGATACTGGACTGACTCATAGGATCGGTACCGTATGCTCGCCCAATTTGTTCCGCAAGCGGTCGATTATCAAGCTGTCCCTGTATGCAAGCTCCCCATCCCCATCCTATTTTGAACCGATCCGCAGCTGGGTCCGCAGCCTGTCGAATAAACCCAGGAGGAAATCTTCGCTGCTGATCATGGTAGTTGATCACGGCTAACGCAATCTGCTTTAGGTTGTTGACACAGCTGACACGTCTGCCCGCTTCTCTGGCCGCCTGAACCGCGGGCATGAGTAGCGCGACTAAGATGCCTATAACTGCGATGACTACTAACAACTCGACCAGCGTGAAACCGTGTTTGCTAAAACGAAAAGCCATTTGTGCACCGTATATGAATAAGATAAGTGCGGTGAATCACTGAAATGAGCGATTGAGGCCTTAGTATAGACAAGGAAGAAGCGTGGCAGCAAGCATTATTCCAGTCGCTCGGCAGGTAGAAATCGCTGTAGGTTTTCCCACGAACGTTGGCTCGCTCCGCGATGCTTTTGGCATACGTGGATGGCTCGACTGGCCATCGACTCTCGTTTTTTAGGATCAAGCAACATGGATTCAATCCAGGGGTGTAATTCCTCTGGGGTCCGTAATTGCGAACAAGCATTTGCTTCGAGCAAGAGCGTTACTATATCTGAGAAGTTCTTCGTGTTTGGTCCAAAGCAGGTCGCAACTCCGTACGCGCATGGTTCGATCATGTTCTGTCCGCCCCGATCGCCAAAGCTTCCACCCACGAAGCCGACGTCGGCCAAACCCCACCACCATCGCAACTCGCCAACACTATCGCCGAGAAAAACCCTCCAATTCAGATCGGTGACATTGGTCAGACTTTCGCTTCGTCTGGCCCATGGCATGCCACTTCCTTCGATCGTTTTTGCCACTTCTTCGAACCGCTCGACGTGCCTCGGCACCAAAATTAGCTTGAGATTTGGAAAGCGATCCGCCAGCTTCAAAAAGGCGTTCAGAACCAGACTTTCTTCAGGAGCCTGTGTGCTGCCGGCTAACAGGACGGTGTGTCCTGTTGCTAAGCCAAGCAGTTCTTTTCGCAGAATCACTTCGGCCTCGTGGCGGTCACCGGTCGCCCCATCGAATTTCACATTTCCGGTGACAGTGAGCCGTTTTTGAGGCAGACCAAGCCTTTCGAATCGTTCTGCTATCGGTTCCGACTGTGCCCCCACCCAGTCGATGGTCTGCATACATTTACGAACCAGGAACGGGATGCGTGAGTAGCCGTTGAAGCTGCTTTCACTTAGGCGGCCATTGATGATTGCGACGGGGCACCCCGCTCTTTCCGCTTGCAGTAGCCAGTTCGGCCAAAGCTCAAGCTCAGCCAGCACAATAAGTTGAGGACACAAGCGGCGAAGAACACGCCGAATGGCCCAACTAAAGTCCAAAGGTGTAAAGAATATATAATGCTTCGGGTAAAGCTTTTTTGCTAGATCCATCCCACTATCGGTTGAAACGGAAATTGCGATTTGGAGATCGGGCCGCTTTGCTGCGAGTGTTTCAACTAGCGTTCGCAACACTTGCACCTCCCCAACACTTACGGCGTGGAGCCATACCCAGGCGTTGGATTGGGGTGGGCAATACCCAGCCCCCAAAAGCCGTCCCATCCAACCCCGACGGTATCTACCATGCCGAAAGCTCTTCCAAAGAACCCAGGGGCTGACAAAAAGCAGCGCTAGGAAGTACAATACATTTAGTAGAATTGACATTAGAGGTTCACGGCAATGCTTTCCATCTGTTGACCGATGCTACAACGCTAATGAATTTCCTGATAGTTGGTACGCCCATCAAGAACCAATGTTAACCATCAAATGAAAAAAGCAGTACCGGTCGCGGAAATTACATTAGAAACGGATAACCAGCACGCACCGCCGGCAGCGAAGAATGGAATTTGGGTGGACACATTCGCCATTCTCTTATGTGTGGCCGCCGTGATTGCGGGACTTGGGTTTTGGAAGGAGTGGTTCTCGTCAATTGATCGAGTCATTTGCACGGTATGTGCGTCGATTGGAGTGATCGTTGCTTTCTGCCGTTCGGAATGGCGAGGCGAATGCTCAAAGGCACGGATCTGTTTTGGCATCTTGTTATTTCTCATCGCAGCTGTCGTTATCGGAGCCAGCTATGGACTTGGACGGCCAAAACTAGCTGGGGTTGCATGTGGATTTACTTTAGCCGCTTGGTGCTCGTTGCGAATTTTGGGCGAACGCGTCCAACATAGTTTAGCCATGGGTTTGGTCTTTGCGATTCCCGCCCTCGTCGATGCTTTCGCAGATCGAGGAGGCTTTCTGTGGTTTTCATCCGTAGCACTCCAAGTCACCAGTGGGTTGGCGGATTCGGTCGACCTGTCTAGCGTTCGAGATGGACAAAAACTCATCTTTGGTACGGGGACCGCTGAACATTTTTCTTGTATTGACGCATGGGATAGCGTGCTAAGCTTTTTCAGCATTGCCATCTGTTGCATTTTGTGCTTCCGAAGAAATTTGGTTGCGGGAGTCATCACGGCCGTTTTTTCGGCAATCGCCTGGATCGCGTTGCGCGGTACCGCATGGGTTGCGATTGTGTGGCTAGGAGAAGCAAATGGGACCTGGTACGAATGGTCTGCTGGACTGGAGGTTGGACTCTTTTTATTCGGGGCCATGTTGATCATAAGTTTGGATCAATTTTTCTCGGCCTTGCTGAAACCGATTCCACTGGAATTCAACAATTCAGATTTTCCGTTATTTACGTTCCTTTGGAATTGGTTTTGTGGTTTGCCAAAACTGACCCTGTCGTTACCACAACGAGAAGACGACTTTAGTAGAAAAATGGAAGACGAAGATGACTCCAACTGAATTCGTAGACGGCGCGTCATGGCTTGGGCGGGAGTTTTTGAAATTTTTTCACACCCCCGTCGGCGTTGCGGGTGGAATGATTGATACGTTTCGCGGCTGGAAATTCTCTCGCAGTTGGGTTCGTGTTTGGTTTAACCTACCATCACTAGTCTTTTTAATTACAGTCTACTTGGTTTTCGGGTTCGCCGTTCTTGGACGAAGTGATAGCCGAATTCAATTGCTCTCCGTAAAAAGTGAGAGAAAATGCTCAACCCAGTTGATGGAGGACATCTACGCAGAGAATTGTGAGGAAAAATTCAGCAAGGTCCCTGGGCTGACAAAAATTGAGCTCCTTCGAACCAAGTCGGTGCCGCTTTGGGAAGTTAGCCAGCGCTATATCGAATTGCTGAGCAAACGAATTCTTTCGATCGAGCCGAAAAACCAGACCGCTCACTATCGACTCGGGCTGATTTACAGCCTGACCGAAAAACATGAGGCGGCAACTTTGGAAATGCTTGAGCTTGCGAATGGAAAATACGGTGAGTGTTTCCAAGCTAATGCTTGGATGGCAAAGGATTTTCTTCAGCAGCGAGTCGACGGTATTGAGGTATCAACAACGGAGTTGGTGACTCACTTGGAGAAGGCCGCAAAATGGAAGAACGTTGATAGCCGACTTGTGGTCTACTATGCGCGGATTTTGGAAGAAATGGGCGATGTGATAAAAGCGATTGCGTTAACCAAGCAAGCTGCCGCTAATCGGCCAGAGTTGAATCTGGATCTTGCTAGGCTTTACTATCGACAAGGCTACCAAGCAGAAACTAGGTCGGTAGCAATGACGGTAGAAGAAATCTTCTTGAAGAAGCTCAATCTAACCACCGAAAAAGAATCGGATCGATTGGCGGTAGCCGAAGCCCGTCGAATGACCGATCGCCTCGATCTGGCTGCCGCAATCTTGGAGGAAGCCTTAAAGAGAAAATTCAGCGGCCCCGCGACCCGACGAGAGCTTTCGGAGATCTATCGCTTAATTTACTTGAAGTCCGTTTTCAAAACAGAGGCTGGACCCTACCAGGTAGATCTGTCGCAACTCGAAAAGGTTGCCCATACAGATCCCACCAATCCTAATGTATCGAATGAGATCGCAAAGTTATTGCCTCTAAAAATTGCTCCCACCATGAAGCTAATGGATACTCTTAGGAAACAAATTGATGAGGGTATTCTCACTGCTTCGACCTACGCTTTGATGGCGGAGACTTATTATGAATCCGGTAATATGGCGAGAGCAATTAAGAATTGGGAGTCCGCTCTAGATAAAGAGCCCGACAACGTTACGGTTTTGAACAACTTGGCTCTGGTTCTCGCGAAGGAATCGGAAAACAACGTCGACCGATCTATCGACCTCTTAAGCCGAGCGGTTGCGTTAGCACCAAACAATGCTGAAGTTCTCGATTCTCTCGGCGACGTTCTGATGATTGCTAAACGCCCAAAAGACGCGATTAATAAATTCGAACTTGCCATTCGCATAGATACACAGCGTATGGGAACTCGAAAAAAGCTGTTCGACGCTTACCAATCCAATGGTATGGAGGACATGGCCAAAGCTCTCAAAAAAGTGATCGACAAAATGGAGAAGGCGAAAGCCGACGAAGAGGCCAGATTGAAAAACGCAGTCGAGTCCAACTGATCTTTTCCATGTTGGATTTTAGGACGCACCGGCGTCAACGCGGTAGCGGTGCAATTGCGAGACAGTTAGATCGAACCCGGAACCTCGGGTGGTTACGATCGATTGAAGTTCGCCTGAGTAGGGATTTCGAAAGTCGAGACGCATCGATGTTAGCAGCATGCGATGTACGCCGGTTCGCTTCAAAACGATTGCGTTGGTCGAATCGTTGCCATAACGATGATCCCCGACCACGGGGTAGCCAATGTGTTTGAGATGGCGGCGAATTTGGTGCGATCGGCCTGTCATCGGCATGATCTCAAGCAACGACAGCTCCGTTTGCTGCGAATCGTTCTCAAAACCGGGAACGCGATATCTCCAAAGCGTTTCAAAGTAAGTAACCGCTTCCTTTTGTGTGCAATCGACAAGCTCGCTTTTGCTCCATTCATCAACGGCTTTTGCGCTAAGCGGATTATCGATCGTTCCACTATCCGGTGTCCTTCCGCAGACGAGCGCTTGGTAGTATTTTGCCACTAAACGTCGCGTGAACAGGTCGACCATTTTAGCGGCTGCCGGACCATTTAATCCAAACAGGATTAAACCCGCGGTGGGTTGGTCTAGCCGATGAACAGGGTAGACGTGGCAACCAAGCTGATCTCGAAGAGATTGAAGCAAAATTGGTTCGTCCGACAACGTCGAATCAACACGATGTACGAGCAAGCCCGCAGGCTTGAAGATGGCGACATAGTTTTCATCCTGGTAAAGGATTCGCAGAGGTAGACCAAGGGTCTTATCAATGAAATCATCGGTCTCCAGCAACTCGGGAGGTAGCATGCTTACGCGAGCTTTACTTTTTTACCCGATTTTTTCTCGAAGAGGGCAATGACCTTGGCCCGATCGGTTAGCTCCTTTTCTCGAGCCAAACAGGCGAGTTCCCACGCCATTTTTTTCCCATAGCGTTTCCACGCGAAACTCAGTTTTTGCCGAGTTCCGTCGTCCGTAACCCATGATGCACAATAACCAAAAGACTCCGCGTTGACCCATCGAGCATCGACGTTGCGGACAAGATGGACGCCGACTTTTCCGGAGGAATTTCGCGAGGTTTTTTGATCGCGTGTGGTTTTGATGGGAGCAGCTTTAGCGGCCCAGTCTGCGTAGCATTCTTTCGCAGCCTTAAGCGATTTCGCCTTTCCACCCAAAGCGCGGTCGTTAAAAAACTGTTGCTTCCGAACACCTGCACGCGTGATACGGACCATCCAACCTCGCGTTGCTACCCCCTCGTATTCGATGCGTGTAATTCCTTTCAATGATTTCGTCATGTGATGCTTTCCATTGGATTTTTCGATAACAACCTGTCGCCGGGCGTCCGTAGCTTAACCATCCGTCTCGACTAAAGCAAATGGCTGCACCTAAGACATTGCAAGACTCGATTCCTGAAAGACTTCGCTTGCTAGTTTTTTGGATTTTCGAGTTCAGGCAGCTTGGCTCGCTTCTTTGCGATGAACATCAGGTGGTGATTCAAATGATGGATGTATTTCTCGAGCATTTCGGCGAGCGAAACCTTGCCGCTTTCTGTGTGAATACCTGTTCTTTGGAATGTGGCATCGGGCAACGCTCGCAGGATGGTCGCGGTCATCGCGCGATTCTTTTGAAACAGATCGCAAGCGGCAAACACGTTCAGCTGCTCGGCGCCCGGTAAATTGCTAAACGCCGTTTCGTCGTACCCGCAGAGCAATGGATTCTCCATGCAAGCGATCCGCTTCATCCGATCCGAGCCGATGAGATCGCTATCAAGCATGTGTATCGCAATCTGATGCAAGGTCCAGGAGCCATCTGGCTGTTTTGCGTGGAGTTCCTCAACACTCAAGCCCCAATAGGCTTGTACCAGTTCCGCCCCCCCAGCAGCATACAATTCTATCTTGCTTCGATCCATTTCCTTGTTCCTAATATTTCTAAGGGAATGCACTGACGCAGGTGCGAGCTGCATTTTTGTCTAAAGCTTGTATGATGATAGCAAATTCAATAATAAAGGAATAACCCGTCCGCGACTTTGAAATGAATATGTCTCATCGCATTGCTGCTTGTATACTCGCCTTTGTCTTCGCAATTGCCCTGTTTCGCATCGCCAGCGCCCGGCAGGAGGGGTTGGTTGCACCGATCGTCAAATCTCAGTTGACTGTTGGCAAAACGAACCTCGAGCGAGCGGCGTTTCCGGTGGTCGATGTCCACACGCACTTTTTTATAAAGGGCAAGCATGATGCGGAATTGCTGCAGCAGTATGTGGCCATGATGGATCGGAACAACATCGCCGTCTGCGTAAGTCTAGATGCCACACTATTTAAGCGGCTGGAGCAACATCGCGATTTTCTTTGGACTGCGTTCAAGGATCGATTCGTCATCTTTGCGAATATCGACTTTCAAGGGGACGGGAAAGCGGATGAGCCCGCGACTTGGAGTTGCAATCAATCGGACTTTGCAAGAAACACAGTCGAAAAAATTCGCCAATCGCAACGGTTGGGCGTGATCTCGGGCCTGAAGTTTTTCAAGGATTTTGGACTACGGTATCGAAATGCGGACGGAACGCTGGTGAGCATTGACGACCCTAGGTTTGGGCCGATTTGGGAGGTCTGCGGCGAACTGCAATTGCCAGTCATCATGCATACAGCCGACCCCGGGGCCTTTTTTGAGCCGATCACTCCTGCCAATGAGCGATTTTTCGAACTTAACGTACATCCGAACTGGTCGTTTTCAGGCTCTGATTTCCCGTCTCGAAAGTCACTCCACGAAGCCCGTAATCGCGTGATTGCACAGCATCCGAAAACCACGTTTATCGCTGCCCACTTTGGAAACGACGCTGAAAACCTGGCGGAGCTTAGTCAATGGCTGGCGACTTATCCAAATTTGGTTGTCGAATTTGCATCCAGAATCAATGAGTTAGGCAGACAGCCGTTTACTGCCCGCCGATTTTTCGAGACCTACCAAGATCGAATCCTTTTTGGAACCGACGGCCCATGGCCAGAAGCGAGGCTCCGAATCTACTGGCGTTTTTTGGAAACGAACGACGAATACTTCGATTACTCAGAAAAACAACCGCCGCCACAAGGAGATTGGCGAATCTATGGACTTGGGCTAGACGCCGGCATCTTGCAAAAAGTCTACTACTCAAACGCAGAACGGATTATTCCGGGCGTTCGGGAGAGAATCCTCAAGTACCAACAAGGAAGGAATGCGGGGAGGTAAGTCTGGCAACCTATGCTATGATGGGCCGGTCCTCGGCCTCAGTTAGCCCCTCGTCGTATTTGAGCTCCTTTTTACTTACCCTTTAAAGTCATTTGGATGATTTCGGCTGAGAACCTAACGAAACAGTTTATTGTGCGAGGGGTGCCTCTGGTCGCAGTCAACAATCTTTCTTTTCGTGTTGTGAGTGGCGAGGTCTACGGCTTATTAGGGCCCAACGGTGCCGGCAAAACGACGACGTTGCGAATGATCATGGGACTCTTGGAGCCTGATAGCGGTTACGTTGAAATCGGCGGGGTTCGTTCAACGAACAAATCGAACGACATCCGCAAGCAGCTTGGGCTTATATCGACCAATGACGGCGTCTATCCCTGGCTGACGGTTCGCGAGATGTTAATGTACTTTGCGGACTTGTATGCGGTCGAACCCAATGCGGCCAGTGAGCGACTTGAAGATTTATCCAACTTGCTCGACATTCGCAGTTTCATCGATCAGCGTTGCAGCACACTCAGCACTGGACAGAAACAGAGGGTCACGTTGGCTCGAGGTCTGATGCATGACCCTCCAGTCATGTTGCTCGACGAACCAACACGAGGCCTGGACGTGGTTGGCAGTCAAGCCATTTTCCGGTTCATCGATTTGTTAAAGCAACGCGGGAAAGTGGTGCTTCTTTCGACGCACAGACTCGATGAAGCGGAACGCGTCTGCGACCGTTTTGGTTTATTGCATCGAGGGAATCTCCAATTTGAAGGATCGCTCGAACAACTCAGGCTGGCGACTGGCAAGCAACACCTAGTAGACATGTTCATCGCGTTTATGAACGCACCTCAAAATCAAAATGTACCCACCAGTCCGCCTAACGAATTGTCAACCGAGGCATGAACGAGTATCTCAGCAACGGTCGACTTTGGCGACTCTGTCAAAAGGAACTTCGGGAAAGCCTGCGAGATCGCCGGACACTCTTTACCTTGATACTCATGCCTATCTTGGTTTATCCACTGCTGAGCATGGCTCTGCAGAGGTTGGTGATCAGTTCGGTTTCGAAAGGGACAACCGAATCGGAGTATGTGCTTGGCGTTTTGGACGAAGAAACGGCAGACAGAGTTCGCGAGCTGATCCTCGAAGCACAGCATGTTCAAGCCGAGGGGTTTGTTTCGCCGATTACGGTCATCCGGACTACCGATCCCAAATCATCCGAAGACGCCAAAAATGACTCTGAGCCCTCCGAAAGCGTTGATTCGGTTCAGGATGAGATCGCTAAATTTCAATTGGTCAAGGCGGACCAAGAGTCGCTCGCCAGCGCACTTCGAGACGGAAGTGTCGACTTGTTTGTCACCAAGTTGACGATCGAATCCATCAAGCTAGAGCGAGGGTCCGCTTTCCATCATGAGATCCAAGCTGAATTTAGGCAGAGTGATTTTCGAAGCGAAGCTGCGATGTCAGGCTTTCGGCGAATTACGCAAATTCTAAATGATTATCAGGCCGAACGCATTCGGGGGAAGATCGACCGCAAGCTGCCGGTTGCTATGTCGTTTAATGCGCGAGGTGTGATTCAACCAGCGGATCTTTCCAACTCGATCGCAGGGGTCATCCCGTTAGTGTTGATCTTGATGACCATTACGGGAGCCGTTTATCCTGCCATTGATTTGACCGCTGGCGAACGCGAGCGAGGGACGATGGAAGCGTTGATTGCGTCCCCAGCCCCTCGCTTTGCACTACTGCTGAGCAAGTACGTCGCGGTCGTCACGGTGGCGGTGCTGACAGCGTTAGCCAACTTGTTTGCGACATGGATGACACTTTCCTTCGGTGGGTTGGGCCAGGCGCTTCTGGGTAAGAGTGGGTTTTCGATTTGGACTCTGTTTCAAATCCTGCCGTTGCTCGTGATCTTTGCGACGTTTTTCAGCGCTATCTTGTTGGCCCTCTGCTCGTTTGCTCGCAGCTTCAAAGAAGCGCAGGCGTATCTTATTCCGGTCATGCTCTTGTCGCTTGGGCCAGGGCTCGTAACCTTGATGCCCAATGTGCAGTTTACCACTTTGCTCGGAATCGTCCCTTTGCTTAACATCTTGATGTTGTCTCGCGACATCATGCTGGGGCAGTCGTCATTGGTGCCTGCGTTTGCTGCGGTTTTTTCAACGATCATTTACGCCTGTGCAACATTGGTGGTGGCATCGAGGTTGTTCGGAGCCGAAGCTGCTACCTCTGGGTCGCAGGAGTCTTGGTCGGAGTTGTTCGGTAGGCCTAAGAAGAGGCAACACCTTCCCGACATCGGCGAGTTGGCAATCTATCTAGCCATACTTTTTCCGGTCTTCTTTGTGGCCTCGAACCTTGGCGGAATGTTTGCCATCAAAGGAGGTTGGGCGTTGTTCTTCAATGCCGTGATTTTGTTCCTGTTGTTTATGATTTTCCCGCTCGTCTATGCTTGGTATCGGCGATTAAATATTTCGACGACGTTTCGCCTTACTTTCGGTGTTGGTACTGGCGAACCGACGTTTAAACGCGCGGGACGCTGCTTGGGTTACATCGTGGGTGTGATTTTGCTGAGCTTCGGGCTATGGATGGTGGCCTTCGAGGCGTACCTGCTTTTTGAAAGCTGGAGTTTGGCTTCACAGCTAACGGAAGCGGACAAGGAAAAGCTAAAAGCGGACTTCTTGGCAGTTCCTTTTTGGGTAGTCCTGATGACCGCTGCGGTTTCCCCCGCAATCGCGGAAGAGTTTTTTTTCCGCGGATTTGTTTTGTCGGCTTTCCGTTCGAAACTATCGATTTTTCGCAGTGTTTTGTTTTCTTCGCTGCTGTTTGGGCTGTTCCATGTCATTGCCGGGAGCGTGCTGTCTATCGAAAAATTCCTTCCAACGATTATTTTAGGTATAGCGATCGGCTTCATTGCAATCAGGACAGGCTCATTGTGGCCCGGTATTTTGTTACACGCTTTGCACAATGGACTTATTTTTAGTATGTCCAGATACACCGAACAAGATCTTGCAAAGTGGTTTGGCGACGATACGCAACACATCCCGATCGCGTGGTTGTGCGGCGGCGGGCTGGCAATGGCAGTCGGAGTCGCGGTGGTGTTCCTTTCCAGTCAACGAAGACGAATTCATGAAGACTCTATTTAAGCTGCTTGCCACTGTTGGAGTTTTGGGTGGGATCGGTGCCGCCGCGTACGGTCCAACCAAAAACTACTTCGAAGAACGAAACCGTCCCAAATGGCGAACGCAGTCCGTCACCAAAGGGGACATCGCCCAGACGGTAAACTCGACGGGCAAGGTTGAACCTATTCACCGTGTAAGTGTCGGAGCCTCCGTTAGCGGTCCCATCAGCGAGTTGTTTGTCGACTACAACTCGAAAGTAGTTGAAGGCCAGCTGCTTGCTCGCATCGATCAGAGAATTTACAAGTCCACAGTCGAACGGGATAGGGCACAGCTTCTGACGCGACAAGCTGAAGTAGCGAGGGCAGAGGCACAACAGCAACAAGCCACCAACGATGAACGCCGGGGCTCTGAACTAAAAAAAGGGAACCGTGATTTCATTTCGGAAGCCGAGCTCGATCAGTTTCGATTTGTTCGAATGACGCGCGATGCGGAATTGCTAGTGGCAAAAGCGAATGTCGACCAGGCCAAAGCGCTGCTTGACAACTCGTTGGCCAATCTCGCTTACACCGATATTCTCTCTCCCTGCGAAGGCGTTGTCATCGAAAAGAAGATCGATATTGGCCAAACACTGGCGGCGCAGTTCCAGACGCCTGAGATGTTTGTCGTCGCGCCAGAAATGGACAAACGAATGCACATCTACGCGTCGGTGGACGAAGCCGACATTGGAATGATTCGCAAAGCACAAACAGACGGGCAAGTGGTTCGTTTCACCGTAGACGCTTACCCGGAAGAACTATTTGACCAAGGCAAGATTGTTCAAGTGCGATTGAGCAGCACCGAGGAGCAGAATGTAATAACCTACCCAGTGATCGTGGAAACCCCTAACACCGATTTGAAGCTGTTGCCAGGCATGACGGCCAACCTATCGTTTCAAATTAAGAGGCGAGAAGCAATCATTCGAGTACCCAACGCCGCATTGCGATTCTATCCACCTCGGGAAAGGGTGCATCCTGACGATCGCAAGATCATCGATGGCGTCGACGAACAAAAGCAGATTGTCACCGACACGGCCAAGCAAATGTCTGCTGACGAAAAAGCAGAAGCCACGCGAGCCCAAAACCTTCGCCACGTTTGGGTCGCCGAGGGGAATTTCCTACGCGGAAAGCCGGTTCGAACGGGCATCTCGGACAATCGTTACACCGAGTTGATCGAAGGTGAATTAGCAGAAAACGAAGAATTGGTCGTCGGCGAGAAACCGAAGCAGTAACGCACCGCGAGCAATTGCACCTTGATTTCGATATGAATGAGTCCAGTGCTTGAGACTGGTTTTCGAATGATCGCCGAAGATTCGAACCAGCACTTCGTGACTAACGCGGACGGAGTAGCTGGAGGATTGTGCTTTCCGATTCTGTATCCGGCATATTGTATCCAGCCACACGGCGCAATTCGATGTTTTTCATGAGCCCTTTGTGACGGGCTTCCCCTCGTTCCTCAACCCACTTGGGTCCCTTGATCGCCAGGAGTCGACGAAATTTATGCCAGTCTTCCTGAAGCCAAGTGCATAGCCGTGATAATGGGCCAACAGCCCTGGCAGTCAACGTGTCGTAACGAAATTCCTCCAAGACTTTTTGAACACTAAGCGGGTAGACAGGGATCTTTAGTTTGAGGTGATCGATGACTCGCGTAGCGACCGTCATCTTTTTTGCAACGCTGTCGCAAAGCGTGACTTGAACATCTGGCCGAAGTATCGCGACGAGAATTCCAGGCACACCACCACCCGCCCCGATATCCAAAATTTCTTCGTCGGGTTCCAACAACTTCGCTAGGTGCCAAGCATCCAACAGATCTCGTTTGACGAACAGTTCCGGCGTCGTGTGACGGGTCAAGTTGATACTTTGGTTCCACGACCATATTTGCAGGCAGTATTCGGCGATACTGTTCCACGCTTCGGGTGAAACATCATTGATCTCGAGCGGAGCGGCATGAAGTTGCAGTTGCGGCAAAAGATCCGAGGCATCCCCCTGGAACATAATGGCCTTTGGCTTTATCTCAGATTCACTTGGTGGCGTTGGCTGATTTGAATCCATGCGTCCTTTTTCAATCTCCAGCAGGTTGTTTGGTTTGGTTCGAACTGGCAAATTGCAACTAAGCGGTCGAATTGCGATCGAGCTCAAGTGTAACTTAGTGGTGCCTGAGTTGATACACTAACATAAAAGAAGGTCGGAAAACTAAGGATTGAATACAGGAAACAATCATGGAATGTTCCAGTGGATAAGCGAAATTTTCTCATTTACGCCTGCATTTGGCTTGTATCGGTCCTGGCCTGCGTGACGTCCTTTGGACAGGGACGCGACCCCGCAAGGTTGGCGGTGGATGTTGTCCATCTCAAAAACAAGCTGCAAATTCGCGGATTGGTTCTAAGCTCAAGTCCCACCGATGAAATTGTGGTTGCCGTGTCCCGTGAATGGTACGAAAAAGAGGACCTCGGCAAATTCCTCAAGGCGATGGAGAACGCTACGCTGGTTGCTACAAAAGCAAAACTGCAACTCAGGGACAGACTGCAGAAGATTCTGACGCGAGACTTACCGGCCGATGGCCAAGTTGTGGCACCGATTGGTGCATTTCGGTTCTTCCTGCAGAAAGAGCTGGAACGCGTGGATACGGAAATTCAGAATCCGCCAGATGACGATATGCAGTTTCTCGTTCTCAGAATCAAATCGGCCACGGTATCGAGCCTAAGCCGAGCAAATGACGCGAATCGAAGAATCGCAGTATGGAGTTGGCACGAACGGTTGACAGATGTCGAATCGCGAAAACCGAGTAGCCTCAATATCGAGCTAAAGGCAAAAAAAATCGATCCCGCGTTCACTCCACCCAACCTTGCAAACCGCTTTTACGCGACCGAAGAGAGCGAGGATCAATGGAATGTTAGGCTTGCAATCGTCTCTTATCGACTTGACAAGCCGGTTGAGTTTCAAGGATCGGGCGAATCGATGCTCCCGATCGGGAGTGGACAATCGCCCGACATCGCTTCGTTGATGGGACAAATGATGCAGTCCCAAATGAGCACACTGCTTGAGGAGCTGTCTGGGGTATCCAAAAAACATACGGCTTCCAAAGTAGAAGAAACCATATGGCTGCGGAACGCGATAGCTCAAGCGGAAAAAATGAATGCCAGCTACTTCCGCGCAACGCATGTCCGAACGGATGCCGCTCTAGACATTGCCTCAGTCGATTCTGCTTTTGTCGTTAAGCTGGAGTCGGGCAAATGGACGATCCCATGGCGGGCTAACACCATTCAGTCCGCAGCGGAACAAAAGGAAGATACCGTCCGAAAGGTCCTTAATGACCCGCAAATCAAGGCCCTTCAAACTCAGTTCGAAGCCTTGGGGGTCAGCGTCGCTCAATTGGATAAAGCAATTCGCGTGGGCGCTGCAACCATGGCGGCGCAGCGGCTTGTAAACGACGAATTCCAGCAGTTTAGCGAGGCGTACCTGAATCGATTGAGCGGTCCGCTGATTCAGCTCGACAAGTGAGATCACAAAAAAAGGTCGTGGTATGCCGCTCCATCGTCACACCACGACCATTGATGTCGGCCGAACAGTTTTGCAACT
The DNA here is from genome assembly GCA_031368325.1 of Pirellula sp. Classification (GTDB taxonomy): domain Bacteria; phylum Planctomycetota; class Planctomycetia; order Pirellulales; family Pirellulaceae; genus JBKCUI01. The sequence goes on from JANMNR010000088.1 coordinate 19,825, forward strand.
GATCCGACTTCCCAATCCGTGCTGCTAGATTTATCGACACGCGCGACAGAGAAAAATAATCCTTGTCGATCTCGCCTTGAAACCCTTACAATTGGAAAGGTTTACCAAACTATCGATTTACTTGATATTTCGATGGAGAATTTTGAGCTTGTACGACGGATCGAGGATTGCTCAACATGGGAGACGCGACGCGATCTTGAGGAGGTAATGCCATCGGATACATGGCAGAGGCTGGGTGCATGCTTGGTGCGTTTTGGCTTTGGGCACTCTGGCAGCGTTGGCATCCACATGGTCGGGAAACTGTACCACTTCCAGATGTGCATTTAGCTTTGCAAGTTGCATCGCATCCATCCGAGGGGACACCGTACAAAGTTGAAATAGGGGCTTGGTAGCGATTGACCAACTTTGGCTTGCATCCGGTGGAGCATTCACCACACCCGCCGCCGCACGCATGGGAGTGAAGTTGTTGCTTGCAGTGAAAACAGCTGCAAGTCATGTCAACATGCTGTGAAATCTGACGGGCTATCGCGGCGCGTTCAGAAGCATAGTTGTTCCATACGTTTGGGTTCCAGTCGCTGCAGTTTAAATAGCCTGCAAGCTGGGAGTATGGACGTCCCGGTTCATGAGTAATAAACGTAGGCGAGTTAAACTGGGATCGATGCTGCGCGAGTCCCGCCGTTTCTTCTCCCATTTCACTACCGTCATGGACTTCGGCTGACTTCGTCAAAACCGATTGATTCCCAGTTGGAAAGGCTGGAAGGGGCTTTTGAATTGGTGATTGAGCTTGTACGGCAGAACAGCCAGCCAAAACCAGTACTAGTGCGCGCATCATGCTTCGCATCGTTTTTACCCTGTAGATAGTCGTCCTTGATTCAACCATTTAAAAGCGAAAAAGGGCGACGGCGAATTACCCTGTGCCGTGACAACGTTTAGCCACTTTCACTGCGGGACTCAGCCGCAGCGGGTTTCGCAAATTCGATCGCCCGTGATCGACCATGAATGATTGCACTCAAAAAGCTACCAGGCAACTCTGTGAGATCTTTTTTCCAATATCAGATGGATTTGCGATTGGGTCTGTATTGCATAGTCGCAGGGAATGCTTAGTTTCAATTTTGTGTGTGGCCGTAAGCTAAATTGGCTGAACATCGCCTTTTTTCTCAAGTCCAAAAAAGCGGTCTAGAAACGTTCGATCCCGACAACTCCCGATTCAGTCTGGTTTCGATTACATTAGACGATCAGTGAAAGTCATGTAACTCGTCGGATTAAGGCTATTGTGACGCAAACCGCCATCGAAACCAAACAGTTGACTCGTGTATTTGGAAATCAGACCGCGGTCGATTCGGTGGATCTCAGGGTCGAATGTGGCACCTTTTATGGCTTTCTTGGTCCAAACGGGGCTGGTAAATCAACAACCATCAAGATGCTCACCGGTCTCTTGACCCCAACGACGGGCACTGTTTCCGTGCTCGGTTGCGACATGTTGGATAACGCTGGATCGCTCGAAGCCAAACGGCATATCGGCGTGATTCCCGAGAATCTCGCTTTGTTCGACAACTTAACCGCCATCGAAACCTTGATATTCGTCGGACGCATTCATGGGTTGACGAAAGAAACGATTCGACAGCGGAGCGATGAAATGCTCCATCTGTTGTCGCTTGAACGTGAGACAAAAAAGTTGGTTCTCGAGTATTCACATGGAATGCGGAAAAAGTTGTCTTTGGCTGCCGCGCTGCTGCCAAATCCCAAACTACTTTTCCTCGACGAGCCCTTTGAAGGAGTTGATGCCGTTGCCTCGCTGACTATTCGCGATCTCCTCTCTAACTTCGTCGCCAAGGGCTCCACTGTCTTCTTGACATCGCACGTGCTCGAAATTGTTGAACGGCTTTGTACGCACGTCGGCATCATTCAGAGCGGCAAGTTGATCCAGCAATCCTCCATGAGCGACATCCATGTCAACGGGTCACTAGAGAGATGTTTCTTGCAAGCGACTGGCGCCGACAAGAACCAGACTGCAAAACTGGATTGGCTTGAACAAAGCGGTTCGAATTGATTTGGAATCATCATGCAGAAATTCGGGCTCGGCAACACGTTAAACCACTTTCAGACTTTCGTCTGGCTTCGTTGGCGCATACGCACCAATCAACTTAGACATGGTTCCGCATTGGGTAAGGCACTTGCGGCCATCTTACTCATCTTATTTGCGATAGCGACCCTCGGTTTGTTTGTGGCAGGTGGCATTTTGGGTGCGCTCGTTCCTAGATTGGCTCCAGTTGAAAACTACTTCCTCTTTTGGGATGCGTTCATTGCATTATTTTGTTTCACTTGGGTAATTCATGTCGCCACAGACATCCAACGTTCGGATGCCATTACGTTCGATCGGATCTTGCACCTACCGGTGTCGTTTTCTCAAGCGTTTGCGATCAACTATTTGAGTTCGTTGATGAGCATGACTTTTGTTTCCCTAATCACTTTTTGTGTCGGTTTTATTCTTGGCTCCTGCTTTTCCGTTGGGCCAATCGCCCTCCTGTTCTTTCTTCCCTTTACGGTTTTCGCTGTCGCGATAACGGCTTTGACTTATCAGTTGCAGGGTTGGCTTGCGGCGTTCATGTCCAATCCGCGAAGACGCCAGATGGTTATGATTGCCCTGCCGCTGTGTATCATTGTGGTCTCGCAAATTCCAGCGATCTTTGCAACGCGATTTGCCAGGGATGAATCGCAACGTGATCGTGTTTCTCCGCAGCCTGCACTGCCATCCGTTGCAACCCCCCAAGCCTTGCCTGAGTTGGACAAAATCCCTTCTGAGCGAGAGTCCGCGGAACAAAGCGATGACAAGTTCATTGCAACAGTGCCGTCCGATATTGTTGCGAATAACGTTTCCCCCGAACCTGCTCAGTTGCCCGAGTTTAAGGAACCTGACGACGAAGCAGAACGTAAAGCAAGTGAAGCGCAAGCAAGGAGAGAGCATAGAGAACAGCGAGAATTGGTTCGTGCCAAGAACCTGGCACGCTGGCTCGATCGTATTCGGCAAGCAAACCTATACTTTCCTCCCCTTTGGATGGCCGGCTGCATTGAGTCCATTGTCTCCGGAACGCTACATGTTCTGTGGTTGACTCTAGCGATGGCGCTCGTGGGGCTGGTTTCGTTGCGAAGAAACTATCGGCAGACGCTTAAGTTCTACAAGGGAGAAACCGATTCTCGAGCAAGCGGAATCATTCGAAACGTATCGATAGCCGAAGAGAATCTTACAGGGCCAGTTGCTGCGTCTAGGCCTCGACGCGAGCGATTGCGTTTGGTCGAACGCGAGATTCCCTTTGTCTCTAATGAGACTTCGGCCATTGTTGCCATGACGCTGCAATCCATGACACGGGCGCCTGAGGTCAAGCTCTATCTGCTATTACCACTCATTGTTCCATTCATTCTTTTTGGTGTTGTTCAAGCTTGGCGGCTACCTCCGATCGACGAACTCAAGGCGGCTATTGTCGTTGGCTTTTC
>JANMNR010000124.1:0-15670 GCA_031368325.1 Pirellula sp.
ACCACAATTGGCAGCTACATAAATGGCAACGGAACGTTCGCCGCTCTACGTCCGGTTTACCGGGCGGACGCAACGATTTTGCGTGTCACCCGTCGCGCGCTTCCGCTGGAACAGGGCCAACGGAGAGCTTGATAGAATGAGAGTTGCAAAGTAGCTGACAATTGTTGCCTCCGCCCGGACGAGCCGGGCACAAGGCCCATCGGACGCTTCTTTGATTTCCGGGTCGCCGATCTAGCCCACCAAACCTTTTGCGAAGATTGGGCACAAGGCCCAACTTCGCCGCAACCTGACCGCCTAGAAGAATATATAATACTCAAGCAGTTCATTTCAATTGGTGCGTCGGGATTGATTCGTCGAAATCGCCCCTGAGCAAGTAAGTGGAGTCATTATATGGGCAGTGGCATGCAGGCATTTCGATTTTCTTTGGGCTGTGCAGCGTTCTACGCATCGCTTGGATGTTTAGCCCTGGTCAGTGGCCAAGAAGCGGTTTTTTCGGGGCCACAAGTTCGTGAACCCATTACCCCCTTTCAAGTGCGAAGCTTGACGGAGCCGGAGGCGGGTCGACAAGTCGACTATGTGGCCATGGCCAAAGGTAAACCGCTTTTGCTCATCTTCGTACACGATCTCAATCGTCAGTCGATTTCCATGGTGCGCAATTTGACCGCCTATTCTGCAAAACGATTGAGTGACGGGCTTGAAACGGGCGTTATCCTGTTGCAAGACGATGCAAACGAAGCGGAGAAGGGCTTCCAACGCATGAAGCATGCCTTCAACGCGGATACAGCCACGGGCGTATCGCTCGAGGGACGCGAGGGGCCGGGCAGTTACGGTTTGAATCGATTGGTGACACTAACCATCCTGTTGTGCAAGGACGACAAAGTCGTAGCCAACCATACGTTGGTGCAGCCGAGTCTGCAGGTCGATCTTCCTAAAATCGTCAAGTCCATTACGGACCTGGTCGGCGGCACAGTTCCACCTCTGGAGGAGTTGATTGGCAAGGACGCGATGCGGGCAATGCAGACGGACCAAAAGGGAAAGGCCCCCGACATGAGTGGTGTGATGCGATCGCTCATTCAAAAAAACGCGAGCGAAGAAAAGGTGATTCAAATCGCTGCGCAAATTGAAAAAGAAATGGAAGCGGACGAAGCGGTTCGAAAGGAAGTTTACCGTATCGCAACAGCCGTCACTGGCGGTGGCAAACTCTCGGACTATGGCATACCTAAAGCACAAGAGGTTCTCACCCAATGGGCCAAAGAGAGCCGTGAAAAAAAGGACGAGCCGTCTCGGTCCAAAAAGGCTACCAAGGAATGATTGTCGCATTCCTGCTAATTGCATCCGTGCTCAACGCAGCAGACGCACCTGTTGACTTTGATTCGCAGGTCCTGCCTGTTTTGACGCATGCTGGTTGCAATGCAGGAGCTTGCCATGGTGCCGCAGCGGGCAGAGGCGGGCTTCATCTGTCCCTGTTTGGAAGCGACCCCGATGCGGACTACTCGGCAATCGTCCGATTCGCGGAAGGACGACGAATCAACCTATTCAACACGTTGAAGAGCTTGGTGTTAATGAAGCCTTTGGGGATACTCGAACATGGCGGTGGAACCGTGTTCGATGAGGAATCATCGAGCGTTGCCATTCTCCGGAGTTGGCTCGAACAAGGTGCAAAGCGTGGAGTCAAACGGCAGCTCCAACAATTGCGAGTGTCCCCCGCTGAAGCGAATGCAACAACGACTGGCCAACCGATACCGCTACGAGCTATCGCAACCTTTTCGGATGGCGTGGAAGCCGATGTTTCGGAATGGACGATTTTTCACTCCGACGATCCTGCGTCGGTTGAAGTGACTAGCCGTCCGTTGCAAGCGGTTTGCTATCGTCCCGGCAAGCATATGATCACCGCTCGATTTTGGAACAAGATCGTTCCTGTATCGATCGTGCTACCCTATCAACTCAAGAACGTGAACGCAAAGCGATCGACTGAGGCGAGTCGTTTCATCGATGCGGAGATCGACTCGACTCTCGATCAACTTGGCTTAGTTGGAAATGCGGCTGCGCACAACGGGTCGCTCCTTCGTAGGTTGCGTCTGGATTTGACTGGGCGTTTGCCAACCCTAGTCGAGCTCGACGCGTTCCAATCTAGTTCAGCTTCGGATCGACGCGAACAACAGATCGAACAATTGCTGGCGAGCGATGATTTCTCGGAATTCTGGTCCTTGAGACTGGCTCGTTGGCTACGGTTGCGAGGCTCTTTAGAAGAACCGCAGGCTGCAGTCGCGTATGGCCAGTGGATACGGAATTCGCTCGAGAGTCGTCGGCCGTACGATGAAATGGTCCGCGAGTTGCTAACCGCGACGGGCGATAGTCATGGTCTTGGGGCAACGAACTTCACACGTACAGCAAAGGATGCTCGACTGCATGCAGAGCTTGTAGGGAGTGTGTTCATGGGGACACGCATTCAATGTGCAAACTGTCACAAGCACCCTTTCGCCAGCTGGACTCAAGATGACTATCATGGACTTGCAGCCGTTTTCGCAAAGTTGGATCGCGGGCGATTCGTAGCAATTAAGAAGCAAGGGGCAGTTACCAACCCACGAACGGGCGAATCGGCGGTCCCTCGCATTCCTGGCCTTCGGGATGTAGAAGGTGCCGATGCGGCCTTGGATCCGTTCGTGAACTGGCTTTTGCAAGCCGACAATCCGCACTTTGCGAAAGCGACGGTCAACTGGCTTTGGGATGCGATGATGGGGCGGGGATTGGTAGTGGGCGTGGATGACTTTCGAGAGACCAATCCACCAACGCACGCTCGTTTGCTTGAGATGCTGGCAGATGACTTTGTCGCTCATGGTTATGATTTGCGACGAACCTTGCGTTGGATTGCAAACAGCGACGCATACGCGCGAGCGGCAGGCAGCCAATCGCAAGCAAAAGAGCTTGAGTCATGGTATGGGACAGCGATCTCCAAACCGTTGCTACCAGAGGTACTGTTGGATGCGATCGATGATGTACTGCTGATTGCGATGGACGAGGGTTCATACCCGAAACGAAAACGGGCCATTGAAATCCTCGATCCTGTAATTCCATCTCCTGACCTGGACGCATTAGGACGTTGTTCCCGAAGTGAGAATTGCCAGTCGACCAGTCAGCAGTTGGGCCTCGCATCAAAACTTCAAGCGATCAATGGTGGCCTCCTCAATCAGCGGATCTCCGATCCCGATGGCCGGTTGAAAAGGGCACTTGCCGGCGGCCTGTCTATCGAGGAAATCATCGTCGACTTTTACCGACGCGCGTTAGCAAAGAAGCCATCCGACAAGCAATTATCTCTTTGGCGCAATGAGTACAATGGAATGTCACGCGAAGCAGAATCCCATTGGATCGAAGACTTCGTTTGGGCGATTCTCAGTTCCGAAGACTTTGCGTCCAATCGCTAGAGAGGGTTCATCATGCAGAGGCGTCCCTGTTTATCCCAATCCGTTCGGAGACGCGATTTTTTGCGAATTGGAAGCCTCGTTTCTTTGGGGATCAGTTCGCAGTTGTTGGGAACCAAGGCTACGGGAGCGGCGTCGCTTACACGTAGTGGAAAAGCGAAGTGGTGTATTCTGCTGTGGTTGGACGGAGGGCCAAGCCACTTGGAGACGTTCGATCCAAAACAGAATGTTCCGGAAGAAGTTCGAGGTCCCTTCAAACCAATGGCGACAGTTGTACCTGGTATCGAACTATCGGAGTTACTGCCGCTAACGGCTGGAGTTACCGATAAACTTGCAATCGTACGATCGGTTACCTCGCCGTTGGGTGAGCATGGGATTGCAAATCAATACATGTTGACGGGTTATCAGCCTGGGTCGCCGGTCATCCACCCAAGTTTTGGTTCGGTGCTTGCTCACCACCGCCGGTCCGATGCGGCTCTACCAAGTTATGTTACCGTCCCTGAATCGAGACCCAGCATGGGAGCTGGATTTTTGGACTCCAGTTTCGGCCCTTTCTCGATCGCAAGCGATCCGGCTCGACCTGACTTCAAGGTCAAGGACCTCGACTATTATCCGGGACTTGATAGCGATCGTTTGAAACGCCGCCGCCGATTTTTGCAGGATATTGAATCGATGGATCAGTCTTTGTCCGATGGCAAGGTTGCGTTGGACCCAGTCTTTGAACAGGCGTTCCGGCTCATCGATACGCCTGACGCAAAGCGGGCATTTCGACTTGAGGAGGAAAGCGAGGCGACTCGAGCTCGATATGGACATCGCACTTTTGGCCAAAGTTGTTTGCTTGCACGCCGACTGATTGAACGTGGGGTTGGTCTCGTGTCCGTGCTTCAGACCGGTTGGGATACGCACCAGAATTTGATATTGTCGTTGCGAGATGGATTCAGCGGTGCAAAGACAGGAGTCGGCTTGGTGCCGACCTTCGATCAAGGGTTCTCGGCATTGATTAGCGATTTGCAACAAAGGGGAATGTTAGACGAAACGCTGGTTGTGGCCATGGGCGAATTTGGCAGAACGCCTAAGCTCAACACGGGTGGCGGTCGAGATCATTGGCCTCGCGTGTTTAGTGTTGTGCTCTCTGGCGGAGGCGTGCGCGGAGGGCAAGTGATCGGAGCGAGTGATCGTATCGGCGAAAGTCCACTCGACCGACCTATTACCCCTGCCGACCTCGCAAACACGATTTACCGCTTGTTAGGTATCGATCCGGAGAGTGAATTGATTACGCCAGACGGAAGGCCGATCCGCATCAATCAAGGTGGCAGTTTTATCTCTGAGATGGTCTAGGAACCCGTATTGAATGGCTAGGCAAAAGAGCAATCAAGTGGACAGTCGCCGACTTCGTTGGAAAGGATGCGTGATTGTGATTTGGATAGCGTACCTTTTGCATCACGTTAGTAATTCCCTGCCAACAGCCAACTGCCAACAGCCAACTAAAGCGGAGCACCATCCACAGCCGCCAATCACGGCACTGGCGTTTTCGGACAAACACGCGTGGTTGGTCGCAGGTTCTCAGAGCGGACTTAGAGTGATGGACTGGCCTCGGCTAGAGAAAAAAGAGTCCAAGACTCTCGAAATGGACAGTACTCACGACCTCACTTTTTCCCCAGACGGTCGTCATTTGCTGATTGCTGGTGGAAATCCCGGTTCCGTTGGCATAGTGCAGCTTCGAAGTTGGCCGGCCCTGGAACTGCTTCAGTCTTGGAGCGAACATCAAGATGTCGTGTACGCAGTCGGCTGGCGAGCGGACGGAAGAGAGTGGGTATCGTCGAGTTGGGACGGTTATTGTCGTGTGTGCAAAATCGATGCGGTAAAGTCCCATGTGACGATGAACAGTCATTCCGGTTCAGTGTTTGCTGCTAATTATTTGTCGAACGGTGCGATCGCAAGCGCGGGAGCGGACCGGACGATTGTAGTTTGGGAGCCGTCTACCGGCGTGCCCTCCAAAGTCCTGCGTCAGCACACGGGAACAGTTCACGCGCTGGCGTATCCGTCTTCCGAAGTGGTTCGGGATGCCGAACTGCTTTTGGCGTCTGCAAGCGACGATCGGACTGTACGTTTTTGGCAGCCAATGATTGGTCGAATGGTTCGGTTTCAGCGGTTTAAGAGTACGCCGCGATCTATAGCATGGACACCGGATGGCAGCCGGCTCATTGTTGGCTGCGACGATGGAACGGTGTTTCAGCTTGACCCCCTAACGCTCATCAGCCAAGAACTCCCTAAGCAAGAAGCAAGCGTGTTGAATCTCCTTGTTGCGAGAAATGGAGATGTCTGTATCAGCACGGAATCAGACGTGAGAAAGATTGAATCGCCTGAATGATCTATCGTTGTCAATCTTCAGTCGGAATGACAGCATTCGCTAGTGCGAATCCTCGCGACGCAAAATCCAATTGGTAGGTCGTGACAAATGCGGCACGTCCATTTCTGCCAGTAACAGGGCCGACTCGCAAGTGACGCTGTATGGAATAAACGCATCGATTCCGATCTCGAATATAACCTTTGGAACGCTACAAGTGCCTCAGCGTGTCAAGGCATCGGCCTGCATTGGACTCATGGCCTATGACGCGGAAAATAAACCCGTTGCCTCCACTGCAAAAGGGGACGAGTTCTGGGTCGAAGTGACAGTGCAAGATGGCAGGCAGAATAGCCAAGGTGTTTACTCCGCCTACGTGGATCTCGCTTTCGATACCAAGGCGTTTGAGATTGTCGGCGAACCGGAAGCCTTAGGGAACTTTACTAACAAATTGTCTGGCGTTAAGACATCAAATGGATGGACGGCCTTGGGCGGATTCCGCGACTCGACACTCCCTGCTGGAACGGGTGAACAATCCCTAGTTCGGTTCAAGCTCCGTGCAACCGAAGACGCAGTGCTAAACATGACTGCTTCGGCAAGCATCAAAGCCGGCTCCGAATTAACACTGTACGATATCGATACAATTATTCCGCTAGAGAGCATCAAGTCGGGGTCGCTTGAGTTGCCAATCACCAGGTTGGCCGAAAAGTTTTGGGACTACGACGTCAACGGTGACGGGATTGTTTCGCCCATCGACTCCTTGATCGTGATCAATCGGCTCAATCGTGAAAGCGTTGACGCTGCTTTCAGTACGGAAATCACCGCTAGTTCCAGCAACTACCGATTGGACGTGAATCGAGACGAGATCATTTCGTTGTTGGAGGTATTGACGTTGATCAATCGAATCAATCGAGAAAGCATAGCTCCAATGATGAACACCGTGGACTCGAACTCGGTGGAGTCCATCGACACCAAGAAAAAGAAGTAGGCGGCCGCACCCAAGGCAAAGCAAAGGGTGCTGGACGTCACGTAATACCGACGCCGAGATCGCCAGCCTAGCGAAGACACTCGCATCCTATTGCAAGCCCTATGTCATCAAACCTAGCATCACTGCCAGTCTAGTCATGTTGCGAATAGCCTCGATTACATGTGCCTGAGAAAAAATCGCATGCAGGCCCAGGCAACGGATTCTGAACTTTACGCGGCGAGTTGCTATCCTCAAACTGTTCCCCAAGTCCGAATACCTGCTCCGCCTCTCGATAACCGTCTTGGATCACCAACAATTGGCCCATGGCTTCCACTGCCGAGGTCGCCGAATGGTACGCACTCGACGCAAAGGGCTAAATGAATTTTCCGAGATACTCAGCGCCGCCGATGACGCTATCGTTCTACAAGGCTTGCTATCGCATCTTGGATAAGTACGGGCTGTCGCTTTCGCTCCAAGTAGAAGTTGACGTGTGTAAATCCACACTCAACCAACAATCGAAGCGCGGTTTCATAACCATCGGCAACACGGCCTGGTTCATGAGCATCTGCCCCCAGTGTGATCGGAATGTTGCGTTGACATATTTCCTGGAGCATCTCGGGAAACGGGTTCATCTCGGAAATCGTCTTGTTCACACCTGAGGTGTTCAGTTCCATGGCGACACCCGTCACGGCAATTCGATCGAGCGCGTGGCGGATGTCATCCATGATCGCACTCGGGGACCACATCTTTGACGTTACGTTTTTGATCAAGTCTGGATGCGCCAACGAATCGAATAAACCGGTCTCCGCGGACTGTGCCAGCAACCTAAAATACTTTCGCTGGACTTCCAGCTCGTCCGGTTGCCAATACTTTGCGCGAAACTCGGCAATCTGAGGATGGACGGAGCCGAGGACGAAATGAAAGTCCGCGGAAGCCAATTGTTTCTCAAGATAGGCTTCGCAACCCTCAAAATAGTCCGCTTCGAGCCCCAGTCGGACATCGACTCGGCCATTCCACTCCTCACGTGTCTTGGAGACGAGGTCAACATACTCCTCGAATTGGTCTTCACGCATGCGCACGTGTTTCGAAAAACCATTCGGCATCGGATTGTGACACGTCACGATCAACCCCCGTAGGCCTCGCTTTAGAGCGACTGCAGCATATTCGGTTGGTTCTCCTTCGGCATGGTTGCAGAGTGGCGTGTGCGAGTGCGACTCGAATAGAATTCGTTGCGACACTTGATTGGTTCTTCAAACGGTTTGTGTTATCAATTTGATGGGAAACGGTCCTAACTTTAATGCGAAACAAACAATTGGGCGACCCCCGATGAGCCGATTTGACTCGAACCCTAATGAAAGAAATCCTTCCAACGCCGACGGATTGGCTTGCGAGTTTTGCTGTCCCATGGATAGCACAGTAGCATTCTCGTTAAGCGACCCGATCCCCACCTGCTAACGGTAGAGATTGCAGTAGGACTTATTGATATCTTTTTGAATTGCGAGATGTCAGGCCTTGTGTGGATGAATCCGACATTCCAACAGCGTGCCATCTAGAGACTTGCCGTGACCATCGCTTGTTCAATAAATGGCTTAAAGAAATGCATTTCCGGGATTTCCAGGCATCGATCGGCACCACGGTCGCTCCAGCTTGCGATCTTCATGGCGTTATTGTGGCAGCGGTTTTTGCCAAAAGACACTCGTTCCGAAGCCGACATGAACCCGCCTCCCGACATTACACTGCGTTGCTCATCGAGTTGCAAGTGGCCAAAGTACCTGGGCAAAACCGTTGATAGGAATCGCTTTGCGAGCGGTTGCATACGAATCGTCTCGGCAATATCTTCGCCGAAATATCGGACCAACCAATCGTAAGTTCCGGTTTCGAGCAATGAGTCGCTGGTCCAGTCACCCGCTTGAACAGAGCCGCAAGCCAAAATCTGGCATGGACGATACAGCAGGGCAGATACAACCAGGGTGGTTTCGCTGTTTTCAGAAACCGCACTTGCAGCAAGTTGTCTGGCTTGAAAAAAGAGATTGGAAACGGTTAGATCCCAGTGCTTATCGCCCGCCTGGAGCAGTTCGAATACCGCATTGGCCTTAGAAGACTCCGTCCCAAAACGTGCTGTGCCTCGATCTCGAATGGCAATCATCATCTAGTCCTTTCATGAGAGTATTTTTTGCTAGCACAAGCGAAATAGTACCCCTCTGCTATGTTGGAATGATGAAGAACGCGTTAGCGCGACATGAATTCGTTGGCGAAGACCCCATTGCACACTTCGCAGTTTGGGTTCTTGTGAATTTTGCGGCGAGAAAAAGTCATCGTTGCCAGGTCCATGGCTAGCATGTTTCCGGCGATCGGTTCTCCGACTCCCGTAATCAACTTGATTACCTCCATCGCCGCGAGGCAGGCCACTGTTCCAGCAACGGCTCCGAAGACAGGAAACTCGCGTCGCCATGCGGAAGGCGCCGTAGGAGATAAACAAGCCAAGCAGGGCGTGGTCCCTGGCAAGATCGTTGTCAAGCTTCCCTCGAATTCATACATGGCGCATTCAACCATCGGTTTGCGTTGTTGAACGATGGCTCGATTCATGGCAAAGCGTTCAGCAAATAGAGGCGCACAATCGACAACGATATCAGCCATGCCAACCAAGCGATCGGCATTCATATCACTTAGGTTTTCGTCAATAATCTCGATATTCAATCTTGGATTGAAAGCGATCAACCGGGCTTTGGCCGTTTCGACTCTGGACTGTCCAATTCCACCATAGTTCATGAGCAACTGACGATTCAAATCGCTTGGCTTAATCCTGCCCGCGTGAGCTAGCAACAGCTTGCCGACTCCTGCGGCTGCGAGCTGGTATGCAACGGTTCCACCCACGCCGCCGATCCTGGAAATCAAGACACTCGCGGCCTTTAGTTTTCGCTGCCCTTCCTCACCAATACCATCGGCCCACATCTGCCATTCGTAGACAGCACGCTCCGCTTCATCGAGCATTGGAAGCTCGTACCCATCCACATTCTCTCGATTGTCATCCGACACGCTAACCGCCCGATATCAGAGTAGTGAGCGTCAATTCCGCTCCTTCGTGCAAGACCCAAGGCCCTTCCCTTGTCGCGAGTTCATCGTTTAGAAAGACAAGAATCGACGAACGAAGGCCTTGCTGGTCGTCCAACAATGCCGCTCGCAATGGCTCAGTGCCTTCATGCGCGACTTGCTGAACGATCTGTTCTAAGGTCGCAGCTTCGTCGACGTCGAGAGTCACTCCCTTGCATGCGGCAAGCCTCCTGATTTGCGAGTCGAATCGAATATGAACTTTCACTATGGCTCAACTTGTACGAACAGCGAAAAGGGAGCTGAGTATAGCTGCATTTGCCCCCAAATCCAATGTTTGGTTTGCAATATGGTATTGCGTCAGCAACAATGCTGCCCGAATGCCTTTACGGAATGACATTTGTGGTCCCCATTTTTTCATAGTAGGGGCGAAATGAAGCGACAAAATACGCCAAAGGAAATCGAACTCTTCAAGACGCTTGCCGAAGGCGACATTGAGCGACTTCGCGCTTTCGTTGTCGGAGATCCGTCGGCCTTAGATTGCTATGACTATCGCAATTTTGGTGCAACGCCTCTCACGATGGCTTGCTTCGGCAACCATCCAATTTTGGTTGAGACGCTCATTGATTTAGGAGCCGACCCAAATAGAAAGAGCGATTGGCATATGGGGCCATGGAGTCCCTTGCATTGCGCAGTCTTTCGAAGAGACAAACGGTTGGTTGAGTTTTTGCTTTCTAAGGGCGCTATCATGGACGTCCACACTGCAGCTGGCTTAGGCAACCAAGATGAGGTTGGACGATTGCTCGATACGGATCCATCTCGTGTGTTAGAAAGAGGTGGAGATGGATGTCATCCGCTGCATTTTGCGGACACCGCACAAGTCGCGCAGTTGTTACTTGATCGTGGCGCAGAAATCGATGGCAGATGTGTAGACCACTATAGTACACCTGCCCAATACCTTTGCAGCATACGACCGGAAGTGGCAAAATTCCTTTTCTCGATAGGCGCTACGCCGGACATTTTTTCAGCTGTACTCTGCGGCGACAATAACGTAACGGAGGAGCTTCTTATCGCCGATCCCAATCTCATTCACGCACGAATCAATCCGTCGTTTTTCCCGCCCGGAGACGAACATGATGTCCACAACATTTTGACCTTTTCGATTGGGCTCGATGCGACTCCATTGCATGCTGCTGCAAAAGGGAATCATTCCCAGGCAGTTTCCATCTTGGTTCGTCGAGGACTGACGCCCAGTGTTCGTGGTGGCTACGATCACGCAACACCGTTGCATATTGCAGCTTGGAGCAACTGCGTGGTTTCGGCCGAGGCACTTCTCGAAAACGGCGCGGACATCGACGCTGTATCGGGAAAATTGCACAACAATTCGCCCGCCGGTTGGGCAATTGTTGCTGGATCGGACAGCGTATTCGAGTTATTGATGGACCGAGGGGCACAGTGCCACTCCTGGTTCTTGGACGATGCACGCGACGCTTGTGCAGGCCGTTTCGACCAAGTAAGCAATGCATCGGTGGAACAGCGAGGCCGGATCCTGTCACGTCTCAGTCGATCCGTACGATTTTGAGGGAATTGTCTCCTGTGGTATACTAACCCAAAGGTTTTTGGTCTCCTTGGCCGATCCAACCTACTGAACCTGTTTCAGTCCCACCGCGAACTTCCTTGCTGGAACCGAATATGTCGAAACCGACCAAAATCTCTCGCAGAACCGTCTTGCGCGGTGCCGGTGCAGCACTTGCACTCCCTTGGCTGGATGCGATGTCGATTCAATCCGTCCTTGGCTCGGTAGTTGGTTCGCCACCGTTGCGAATGGCTTTCTTTTATGTTCCCAACGGCGTCAACATGAGTCATTGGCGCCCATCGGAGGTTGGTGCGATTGCCGAGCTACCGCGAATTCTGCAGCCACTGGAGGCAGTGAAGAAACAGGTACTCATTCTCAGCAACTTGGCCGCAGAGCATTGCGATGGCAATTCGGCTGCCCACGAGCCTGCCGGTGGTGGGTTTCTAATAGGCAAGAAATGCAAACACTCCGAGGAGCCTGAGGTTGGCAACGCTTCGGTGGATCAGTTGGTCGCGAGCAACATCGGTTCGGCAACCGCCGTCGACTCGCTCGCACTCGGGATAGACCCAGGGCATCGAGGCGATCATGGCTACAGCGGTACCTACATGTCCCACATATCATGGCGAAACAAAACGACCCCAGCCGCTTTGGAACTCAACCCCAAGCAGTTGTATGAGCGACTCTTTCGCGGCAAATCACCTCAACGACCAGACTGGAACGCGTCGCAACCAACAACGTCGGCGACCTCGTCGGATTCGATCGAGGAGAGCATGCTCGACTTGGTACGCGACGAGACCAAATCACTGCAACGTAAACTCGGCTACGCCGATCGCAACAAACTCGAGCAGTACCTCGACGGGCTACGGAGCATTGAAAAACGTGTCGCCACCGCTAGTCGCGATTCGCATTCGCACCATCAGGAAGCATTTGTAAAAGACCCCATGGCGGATGCGGATGAGCCAGGGATCGACAAGTTGATCATCCCGGAGGGCAAAGGGATTCCGTCTCTTTATTCCGACCACGTTAACTTGATGTTGGATATCTTGACGATCGCTTTTCAAACGGATGCCACTCGCGTTGCGAGTTTTATGTTCTCTTACGAAAAATCGGGGAGAGCTTATCCGCAGATTGAGGCGCCGGGATCGCACCATTCCACCTCGCACCATCAATCGCAGGAAAAGAATCTCGAAGAGATTGCTCGAATCAACACGCACCATATGGAGCTCTTCGCACGCATGCTGACGCGCATGTCAAAGATCGAAGAGGGTAATGGGACAACGTTGCTTGACAACGTATTGATCTGCTACGGCAGCGGTATCAGTGACGGCAACAAACACAATCACGACGATTTGCCAATTTTGCTTGCAGGTGGTGGTGGCGGACTGCTTCAAGGTGGTCGCCATATCAAGTACGAAAAGAAGACTCCAATCTGCAATTTGTTTTTGGATATGATGCACCGAATGGGGGTACCGGCTGAATCGTTCGGTGATAGTCAAGAACGTCTGCGTGACTTGAGCGTCTAGACCTCCATGATGCAGAAACTCTTTCAGCGGCTTGCTGCCTGCGTGGCCATATTGGTTTTGGTGGTCGCTGTACCGTGTCCGCAGTGCAGGTCCTTTGCCCAAGACAAAATCGATCCCCTTTCTTGGGATCGAAATATTTCCGGTCTGTTTCGCAAGTATTGCCATCGCTGCCACCGAGAGGACGAGCTCAGCGGAAACGTCGACTTGGCTAGAGATGTCGACTTGCGCATGGTATTGGACCATCGCGAGAATTGGGAAAAGGCTCGGGTTGCCATAGCCGCTTCGGAGATGCCTCCGTCCGACGAGCGCCAGCCATCCGAAGAGGAGAGATCGCTCCTGTTAAAGTTTTTGGCGAAGACGCTCGACGACTTGGACTGCACCGCGGCTCAAGATCCAGGCCGTCCAATTCTGAGACGACTTAACCGAACGGAATACGACAACTGCGTAGAGGATTTGATTGGATTGCAGCTGAACTTGGCCGAGGGCTTTGTCCCAGATGGTACGGGGTATGGTTTTGACAACATTGCCGAATCGCTCAGTTTTTCGCCGGTCCAAATTGAGCAGTTTCACGAAGCGGCCAAAGAGATCGTCGATGCGGTGCGGGCGTGCAAAGAAAATGAGCCGAGAGTTTACGAACGCGTCTTTGGGGAACAACTCCTCGATGAAGTAAACGATGGCGTCGCAGCTGATCGGACTCGCAAAGCCATTTCAAGCTTTGCGTCGAGAGCCTTTCGACGGCCAGTGGAACCTAAGTTTGTGGACAAGCTTATGGACATCTATGGCAAAGCTCGTTCCAAAGGAGAGGACCATGTCTCCTCGTACGAGTATATGATGCGGGTGGTTCTGATGTCTCCGCAGTTCTTGACACGGGTTGAGAAAAGTCGGCCCGGTAAAACGGATCCTTACCAAATCGATGACTACGAACTGGCGACGCGTTTGAGTTTCTTTCTTTGGTCTAGATCACCTGATGACGCATTACTGCGGCTGGCTGCGAGCGGAACGCTGAGTCAACCGGCGGTGCTAGGGGAGCAGACCGCGAGGATGCTAGCAGATCCGCGAAGTGTTGCGTTGGTGGATAACTTTTTCGGCCAGTGGTTGTCCCTCAAGGATATCGACGGCCATCATCCCGACGCGGTCGCGTTTCCCGAATTTGATGAAAAGCTACGAAGTTCGATGAAGCAGGAGGTTAGGCGTTTTCTGCTCGAGATTGTTCAACAAAATCGACCGATCGCGATGCTGATCGATGCGGACTACACGTATCTCGATGAACGCTTGGCCATTCATTATGGGGTGGATGGAGTGATGGGAAATGAGTTCCGGCGTGTCAACCTAACCGATCGTAGGCGAGGGGGTATTTTGACGTCGGCTGCCGTACTCATGTCGCAAGCGGATCCAGCCAGGACCAATATCCCGCGTCGCGGGAATTTCATAGCAGGTCGAATTCTCGGAGCACCTCCTCCGCCACCGCCGCCGAACATACAACCACTAGATAGTGTCGCCAAGGAAGGTGAAAAAAAGTCGCTGCGTCAGATTCTCGAGCTGCATCGAAGTCAGCCCGCTTGTGCCAACTGCC
Organism: Pirellula sp.; assembly: GCA_031368325.1. Lineage (GTDB taxonomy): Bacteria > Planctomycetota > Planctomycetia > Pirellulales > Pirellulaceae > JBKCUI01. The sequence goes on from JANMNR010000124.1 coordinate 14,451, forward strand.
ATGCCAAGATGGATCCGCTGGGGTTTGGGCTTGAGAATTACGACGCGATAGGGCGCTGGCGCAATGAAGACGGCGACTTCCCGATCGACGCGTCGGGGCAGTTGATTTCAGGAAGGTCGTTTTCTGGACCGGTGGAGCTAAAGGAAGTGTTGCTGGAGCAGAAGGACGCTTTTGCAAAGACGCTAGCTCGCAACTTGCTAATATACGCCTACGGTCGAGGGCTGCATGGGCGAGACGAATGTGTGGTTCGCGATGTGCTAGAGTCGTCCAAGCAAGACGGCTATAGGTTCGGCGAGGTGGTTGCAGGGATCATTCGCAGTTATCCGTTTTTACATCGCCGCAACCCAACCGATTGATGGCAATCCTTGTGCGTCGTCGTCGTCAAAGCTAATTTGCAGGGTACGATGGACTTCCAGTCCGTCTTGCTGCTTGGCTCTCTAGTTTTTTTTGCGTCGCATTCGATCTTCTAATCGATTCGGAGATTGCATCCATTTCCCTTCGCGGAGATCGCTTCGATCCACTCTTTGACTGGCGAACTCTGAATCCGATTTCGTTTCTGAAGGTTCTGATGGTTCAGAATCTGTGTCCCGCGTCCCGCTGGTGTCTCGTCTCATTTGCCTTGAACGATAGTCGATGACTTCCGTAGTTCGTTCGGTTGGAAAAGTTTTAGTTGTCATTTTCGGTGCGTCTGAGTTCTTCAAATGGCGTTGGAATCCGGGCGGTAATTCGATGGTTTCAACAGAGTGTTTCGGCTCCTTCTTGTCCGCATAGGTTCCATTGGGTTGGGTATAGGACGCTTGCTGAACTCCTTGATCTTGTTGAGGAATTGCGTGCGGTGTCACCTTGGTTTGCGGTTCGGATTTTTTCGATAACCCCGGAAGCAACTTGATTACCGGATCCGAAATGGTCGTGCCACCGTCGATTCCTTCGAAGCGTGTGATCAAGCTCAGTTTTTTAGCCTCTTCTCCGACTACCGACCACGGCAGCCACAAACTATAGGACGGCCCGATCGACGTCTTGCTCATGTGGGACGCGAACTGCTCAGCTGTAAACGCAAATTTGCGAAGAGGCTTTTGCGAATCGAGGGACTCGTCGTCGGCATCGAATGCGTAAACCGCCAAGCTGCCCTCTACCGCGATTGGGTCCGGCTTGTCTTTCTCATAAAAATAGACGCGACCGCCAAAGCCACGAATACCTTTTTGACCAGGTTGATGGAGTAC
>JANMNR010000691.1:0-13137 GCA_031368325.1 Pirellula sp.
GCTTTTCTTGGACGAGCTGCAGCAGTTTGCGTTTGCTCAGCACCGTGTACGTCAGGTTCATTCTCGCGAACTCCATCTGGCGAGGATGGAATATACGCAGTGTTTTGCAGAACCAATCGTACAGGGGGCGATGATCCTCAAACTCAAGCGTGCAGATCGAGTGCGTAATGCCCTCGATCGAATCGCTTTGCCCATGCGCCCAATCGTACATCGGATAGATACACCATGCGTCACCAGTCCGGTGGTGGTGTGCATGCATGATTCGGTAGAGTACGGGATCTCGTAAGTTTAGATTTGGCGAAGCCATATCGATCTTGGCTCGCAGCGTTTTGGCTCCATCCGGAAAATCGCCATTTTTCATTTTGGCAAATAGGTCTAAGTTCTCGTCGATGGTCCGTTCGCGAAATGGACTGTTCTTGCCGGGTTCGGTCAATGTCCCTCGGTACTCTCGCATTTGTTCTGCATTGAGGTCACACACAAACGCGGTCCCCTCTTTGATCAACTGGCAAGCCCACTCGTGCAATTGGCCGAAATAGTCTGAAGCGAACAGCAACTTGTCCCACTGAAATCCAAGCCAGTTCACGTCGTCTTTGATCGAGTTGACGTATTCCTCGCTCTCCCTCGTCGGATTTGTGTCGTCAAACCTCAGGTTGCAATGGCCACCGTAAGTTTTTGCTAGGCCGAAATTGAGGCAAATACTCTTGGCATGCCCGATATGGAGATAGCCGTTAGGTTCTGGCGGAAACCGCGTATACACCGTTCTGCCAGCCAACTCCGGTTTGTTGGCTAAGTCCTTTTCGATCTCAATCTCGATAAAGTTCTTGTGTGAATGTCCGCTGCCAGATTCATTGCTTGCGTTCAAGATGTCGCTCTTCCTTGGTTCATTAGCTGGGAAGCGGTGTTCCCGTTGCAGCTAAAATAGCACGATTGCTCAACTACGAACATTATCGTCAATCGACGAAAAAGCCAATAGGATCGACATCAGGGAAGAGCCATGACTACCAAATTCGCTCAGGGCAATTTCAAGTCACCGAGTTGGACAGGATTGACGAATACTTGGATCGGGACGGTCATGCCATAGCGGCGATAAATCTTCTTGAGTCGGTCGGCGTCCAACGGGTTTGCTTCGATCTGACGAATGCAGATGCGTGTCACCTGAGACGGAAACCTCGACGCAAGTTTGGCGTAGATCTCCGGATCGCGTTCACCACTATCGCCAACCAAAACGAAAGATCTGCCTGGTAGACGCTTCATGAGGTTCTTGATTACTCCCCCTTTGCTTTTGCGTCGAATGATTTGCCACCGCTTAAAAATTTCGTCGCGCAGTCGAAACCATTTCAGGTGCATGCTACCCGGCGGGAATTTTTCATCCTCCAAGAATTCGTCTATTGCTCCGAAGAGTTGCCAAGGGCTACTGCTGACGTAGTGGAACAAAGCCCCTTGGTCCGCCCATTTGCGATAAGCCGCGGCCATCCCCTCGATCGCATCAAAGGATTCGGCAAAGGTACGGAGCAACATGCGTCGCCGGCTATTGACCTCGGTGAGTTTGATGGTGTCATCGATATCGGAGATAACACTCGTTCCGCGTTTTTCCGCCAAAAAAACCCGACTGCTGACCGCCCCCAATCCAACATCCCATTTCTGAATGCAGTCTGGTTTTGCCCCATCCACTTGCTGTGAAATAGCGCCGTAGGTTCGGAATGCTTGCAGCTGTTTTGCGGGAATGTCCAATCGACCACTGAATAGTCCGCTAGCTTTAGACTTGCGTCTCAAGACATAGTGTTGGCCAGCCAACTCGACTTGCACCCGAGTACCGGTGACGGGCGCCGAAATAAACCCTCGGACGCGTTTCCGGAACAACGCTCCCTCCGAGATGTTCGTCGATAGATTGAGGGCTCGAATGAGTCCTTTCAGCATCAGCCGCTTCCCAAACGTCGCGGGCGCGGTTTGCGAGATGCGACCTTGGATTTGAACGCGCCAAACCGATCCGTTGGAAATGGAATAACCGACGGTCGGATAAAGATGAACTTCCGGGTCCGCTTCATTGCGGATCGATCGCTCTGGGCTCATCCGTATCACATCGCCAGCCTTTTGCTTCGTTCCATCAAACGCTTCGTCGGATTCGCGAATCGGCATTAAGCAACAACTTTAACTGACGTACGCGACTCAATCGACTTGTAAATCGCTTCCACAGCCAGCAAGTCCTTGAGTCCTTCTTCGCCGGACACCTTCGACGGCTTATTTTCCAGGATGCATTTTGCGAAAGCATCCATTTCTGTTGCGAATTGATCCGGTGCGTTCAACTCCACTTTACCTTTTGATGTTTCCATTCGGTTGCCTGCATAACTGAAGGCTGGATCCATTCGAATGAATCCGTTCTCAGTGAAAGCATTAAAGCGGTTCAAGCCGTTGAAGTTGTAGCTGGTGCTGCAGTAAGCCAGGACGCCAGAGGGAAACTGCATAAGCCAGGTAATGGATTCGTCCACCTGTGCAAACTTGGTTGCATCCGTCTTTGTTTCTTGCGCCGTAATCATCGTGGGTTCTTCGCCCGTTAGATATCGGCACGCTTGCAAAGCATAAACGCCTACATCCATCAATGCACCGCCACCTGCCAATTGTTTGTTGAGACGCCACTGCTTTGGATCGCCGATCTTAAAACCGAATCCTGCTTCGATCATCTTCACGGCTCCGAGCTCTTTATTCTTCGCCATCTCAACACACTTGAGATGGTGTGGTTCGTATTGGCAGCGATAGCCAATCGCGAGCTTTCTGTTGGCGGATTGGCAAGCAGAAATCATTGCGCGGCAATCGGCCGCAGAGTTGGCCATGGGCTTTTCGCATAGAACGTGCTTACCCGCTTTGGCGGCTCGAATCGTATATTCCGCATGCATGCTGTTTGGCAAAACGATGTACACGAGATCGACGGAATCGTCCGAGGCCAGTTTGTCAAAGCTGTTGTAATTGTAGATGTGGCCTGGTCCGATACCGTGCTTTTCGGACCAGAGTTTTTCTTTTTCTGGCGTTCCTGTCACGATCGCGGCAAGTTTGCAATTTTCTGATTTTTGAAATGCCGGAGCGATTTGGTTGGTACTAAGGCTGCCGAGCCCGACCAAAGCGACGCCCAACTTTTTGTTCTCGCTGGCATCGGTAGGCGACGAAAAAAATCCTCCCTGCGCGAGTCCCGCGGCGACCCCCGCCGAAACCGTTGTACCTAAAAAACCGCGACGATTGAAACTAGGATTCTTCATTTTGGAGTGGTTGGTTGGCGAGTTGGAAGGGAAATGCGGAAACGAATCGAGGTTTACTGTCAGGATTGGCCCCGCGTGTGTCCGGATGCCATACCATCATTCTAGCCGACAACCGGGGTGGATTGCCATACAACCGAGCCAAGGCAATCGACACAATATCACCTTGGCCCGCGCCACCGTGGACGAAACTCTTCGGAAAACCTTGATTGAAGCCAGATTCTGACTAGCCTGAGTAGGTCGGGGGACCACTTAACACGAGGTAAAACTATGTTCTCGAAGCACATTTTGTCGTTGGCTGCCGTGGTTGCGTTGGGCTGTTTTTGCCAAACCACTCAAGCCCAGGAGCCATTCGCGTTCCAATTCGGTTACACGCTAGGCTACCAAAACAGCTTCCGTAATCGGCTTCCTACCCCTCCCTATTTTTCGATTTACCCACCCGTATACTACGGCAAGCGTTTTGAACGCCCCTACGGTGACAGTCCTTTTGCCGCCTTTCCCCAATTGCAATCGGCACCGAGCTATCACCCCGTTCCAAAAGAAACACCGATCCGTGGAACCACAGTGATGAATCCACATATCGACCATGTTCCGAGTGTTAAGGTACAAAGTGGTCGCGCAAGTGAGCCAGTTGCTGTAGCCCCACCCCGCGTCGGTCGAACTGTCGAGATCATTAACCCCTACGCGACCGAGCAGTTTGCAATTCAAGGGAGATAATTGGTAGACCGGAGAACAACTTACGGCACTTCGTTGTAACGACGAGGTGTTTCGGTCTGACGAGATCGCAACGATTGAATGATGGGGAGTTCAAACCAAATCATGCTTTACCGTTCGCGAATGGAGACCTGACGCTGCGGTCGTGTGCATCCGCAAGTTCTGTGGCGATTCCCAAACCTAAGCCGGTGCAGACAGCCCCACGTCGCATCTCCACAGCATCTCATTCATCTTCGACTTCGGAATGCGTTGGACGGCGGGATCGTGTTTTAGATTTGGACCGACGATCATGCGAGGCGAATTGCTTAAGTCCATAGCCTTTGAGTTGGCGTTCAAAGGCTGAACGAATGGTTGCAGCGGTTTTCCGAGATTGCTTCGGACCACCATTGCCAAAGATTCATCGTCTAACACAACGATCGAACCGATAGGATAGATTGACATCCCCTTGATCAAGCCGCGTATTGTTTGCGAATCAAATCGACCCGATGTCGCGTTGTGGCACAAGTAAGCCAGCGCATCCGCTGGAAGTAGTCGAGTATTGTGAAATAAAGGTTGCACAAGATTTAGGTAAGCGTCTGCCGCGTTTAGTATTCGGGCCGCGTTGTGGATTTCGCTCGCTTTCAGTCCCTTGGGAAACCCAGTTCCATCAAATTGCTCATGGACTTGCGAAATGATGGTTCGCACTTGATCACTCACGCCATTGATACCTTGCAGTAGTTCCGCGCTCTCGAGGGAGTGCTTTCGGAATTCCAGCAATCGTTCGGCATTTCTAGGGACTCCGTTGGACTCATCAAACCAATCCGGATGCAACAACAACGAGCTATCATGAAGCAACCCCGCCATTCCGACTTCGATGCAGTCTAAGTCGGTTCGTCCCATCACGACGCTGGTCGTAACCCCAATCAGAGCCATTAGCGTCGATCGGGAAGCAAGCTTGGCGACGATATCCACGCGGACCGATTTTGTTTGGCTTGCCAAAACGGCGAAGGCTGCCGATGAATCCAACTTGGCTTGAGACACAAACTGATTGACGCTGGATTCCAATTCCGCAACGTTGATGTCCTCACCTTGGCGAAGACTCGCGACGAACTTGGTGACGGCTTTTTCACTCTCTGTCACAATTTGATTCGTTTTTTCAATCGTGATGGAATCAAACAGCGAGAATAAAATAGAGTCCTCGTCGATTGGCTCCGTTGCCCGACCTTTTACCGTAACCGAATGAACGTTTTTCTTCTCAAGACGCTCTATCAGTCTGTCCGAAATCGGCGTTCCAGCCTTGTGTAAAACCCCTCCCTGCGAGTCGCACAAGTCGAAACTGAGAGTAGAGCCAACCACAAGCTCCGCCGTCTGCAGCACCCAAGTTTCTTCAGAACTCATTTCAATCCCCCATCGAGATGCCAGATTCTCCAATTCCGTGGGGGCACAGGAATTGAACGTTTTTCGTTGTAAAGCAGAAAAACGGATGTTCAGTAAGGAAACGCTGACAAGTATGCGTTGCGTTTCTAAATCAAGCTGGTGAAAACGTGAAATTCTGAAAAAAACCCACGGGCTTTGATACGCTGCAAACAAGAACCGCGGGTAAACCAGAACTAGGACGGTTAGCTCGTCCGACAGATTTCGGAATGACTTTTGCCGTAGCGGCCTCTATAGTAAACCCAGATGAGTACTTAGAGTTAGTGGAATCGCTCTTGGAGAACCAAATTCCTCGCCGCCACCCACCCCGCCAAACCCACCCTAAGTGCTTTCCTGAAAAGCGTTTGCGATCGGAATTGCTCGTTAGGCAAGGAATTTGCCTACTCGGAGCCGGTTCCCTCGGTGCGTCTGAAAAGCAGCACTACATTTTTGAGCATTAACACACAGTTTTGGAGTAAATCCGCATGGCAACTGGAACCTTACGAAGTGGCGTCGGAACGACGACTGCCGAGCCGCTTGATATTGCACGGATCGCTTGGTTTGCCTTGCGGGCCATGGGGTCGTTGAAGATCACCGTAGCCATGTTTGCACTCGGAACCTTGATACTGTTCGTTGGAACCCTCGCTCAAGACGAAGAGACAATTGTCGACGTCAAAAAGCAATACTTCAACAGTTGGGTCGCTTCCGTTCCGTTTGATGTGTTTAAGCCGCAGACGATCTGGCCGCACACAGAACCACTTCCCTACGCCTTTGCAATACCTGGCGGTGCCTTAGTTGGCATGATTCTCCTCATCAATTTGATTGCAGCCAAGATGACTCGGTTTGCTATGCATGCCAAAGGGGGACGCTTCGTCGCAGGGGTTTTCTTCACCGCAATTGGATTCGTACTGGTTGGTTTGATCGTCGTCAGCGCACACTTGGGGGATGGCCTTCAGGGGGAACCGCCGTTTAGTTATGACTGGCTATGGACCGGGGTGAAGATGAGCGTTTGGGGCTTGGCGGCCGGCGCAATAGTTTGGTGCATAGGCTGGAATCCAAAGACGCAAGTTGTGCGTTGGACCATTTGGACGGTAACCGCCATTTTGCTCGGTATTAGCTATTTTTTGATTGCAACGAATGATGCGTTTCGCATTCCTGACCCAGGCTTGCGAATCGTTTGGCAATTGACAAAGAGTCTCGTTGTGAGTGTGGTTCTGTTGGTAGGTCTGTTGCTGTTGTTCGGCAACCGGGGCGGAAACGTTCTTATCCACTTGGGGGTCGGTCTTTTGATGGTCGGTCAGTTCATTTTCGGTGATGGCCAACGCGAGGAACGCATCGCGATTTTCGAGGGGCAAAAAACGCAGGTCGCCTATGAGCTTGATACTGTGGAACTGGTGTTCATCGACAAATCGGATGCAGATACCAATCACGTGGTCGCCTTCGAACACCCGATGTTGCAGCAGTCGCTGGCGAACAAAAAATTCCTATCGTCCGAAAAGATTCCGTTCGAAATCCGGGTCGATCGATGGATGGTCAACTCGACTCGCGAAGACCGTAAGCGCGCTCCTCAACCCACTGACGACGACTACAAACTAACAGGCGCGGGCGTTCGAGAGTATGAATTCAAGGAACTTCCAAAATCTGGCGGTGCCAAAAGCGAAACCAATTACGCAACAGCATACGTAACGCTTCGCGACAAGGACAACAAAAGGGAAATAGGCTCGTTTGCCGTTAGCCAGCTCTTTAACGATGACGCCATCATGTACAAGTCTGTTTACGAACAGGCTGAAGCGGCTGGAAAGACATGGGACTTTGGTCTCCGTTTCCGGCGCAATTACAAGCCCTACTCGATCATTTTGGACGATGTCGTCATGGAGGAATATACAGGAACCTCGAAGCCGAAAGACTATTCTTCGTACGTCAAAATCAACGACGCTCAAGGTGACACTTTGCAACAAGGCCGCATATGGATGAACAATCCGATGCGCTTCCGCGGCGAGACGTTTTACCAATCGGGTTATATGAACGGTAGCAGGAACCCGTACGGCGTTGAGCAAACAACTCTGCAAGTGGTCACGAACGCCGGGTGGTTAATTCCCTATGTAGCCTGTGTACTGTGTGGACTCGGAATGCTGGTCCACTTCGGTGGCACGTTTGCAAGATTTGCTTCTCGCTATGACCGTTTGAGATTGGCAACTGGAAAGGCGTCCGCATCGTTGGTGGACACAGGAGAAGGTGTTCCTACCGGTTTGGGACGAATTCTCGGTTTCGCTTTGCCGATCCTCCTATGCGGATCGGTTGCTATGTGGATTTGGCGGACTTCGGCTACGCCTAAAGTCGCTCCCAATACCATCAACTGGTATGCCATCGGAGAAATACCTGTGCAGTATGGCGGGCGAACAAAACCGCTATCTTCTGCTGCCGGCGAAGTTCTTGAGATGATCTCGAACAAGAAGTTTGCCCTGAGCAAAGAGGGCCACGTTTACGAACCCGAACACAAAACAGGTAAGCCCATTGAAGCTAGCAAGTGGATCATGTCCGTCTTCGCTCGTGAAGAGTGGGTCATGGACAGTCCGCTTATTCGAATTGACGCAGCCGAAACGACGACAGCCCTAGGACTCAAACGCCATAAATCCAATCGATATTCGTACAACCAGATTCGCGAGGGACTATCGAAGATTCCTGGCCAAGTGGAAAGCCTTTTCAAAACCGAACGTGAGAAGTGGAGTTTCGAACAATCGAAGTTAGCCGAGGCGATTGATAAACTGTCGACTCTCGATAATCTGTTCGATGCCTACACGCCTTTGGCACCCCGTGTTTCGCAAGATCCATCCCAAATGATGGCTGCGATTCGCGCATTACAACCTGAAGTAGAGCGCATTAGGGCGAGAAGCCCCATTGCAATTATCCCGCCACTAACTAGCCCGGCCGTAAAAAGTGTCGAAAAAGCTCCACCAGCCAAGTGGGACGCCTTTGGGCCGGCGCTCTTTGAAACCGTTAAGAATAAAACGACTGGAGTGGATTCCAAAACGGAATCCGTCTTGAGTTTTATGGCCTTGATCGAGAGCTTCTCCGCCGAAACCAAAGATGCGTCGAAGATCAATGAGCAAGTCCAGCAGTTTAAGGCAAGTGTGGTCTCCGAACATGGTTCAACGATTCGAATTGGCAAAGTGCCGTTCGAAGCTTGGTACGAACATTTCTCGCCAATCTGGACAGCGACCTGTCTGTATGTAGTTTGCGGCGTGTTGGCGCTCCTTAGTTTTATGTTCGCTAGGACAACCTTGCGTAGAACGTCCTTCTGGTTATGTGTCATTACGCTGATGATCCACACAACCGCGATCGTCTGCCGAGTCTATATCTCCGAACGACCACCCGTTGCAACACTTTATTCCGCTGCTGTGTTCATCGGTTGGGCAACAGTGCTGTTTTGTACTGTCACCGAATTGCTTTTCCCCGTTTCCATTTCCGTATTGGTTGGATCGGTCACAGGATTTCTCACGTTGTTAGTCGCACATGGGATAGTAACTGGTGATACCATGCCAGTCCTCGAAGCGGTTCTTGACACACAGTTTTGGCTTGCAACGCACGTTGTCAGTGTGTCATTGGGATACAGTGCCACGTTTGTGGCGGGATTCCTCGGAATAGGAATCATTATCTTTACACTGCTTGAACGGTTGTTGCCAAACCGCGAGGCTTCCCGTTCAGTTTTTTTGAAGTCCGTTGCACCGAAGTCGGGAGAAGGATTGCAATTTGGTCCAGGCGTGGACGTAATCCCTACCTTGTATCGTATTTGCTATGGAGTGGTTTGCTTTGGGCTGTTCTTTAGCTTTGTTGGAACCGTTTTGGGCGGACTCTGGGGTGACGACAGTTGGGGGCGTTTCTGGGGCTGGGACCCGAAAGAAAACGGTGCCATGATGATCGTCCTATGGAACGCGTTGTTGCTCCATGCCAAATGGGACAAGATCATCAAAGCACTGGGCTTTGGGATTTTGGCCGTTTTTGGCAACATCATTACCGCATGGTCGATGTTCGGAACGAATTTACTCGGTGTCGGACTGCACTCTTACGGGTTTAACGCGACTACGTTCAACTGGCTCGCGTTCTTCGCGTTGAGCCAAATAATAGTGATCGCCTTGGGAGTGGTTTTGGTATTGGTGCGAGGCGCACGACCCGAAGTGGACTTGGAGTAACGGTTTGTGATTCGGTACCCTGCGGCTTTGATCATGGGCCGGGTTGAGCCGGACGCACCTGTAGCGTTTCGGCTAATTCGCTGCACGCGTCACTTTGCTCGCATAGGGAATGGCCTGCGTCGATGGCGTTAGCCGCCGGCAGACTTGTATCGTCCTCTGGGCTACCAGTGCGAAAACGCAGTCTAATCCGATCCCCGGAATTCCCAAGGACCAAAGGCCAGATTCAAATGGCACTCAACTGCAAAGTAAATCTCGGAGCTTAAAACGTCTCGCTTTCAAGGGCTTGAATAGCGGGGTCCGGTTTGTTCGCGTTTGGAATAACTTGCGTCACGCTGACTTTACTTTTCTTAAGTTCCTCGATTTGCGTAGCCATGCGTTGGAGCAGCGATGCAATTTCGTTTCCCGCACTCTCGCCTAAATGAACCGTTAGTGCTTTGCGAGCGCTATAGGACAAACTCAAGTCATCTTTTTTCATAAGGTTGGCTTCTTTAATCGCGATGCGACTGGACTTAACAGGTTTCCTTGGAATTACTCGACCGTCACGCTCTTTGCCAGATTGCGCGGTTTATCGACGTCGCATCCACGTAGTAATGCGATGTGATAAGCGAGCAGTTGCAGCGGAATGGTAGCAACGATTGGCTGCAGGAAGTCTTCCACGTATGGGATTTCAATGATGTCATCCACCAATCCGTCAAGCTTGCTGTCGACTTGATCCACGACGGCGATGACAGGTCCACGACGTGCCTTTACTTCTTGCAGGTTGCTCATGGTTTTATCATAGACATTGGAGCGAGACAGCAAGAAAACCGATGGTGTGTGCTCGTCCACCAATGCAATCGGTCCGTGTTTCATTTCTGCCGACGGGTAACCCTCCGCATGGATGTAACTGATTTCCTTTAGCTTCAAAGCCCCCTCGAGTGCAGTGGGGAAATTGTAGTTTCGGCCCAAGTACAAGAAATTGGTGGCGTCCTTGTACTTCTCGGCGATCCGTCTGACTTGTGCGTCGCAACCGAGAGCATGCTCAACAGCGGTCGGCAAGTTCTCCAGTTGATCGATGATGCGCAAACCTGCCTCGAAGCTTAAATGCCTTAGTCGGCCAAAGTAGAGTGCCAGCATGGTGAGGACACATAGCTGGGATGTAAAGGCCTTCGTCGAGGCGACTCCGACCTCTGGTCCAGCATGTAGGTAGATACCGCCATCTGCTTCTTGAGCGATGCTGCTGCCAATGACGTTGCAGATGGCAAGCGTGTGGTGGCCTTTTCGTTTCATCTCACGAAGCGCAGCGAGTGTATCCGCAGTCTCACCACTTTGAGTGATACCGAAAATCAAGGTGTCGTGCGAGACCGGAGGATTACGATATCGAAGTTCACTTGCGTATTCGACTTCGACCGGCATTCTCGCAAATTCCTCGATCAAGTATTCGCCAACCAACGCCGAGTGCCATGAGGTTCCGCAGGCCGTTAGGATGAGCCGATTGACCCCTCGTAATTGGGCTGGTGTTAAGTTCAAACCGCCAAACTTGGCCGTGGCGCTTTCTCGATCGAGTCGACCTCGCATCGCATTTCGCAGCGAATTAGGCTGTTCATAAATCTCCTTGAGCATGTAGTGCTGGAAGCCGTCCGTCGAGACATCCTCGATTCGATTCTCAAGGACGCGCACTTCCGGTCGAATCCGACCTTGATCGCGATGAACGACTTGGATGGAGTCGCGTGTAATAACGGCAAGTTGGTGGTCGGCCAAATAAATAATGCGTTCGGTGTGACCAACCAGCGCTGAGCTATCACTGGCAATGAACTGTTCTCCACGGCCAACTCCCAGTACAAGTGGACTTCCGCATCGAGCCGCAACCAAAAGTTCGGGGCGGTCTCGAAACATGACCACTATGCCATAAGTTCCACGCAACAGTGGCAAAGCAGCGCGAACCGCTTCGACGAACACAGCGTTCGGGCCTTCCGTGGGTTGAGCCCCTTGAGAATCAGTGCTTGCAGGTGAATCGAGAAGTGTCTTCAGATTGTCGGCGATGAGGTGCGAGATCACCTCTGTGTCTGTTGCGGACTGAAACATGTAGCCCTTTTGAATCAGGGCTTCCTTGAGAACCTGATAGTTTTCGATAACCCCGTTGTGGACGACCGCCACGAGCCCGCGACCGCCTAAGTGCGGGTGTGCGTTCTCGGTAGTGGCCGGCCCGTGCGTGGCCCAACGCGTATGGCCAATACCCGTGAATCCACTCATTGGATTCGCATCGAGCAACTCGGCCAATCGATCAATTTTGCCAACGGCACGGTTAACTTGAAAGACGCTGCCTGTCGCAGGTAATGTGGCTATGCCGGCACTGTCGTAGCCACGGTATTCCAGTCGTCGAAGCCCAGCAACCAGAAAAGGCGTCGCATCTTTCTTGCCAACGTAGCCAACTATTCCGCACATGCCATGATCCTATTGGGAATGAAAATCAATTCGACCGGAAAACTCTACGCCACAGCTTTCATCGATGATGGGGAGAAAGGCCACTTACCGAACTATTCCCCGCTAGTTCAAGTCGGAGTATCCCGATTCTTCGGAAATACCGCAATATCCGCGCACCTTTCGACGGACCTTTTTCAGTGGCCTTTCGAATGCAGTTCATTCACTCGTGACAGTGGGCCGGTGCTCAACCTTACGTCGACTTTTAGCCGCAACCACCGCCAGACGACGGAATGCTTTTGCTCGTATGCTTTGCGATGGACGGATCCCAAAATGGAATAACCGCGGTTGTCTCACATCCACGATTCGACGTTTCGATTGGTTTTGCCGCCTCAGGTCCCATGCAACGTTCAATCAATCAAAACATATGAAAACCGGTTCATCATTAGCTGGCTCTCCTGTCGCCGGAATTTTGCTCCTGTGTCTCCGAACGGGGATTTATCAGGTTCTTCAGGGCGGTTTCGTTGCGGTTTGTGCATTTCTAACCACATTGTGCAACTTGTCGTGTTCCGCAAAATGACCTGTACATTGGTCGAAACGGGGCTTACCATCCCGAATTGCCGGCAATTTGCTAGACTTAGCGGTCGTTGCCTTTCCAATCACTTGTCAATTTCAGCTTGCTCTACCGTGACAACAAACACGATCCGAATCTACAACACCCTGTCCAAAGTCAAAGAGCCTTTGAAGACCATTCTGCCGAATAAGGTTGGAATGTACCTGTGTGGCCCAACGGTTTACGCCGAAGCCCATATTGGTCATATGGTCGGCCCGGTCATCTTTGACACGATCAAACGGTACTTGGCCTACTGCGGCTTTGAGGTCACGTGGGTTGTCAACATTACCGACGTGGATGACAAGCTGATCAATCGATCCCGTGAAAAAGGGATCTCGATGTTCCAACTCGCAACCTCGATGACGGCCGATTATTTGGCAAATCTTCAGTCCCTCGGCGTGGATCAAATCGATCATTTGCCTCGAGCAACCGACAACATGGACGAGATTATCAAATTCGTTCAGGAACTGATTGAGCTCGATTTTGCCTATGCTAGCGGCGGCGATGTGTATTTCGATGTCTTGAAAGATAACGAATACGGGCGTTTGAGCAATCGTTCGGTCGATTCACAACAAGGGGACGG
>JANMNR010000152.1:0-11200 GCA_031368325.1 Pirellula sp.
CGAACGAGATCCTATTGGAATCCAACGCTGCCCGGGGCGTCTCAGGCAGACTGGTTGCGATCGACGCATTGGAGATATTGCGTTGCCAAGCGATCGCACTTCGACGTCGATATCTGCTACTCGGGCCACTCGCCAAGCACAATCCGCTTTCGACTCCATTGCTCAATGCGTTTAGTATGAAGTTTTCCGAGCCATCCGAAGCGATCCAAGCCGCAATGAACATTTGCCGAGCATTGGCGGCCATCGGAACTGGGGATCGGGTAACCGCAGCCAAGTCGCTTGCTCAAAACGTAACGGTCTCGAATGGCCTAGACCATCCGTTGACAGCCATCGCATTGCTCGCGTTGGCGGACTTGGCCATCGACGCGAACGAGTTAGGTGCTGCCGAGTCACGAGCGATGGAAGCGACAATCGTCGCTGGCCGCGCGGGGCAAATGGACCATTTAACCGAAGCGACTGAGTACCTTTCGAAAACAGGTTTTGCGAATGGCCAAAGTGCGGTGGTCGGAAAGACGCTTCAGCAGATTTTGCAATGGTCACTCAGCAAAAAAATCCGCATGGTCAATATCCGCTGCCATGTAGAAATCGCCCGACTGCATGCCTTGGTCGGCGAACTCGAGCTCGCGAGCAAGCAATGTAGTACGGCGACCTCGTTGCTGCTTCCAAAGCAAGTGGTCATGCCGCGTGCAGAGGCGGCCGTGAGATACTCTCAGGCCAGAATTGCGTTGCTGGAGGGAAACACGGAGCAGGGAATTGAAAAGCTTTTCGAAAGCTTGGCTTATCTTCGAGGCAATGAAAAGGGCATCGGT
Source organism: Pirellula sp. (assembly GCA_031368325.1). GTDB lineage: Bacteria > Planctomycetota > Planctomycetia > Pirellulales > Pirellulaceae > JBKCUI01. The sequence continues at coordinate 810 of JANMNR010000152.1, forward strand.
TCGCCAACACTATTTCAATTGGATCTGGCACTTCAATTGACCAAGAACAGAGTTCTTCCAGATGCAATCGCCGAATCGGTTCTATCTCAGTTGCTTAGGTCACCACTTGCTGGGCATTGGCGGGTTCACGTCTTGGAGCAACTCGACTGGCTGATGATCGACAAGTCCGAGGCAATCAATGTACTCTTGGATATTCAGCTTCGGACTCGCAGCGAGGTCGAATTGGTTAGTGTGTTGGATGAGGTGACACGCAAGCGGGCTCGTCGTTTCGACGAATTGAAGTCGCGTGTGATGGATCTTAAGTTGATGTTTCACGGTGACAACCGCTTTGTCGGCAATGCCGCAGACGTCAGCTCGCTTCGAAAACAGTTGCCCATGATCGAGCAAAATGTCACGAAGGTTCATCAGTTGCTTGCGCCGTTACAAGCGAATCCAAAGTGGGATCTAAGAAAGTGGTCGGAGGACGAATCGCGGCGTTGGGAATCAGCCACACGTTTGTCCGGTTTGCAAGAGGCGCTATTTTTGGCTGCCGCCACGAGTCCTATTGCGATTCCGGAGGTTTTTCCACCAAGCTTTTCACAAGAGTCATTAGTTAAGTCGCTAGCGCCAACGGATGCGGTGGTGATGTTTGCGTCGGTCGGGACATCGATGCGAGGTTTTCTTTTCTTTGACGGCAGATGGCAATCTTGGGAGGTAAGGGACCCAGCAGGTTTAAGTGGTCAAGCCAAGATCATGTTAGGCGAAATCATGGCATTAAAGAATCGCGACGGCAAACAGGAAGAAGTGAAACGAGACTGGTTGCTTTCGCGCCGGATCGAGATTCGCGATCAACTGCTTCCAAAAGAGGTTTGGGACAAATTAATGGTAGCGGAACGTTGGATTGTGGTTCCAGACGCGAGTGTTTGGTACATCCCAATCGATACGCTGCCACTAACGAATTCCGCTAAAACGCTGCCATGCCTCGCCGAGCATCGCATCCTGTATTCGCCGACGCTGGGCCTGGTTCCGTATTTGCTAGATGCATCGCCGCTGTCCAAGACGATACATGGAATCGATGTTCACGTCAGCGACTTCTTGGCCCCCGATGGTCCGAGACTGAAGGAGTTGCGTGAGGACTTAGCAGCAAAGAAGCGTTTGATTGCGGATGTTTCGGCCAAGCCATCGTTCTATCCGCCGAGTCATTTCATCAAGATCGTGTCCGACAGCATCTGCACATACGCTCCGATGAATTGGGAATTGATATCGCCAATTCTTTCGGATGCCAATCCTGGCCAATCGGACATTCGTTCTTGGGGCCAGCTACCGTGGGGCGCACCGCAGTCGATCATGCTGGCAGGTATGAACGCCGCTCCAGCCGGGGCGTTGGTTAATGGCGACGAGTGGCTTCGTCTGACTCTGCCATTGATTGCTCAGGGGACGCGTCAAATCACCATTTCACGCTGGCCGGTGGGAGGCGAAAGTACCGCGTCATTACTTAGATCGTTTCAAGAAAATCAAGAGGAATTGTCAGTCTCTGAAGCATGGCAACGCAGCGTCCTAACGTTGTGGGAAGAACAGTTCGAACAACGCCTCGAACCGATTTTCAAAGGTGTACCGATATCGAATCCTGAAGCTCAAGTGACAGGTAGTCATCCGCTGCTATGGTCTGGCTTTCTGCGAATTGGCGATTCGAAATAACGTTTTACTTCGTTAAGCGGTGTTCGACCTTGGGTAGTCCAACACGCTCTGCGTTGGCTTACGCCGTGAAGCGATTCTTAATTCTCCCTGCTTCTTGCGAGCCGTAAAAGCGTTGCGGACGACGGTGGTTACATGCGTGCTCGGATACAGTCAACATGCCAGCCCAGGTTTCCGATGCTCCTCGTGATGAGCTTCAAACTGCAAACTCGTTTTACGAAATCCAGGTTGGCTCCCAACCATTGCGGTATGGCTTGGTCAACCATTCTTGGGCCTTGGCGTGATTCGCGATCTTCAGTGCTTTCGAGTCCCAACGGAGCTCTTGTCCAGGAAAGCGAATACCAATCGTGCCGAGTAAAACAGTCTCCGTAAGTGGGCCTGCATAATCGAAATGCGACGTTGTTTTTCCCTGGCCGCGGCAAGCGTCCGCCCACTGAACATAATGGTCCACCTCGGGGACGATCGGCGTCTTGTCTGTTGGGAATTTCTCTTCTGGATACAGCTTGGGCATTGCGACGTGCGGAATGACGAGTGTCCCTTTCTCACCGACGAGAACCGATCCGGCGCGAGGGAGTTTCTGTTCGGTTGGTATGTCCGCAAAGAGCACCCGATTCGGAGTGACATCAATGGCGTCGTACCACGACACACGTATGGAACCCAGTGTAAATTCGGTTCCCGGAAATTCGTATTGTACGGTCGCTCGATCGGTCCAAGCATCGGACATCAGCGTCGGTGCGGTAGCAGTCAGCTTCGTTGGAGCGTTCAACCCAAGCGATTTGAAAACCGGGTCTAGAATATGGCAGCCGAAATCACCGAGTTGCCCTGTACCATACGCTTGCCAGCCTCGCCAATTGAACGGGTGATACATGCCTTCCTTGTAGGGACGCTCCGGTGCAACACCTTGCCAAAGATCCCAACGGACGTGATTCGGAATGGGATCGGCACCTTCGGGGCGAGGGATATGACGCGGCCAAGTCGGCGTCCCACCTTGCCAAGAATGCACTTCTTTTACTTTGCCAATCATTCCAGAGCGAACGATTTGGACCGCGGTTCGATAGGCCGTATGCGATTGAATTTGGTTGCACATTTGGGTGACGACTTTCGACTTCTTGGCAGCCAATTGCATTTGGCAAGCCTCAAAGACGGTGTGCGAAAGTGGCTTCTGGCAAAACACGTGTTTTCCCAGTTGCATTGCTGCTAACGCAATCGGTGCGTGCATGAAATCGGGCGTTGATACAAGCACTCCTTGTATGTCCGTTGACGCATCGAGCAATTTTCGCCAATCCTCGTAACATCGTGCATGGCTATACTTCTCGGCGGCTTGCCCGAGATGTTTGGCTGAACTGTCGATATCGCAAAGGCCAATTACCTCCACCTCGGGGCTGGCCGCAACGCCGGTCAAGTCGCTCCATCCTTTGCCGCCTGTTCCGATACTGGCAATCCCCAAACGACCATTTGCACCGATGACGCGCGAGTACCGGAACGCAGGAAGTGCAATGGCTGCACCGGCCAGGGTCGCCGATTTTACAAAAGCACGACGATTGGTTTTTAAGTGCATGCGAGGCCTCATATCGTATTGGGTGGGACGGTCTACGTAGGTTACGATTTTAGCCAAATGGATGCGACTCCGCGGCACCGCCGTTCAAGAATCGAAAAAAATGCGAGCTACTCAGATAGTCAGGAGGAACTCAGCCGCAGTTGCGTAGAGTATCTAGAACACCGGACAGTTGATACGGTTTTGCGACCAAGATGTCGGCACCAGACTGCTTGAGCTTGGACCATGTCTCCCATCGCGGGAACGCATCGGCAACCAGCAGTGTTGCATCGGGGAACTGATTGGATAGTTTTTGGACCAGTGTTGCTCTAGGGCACTCCTCTCCCTCTGCGACTCGCGACTCCTGTATTTCCAAGGGTTCCGATGCAAGATCGACCACGATGAAGTCGGGCGTTGTCCACAAATTAACATTGTCCGGCGTAGTCGCAAGGCATTGTATTTCATGCGAGGTAAGCGCGTCGCACCACAGTTGCCGTGTCGTCGCCGTTTCGGAAACTACCATCGCCATCCGTATCGGTTTCGAGTGTTTACCCTCATTCTTCAGGCGAATGCCAATCGAAACGCTCGTGTCGATGATGCGTTGAACACGTGGGCTAACGCGTCTCTTGCTTGCATTGCCGCTTTGGTCAACCGAACCTGAATCGACAGCCGAATGAGATAGTCCGATGATCCATGGTATCAATCGGTCGTATAACTCATACCAGTAAAAGGACTGCAACGTCTCTGGCAGCGGATGGGTTCGACGGTGTCCTACCCAATCCTCTCCAAGCACCGCGGCCCAGGGCAATTTGTTCTCTTGCGGATCATTCGGCACAGCCCTTTGTTCCAAACGCTTGATCCATTCCAACGCGGGGTCGAATCGAGATTCGATCGCAATCAGCAGGAGTGAAGAACTTTCTGTCTCGTTGGTTGACAAAGCATTTGATTGTGAACGCGATTGAAACCACTCCGCAACGTTCCGTTCGGTCAGTAACACCACGTCGCGAAAGTGACCAAGAATCCAATCCCACTGGGCATGCTTGGGGCCGAACCAACCTATTGTTCGCGAGTCGTTCATTAACGGGCCGTAGAATCGACAAGTTCCAACTCGGCTGTGCGAATGATCTCGATCGCTTCGCTAGCCGAAGAGGCCGATCGGAGCATTGTCAGGAACACGTCATCCGTGACGAGTCTTGCCAATCGAGCAAGGATTCGCAAATGAACGCAATCGTCTGTAGAACAAATGAGGAAAAAGACATCCGTCATATGCCCTGAAACATTTCCGAACGGGATGGGCTGCGTTGAGATACCTAATGCCACCAAAGGTTCTGACAAAATCGATGACTGAGGTCGTCTGGGGTGGAGCAACGCCACACCATTTTCGAGCGCCGTTGGATGCAACGCTTCGCGAGCGGCCACCGCCTCGGCCATGGCTGCAGGATCCCAAAGCAGGCCCGTCTCACCAGCTAAGCTGCACATTTCTCGGATGACGGAGCCTCTCGTCCTCGCGTCCAGTGGCACCGCCACGGCAAGGGGCGAAAGAAAATCGGAAAGCATGGCCCGTTCGTCCGACATGACATCGATATTGCGAACGAGTACTTTTTCAACACGCTCTAGCTCGTTAGCATCGCCGACACCGATTCTATCCTCGAGCCAATGGTGGATTTCCGACTCCGAAAACCGCCACTCATTGTTGACCCTCCGCCCGGGAACTTTTCCACGCACCGCCATTTTGCTCACTTCGGCGGGCGTGATGTGCAAATAGAGAGCTAATTGTTCGATATCGAGATCTTTACTGGCCATGCTAATTCAAATCACTATTCGACGGATCGGGGGCGAATTGTTCCTCTACCAAATGCCGCGAACGGAAACAGGAAGGAAAATCGGTTTTTTTGCTCCAACCGCGAACGGCGGACGCTGCGAGTGTAATAATAGGTGCATTCCGGTGGTACCCGAAAAATATCCTCTACGAGAACAATTCCCAATGATTTCACAATCTTTACCTAAAAACGCCACTTCCAACCCTGGGACACAGCCAAGAATCAACCGACGGGCTATGCTCCGAACCGGTGGAATCGTCGCCGGCGCGGTAGCCTGCGGTGGCCTGTCTTTTTTAAATAGTGCAGCAGCCAGCAGCAATTCTGCTAGCAATCTCAAGCTTGGGCTTCAACTTTACTCCCTGCGCAAGTTCTCGTTGGATGTCGCATTGCAGCACGCCAAGGACCTTGGATTTGAACAAGTGGAATTTTACGGCGGCATGTTTGCGGTGGATTCCAGCGACGAGAAAATTGCAGAAGTTGTCGGTAAGGTAAAGGCCCTGGGATTGACCATTTCCGCCCACGGTGTGAATGGATTCAACAAGGACTTCGCTGCCAATCGTCGGATTTTTGAATTCGCGAAAAAGGCGGGGCTAAAGACAATTACAGCGGGCCCAACACCCGAGGCGATGGACAATTTGAACGATCTGGTCAAGGAGTTCAATATCCGCATCGCGATCCACAACCACGGTCCCAAGGATCGCTTCAACAAGGTTGCGGACTTGCTCAAGGCCATCGAGGGACGCGACGAGCGCATCGGTGCGTGCGCGGATCTCGGACACTATATCCGTTCCGGTGAAAAGCCTGTCGAAGTGATTCGGTTGCTCAAGCGGCGACTCTTTGGAATCCATCTCAAGGATTTTGCAACGATGGAGGACAAAGCCAAAGGTGTTCTCTTAGGGCAAGGCCATTTGCAGTGCGCTGAGGTGTTTGATGCATTGGTGCAGGCGAAATTCCCTGCCGATGGAGCATTGTCGTTGGAGTACGAAGAAAATCCCGATAATCCAATCGAGGATATTCGTCAGTGCGTTGCGACCGCAAAGAAAGCCATCGCGGGCCTTGCGTCGTGATTTCCTCGCAGACACTTCGAGGCGCGCTAGCTAGAGATTCGCTAGGAACAACACTAGCTTGCGTTTCGTCTTCGTGATGCTCGCCATCAACCCACTTTTCTGAAGCCGATTTGTGTCCTCTTCCAACCTTACGTCACAACACGAGATTGATACTGCGGAACTGGTGAGTCGACTTCGTCGATTCGTTGTACGCTCCAACCTCGTGACCGCAGTTCGATTCCTATTAATCGGTGCGGTGGCTTGGGTTGGATTCATGTTGTTGGCGATGGCCATCGACAGCTTTTCGGAGATGACATCGGACTGGCGATGGCGGTTAGGACGACTGAGCGCACTGACTGCGGTTGCTACAGTAGGACTGCTTGCATTCCGTTCGTATCTCGCTACGTCCACTGGGCAACTGGCTCATCGAATCGACGCTTCTCAAGCCACAGGTGGACAGATACTGACTGGCTGGGATTTGTTGCGACGGACAAACCGCGACGACTCACCCTTGACCGCGAGTTTTGCCAAGCGAGCCATTGTCCAATCCTCGCAGCTTCTTTCCAGCATCCATCCGTCCAGTGTCGTCCCGCTAACAACGCTCAAGTCGCCAGCATACGCAGCCGTTGGACTCCTTGTAGCGATGGCGATGATCGCATTGCTTTCGCCCCCATTGGCGTGGACTCAACTTAAGCGTTTTGCGTTTCCCGCAAGCGAAACGCCTCCATTTAGCGGTGTCGAAATCAAATTTGAAAAGCTGAAGCATAGTCTGCGTTATGGCGAGGACATTAAACTCATTGCAACGGTCTCGCGTAAAACGTCGGATCGGTTGGAGCTCGTCACGATTCTCAAGGACAAGAGTGAGAAAGTGCTTCCCATGCTGCCTCGAGGCGAAGCGAAATGGCAAGCGTTGTTGACCGACGTCAAAGAATCCTCACAGTTCTACGCTCGGTCTGGTCGCACCCGGTCCGAGACGGGCGAAATCGAAGTCCAACTGACCCCAAAGATCTTGGAGTCTATCGTACGGATTACACCGTTGCCTTATACACGCCAAGCGATCTACGAAGGAAAGATACCTGACTCTGGAATCGTCGGGCTACTTGGTACCCAAGTCGAACTATTCGTGACCAGCAATCGACCTTTAAGGGTGGGGCGTTTGCAAATTCGATATGAGGACCAAAGCGAACGGTCGATCGATTTGGCAATGCATTCGTCTGAGTCAAATCGATCGGACCGTCAGCCATCGGATACGGTGGCTTGCCAATTTGAATTGGACAAGGAAGGTCGATTTGAAATTACGGTCACGGATATCGACGGTTTGCGATCAACCGACGTGGTGCAAGGAAAAATCGTAATTCAGGTCGACCAACGCCCTATCGTTCGCATCCTGGAACCGCGTCCATTTTCTCTTGCGACGCCGGATATCGACTTGCCTATTTCCATTTCGGCCGAAGACGATTTTGGAATAACGCAATTGCGACTCTATAGAAGCCTCAATGGATCAGCTGCGCGTCCCATTGATTTTCCTGTCGAGGGAGCCGCCCGCGCCAACGTCGTCCAGCAACTGAAGCTCAAACAGTATGGATTGGTCCCGGGCGACGAGATCGAACTGTTTGCTCGAACCGAAGACAATGATCCAAACGGTCCGAAGGGAGCGGAATCCCCCAAGACCAAAATCCGAATCATATCGATCGATGAGTTCCAAGAACGCTTGTTGGAACAGCGCGGGGCTGAGGCACTGGCTGCCAAATACGAAGCGGCACAACGCCAGCTAGAAAACGTCTCAACGGCCATCGCCGAAGCACAAGCCGCCGCCGAGCGGGCAGCCGCCGATCCCAGCAATGAATCCCTCCAGAAAGAGCTTCAAGAAAAGATCAATGCAGCTGAGGCCGCAGCCAAGGCATCCGCCCAGGCCATTGACAAACTTGCTCAAAACCCGACCGATATCGATATCGACCGAGAACTGTCGGCCATGCTCAGTGAGTTGGCAAAAGAAACCATGCAAACCGCACAGGAATTGAATCAAATGGCCGAGGCTCAAGCCGGGAATAGGCCGTTGAGCGAATCGGAGCAAGAGTCTTTGAGCAAACTCGCAGATAGCACTAAATCAGATCGCGAACAGATACAGGAGGAAGCGATCGATCCATTGAATGAGCTCAGCAAAACGCTGCCACTCATGGAAAACAAGGAGCGATTCGATGAATTGGTTGAACGCCAAAAAGAGCTTGCCCAGCGGATGCAATCTCTAGCCGATGCGGATCCCAATGATCCATCGAACGAACGACGTATGATGGAAATGGAAGCGGCACAGGATGAGCTTCGGCAGGAGTTGAATGAGCTAGCAGAAAGCCTATCGGAGAATGCCGAGCAGCTCCCAGAAACGCCTGAGTTCGATCCGCTCCGTGAGTCGGCCCAGCAGCTGGCTCAGGGGATTAAACAAAGCGGTGCACCTGAGTTGATGAACGACGCCCAGAAGTCCCTTTTGAAATCCAAGTTTAAGCAGGCGGCTGAGAATGCGCAAGCAGCAGCCGAATCGTTGGATTCGTTATTGCCCGAGAACAAGTCCATGGGGAATGCCGCCGGCGAGAGTCTTAAGAATGCGTTTCAAAAACAGGGAAAGCCGGGGCAATCCAAACTGGGACGTACTTTAGAGCAGCTCAAGCAGCGGATGAATCAAAAAGGCAAAGCCAACAGCGGCCAAGGTGGCGATCAACCCGGCGAACCCGGTGGGGCGAGTAACGGTTTTTCGTCCCGTTCGCCAAGGCAACAAAACATGGGCATGTATGGTTCCATGCCCTCACCCTCACCGACCAGCCAAGGTCGATCGGACAAAGTGAGCCAAGGTGCCGCGACGCAGTCGGGAATAGCAAAGCAAGGGACAGGTCAAGGCGGAACAAGCGAATCCCAATCGAGCGACGCGGCTGGACAATCGCAACAGAATATTCCGTCGCAGTACCGGCAGCGAGTGTCCGACTATTATCGGCGAATCAATGAGTTGCTCGCGCCCAAGTAAGTGTTCTTTTGTTGCCGGACGGTCGGTCTCCCGCGGCGTGGCCTAAGCCCCCTCCTAGTCCGCAACACCAGACAACACTGCGTTGTCCGGGCTCACCTGAGTGTTGGTTGTGTCGGCGTTGGGTACTCTGACGGAATAGGATGCGAGCCAACTCATCGCTCTCCGCAGGACGTAGTAGTTTCCGTAGATCAATGCAGCGATTACCGTTAGTACCCCCAGGATGATGCCGAACGGGGTTGCGAACAGGACCGCGATCAAAAACGCGTTGATGAGCAGAAGCGGTGTCATCAATATTCCCATCGACGCAATGCTTTGTCCTGTCAACAAGCCGTTTGAATGCCGAATTCGCCAAAAGGAAAGACAGCTTGCCGCAACACCTGCCAAAACAACCATCAATCCAATTATGGCCGCGTCATCGCCTCGCCCCGGCCCGGCAACCACGAGGAAAAGTCCAAAACAAATTGCCGCGAGTCCACAAATGGCGACCCAGTCCAACGCAGGTGTGGTTCGCTTGGGTCGGTCAAGGAGCTTCTGAAGGTAGTCCACGAAGGGTGGTTTCGACCAGGGCTTGCTGTCTGCGTTCTTGCTCGCTTGCTGTGTTGCGTCCGTTTGTAGCACCGGTTCGATGGTCGGTTCAGCGACACGGTTGATCACGGGGGCATAGGACTCAGGTGGATCCATCGATTCGATGATGCCTTTGACCAATTCGATGTTGAGTTCAGCGCCCGACTCCATTCTGCGCTCGATCATCATTTGAATTTGCGTCTCGACCTCTTGGCAAATATTGGTTCGTTCCGAGCGCGGCGTGCCACGACTCAGTAGTACCTGCTCGATTCGATCCACAAACGCGTTAATCAGTTGAGTGACTTCCGTTGGATACGGTTCGTTCATTTCCATGGCAATCAATTCCTATTCGATATGTGATGCAGTAAGTGTTACAAATGATCGCTACGAAGCGATCGACGTTTCTCGTTGCGTCAACAGGGAAGAAACGCTATCGACAATCGTGCCCCATGCACTCGACAAGTCGTTTAGGCGTTGGTTGCCCGACGCAGACAAACTGTAATATCGGCGCGGTGGGCCAGAGGGGCTCTTAGCCATGCGGTGCATGAGCAGCCCCTCGCTGCACAGCCTGGCTAGCAGCGGATAAATCGTGCTCTCGGTCACCTCCATGCCTGGAATCTTGCCCAACGTTTCGACAATGGCATATCCGTACGTTTCCCCTCGCGTGACGACTGCCAACACGCAAAGCTCCAAAATGCCCTTCCGCATTTGGGATAACCAAGTTGTATCCATGGTCGAAT
>JANMNR010000158.1:0-15369 GCA_031368325.1 Pirellula sp.
AATTCCGGATCGTTGGTGTTCAGATACCAAGTGTAGAGCTCCTCGGTTTCTTCGTTTGTCCGGACTGGTTTGGAGACGAGATATTGTCGGCGTTGAATTTGATTCAATTCAGCAATCTCTTCATTGCTCAGGACTTTTCGATAGATTCGAATGTCTTGGATTTGGGCGCCGGTGGCTGGGGCACCCGCTGATCGTCTGCCGATGGTTAGCGGCACCGTTGTCTTTACTGTCTCGGTAAGTTTATTGCTGAGGATGTTCTTTTCGGATTCCTTGCCGTCAATATAAATCTTGACCCCTTCTGCTTTCGAAGAACCATCGTAGGAAATCGCCACATGTTGCCATCGCGACGCGGTGAGCTTCGTCTTCGAAACCGTCTTCAATGCATTCTCCGGCCATTGGTTGATGATATGCGTTCCAACAACTCCGTTTTCTGTCCAGAGATCCCAACCACGGTGCTTGTTGGCTTCGTCCATCCTGGCAACGAGCGAGCCTCCTTGATTGTCGCTGGCTGGCTTAACCCAGACCGCAACGGTCATTGGCTGATCGCGTTCGAAATCGCCCCCGGGCAGCGATGGAAAGTTATCCTTAACCTGCCACGCCAAATCGGAAATTCTGCCAGGGACCAGAACGGCATCCGATTGCAGAGGAATGGAGTGCCATTGGTTTTGGTGGAGAGCCCCAATCCATTTCGTGTCGCTGCTCGTTAAGGGAACATAGGTCTCCAAGGACTCTTTCGACGGCAGTGACTGCCATGATATTTTTTGTTTCTCCTCGGGCTTGGCTAGCCATTCGTCGAAAGGCTGGCGAGCCACCGTACGACGTGCGGCCAGTGCGGCGTTCGCTTGCTCCGTCAACGGCTCAAGTTCGTTGAACCTAGCTCGTTCGTCGACGCGAGGAACTGGGATGATGGGCGGCGTATCTTTGATATTGCCGTCCATTGCCTTTTGCGTGGTGTTGTTAAAGAACGCAGCCAACTGATAGAACTCTTGTTGGCTTATCGGATCGAATTTATGATCATGGCAAACTGCGCACCCAACTGTTAGGCCAAGCCAAACTTGGCCAGTTGTCTCAACTCGATCGCGCGTGTAAAGAACCTTGTACTCCTCGTCGATCGCCCCACCCTCATTCGTAGTTATGTTGCATCGATTGAATCCGGTCGCGATCCGTTGATCGAGGTCCGCGTTGGGGAGTAGATCACCAGCCAACTGCTCGATCGTAAATTGGTCGAATGGCAGATTGCGGTTGAAGGCTTGAATAACCCACTCTCGGTACGACCACATCTCGCGGAAGTTATCAAAATGGATACCGTGCGTGTCCGCATAGCGAGCGTAGTCGAGCCAATGGCGTCCGCGATGCTCGCCCCATTCTGGTCGCTTTAACAACTCGTCGACGTAGTTTTCGTATCGCTCGGGCGATGGATCGGCAAGGACGCGTTCGATCTCCTCGGGGGTTGGGGGCAAACCAATTAGGTCGTACGAAACGCGTCGCAACAAGGATCGTAATTCCGATTCTGGCGACGGTTCGAGGCCTTTGCGTTCAAGTTCCGAAAGAACAAAGCGATCCATCGGGTTGCGTATCCAACCGTTATTGCGGACTTGGGGTAGCTCGGGCTTGATCGGTTCAATAAAGGCCCAGTGCCCTTGGTATTCAGCTCCCTCGGCGATCCAAGCTTTGAGCGTTTCCTTATGTTGAGGTGTGAGCGATTTGTGAGAATCAGGCGTCGGCATGACTGTGTCGGGGTCGTTCGAAAAGATACGACGAATCAACTCGCTTTCCTCGGGCTTGCCTGGAACAAAAGCGGCTTTTGCGACGGCAGCATCGCGTTCGTCCAGCCGCAATTCGGCGGCTCGCTTGCTGGCATCCGGTCCGTGACAGGCGAAGCAGTTTTCGGACAAAATTGGACGAATATCGCGGTTGAATTGAATCGTCCCAGCAGCGTTCACACTGGAACACGCCAACGCCATCGTAAACGCCGTTAGCGATAATTTGACGAAAATGCGATTGAGTAAAGGATTCAAAGTAAAAACCATTCGAGATCCAGAGAAACGAGCGGACTAGAGGCGGGGGGGAGGGTGCCTAAATCTAAGGGAAGTAGGGGCCCAACCATTACTCTATTTTAACGACGAACCTAACAAAACAAGATAGCCAAGTTCAGTACTTCCCTCAGTTTTTATTGCAAGTTGGGCTTGGCCGATAGGTCCGTGCATCAGGCTTTCTAGCCTGAACAAACAGCATGCTCTCTACTTCAGCATGGATTTCCCTTTGGCGTCGATAAACTCGGACGGTTAGGGAATGATGATTTGAGGAACGAAGATTCAGGAAAGATAGCCCGGAAAGCTGTCGTACGCCATTAGACGGAGACTTCGGGCATAACCGGGTAATCGGCTGGTTGCGAGGCGTGTGCGACCATGACACCGGTCTCAGGGTCCCGATCGGTCCGAATCGGATACTGTAAGATCGGAGTCGTAACGCTCTTGATTGCGGTAACCACTTCGATTTTCTCTCGGTACTTGCCTCCCCAGAACTCCGCAATCTCCTTGGAGCCCAAGCTCATCTCCTCGACCAAGTAGACAACGTCAGCCGTGTGCATGAGCGCTTCGCCACCTACTGGCATGCCCGTGTCGCGAATCTGCCCAATGCATATACAGGTTATTCCCTTCTCATGATTATAGGTCTTCAATGCAGATAGGTTATCGGCCGTTCTGTTGCGAGTCGGGTCAAGCATGTTCAAGGAATCGATCACCACAAAACGGATGTTCTCTTTTTCGACCAGGTATCGATATTTGCTCACAAAGTCATCCCAACTCTTGCCGCGATGGTACTGACTCTGCATCACGAAGACGTTGCTCAAAACCTTTCTCGCAAACTCCTCTTCACCAAGTCCAGTGGCTTTCATTCCGATCTTTGTCATGCGGCTACATAAGTCGTCTCTGCCAAACTCGGGCGGGTTATAAAAACCTTCCTCTGCAATCACGAATGCGACGGGCATCCCCGTCATAGCCACATTCGCCAAGCCAGCGAGACTGGATCGAGTCTTGCCTTTGCCAGGAGGGCCAGCCAAAGCGATCGTGCATCCCTTGGGAACACCACCCAACGAGTGCTTGCGGTCATTGGTGAGACAAAGATGATCGAGCACGCAACCGAGAGCGATCCCCTGTTGGTTCTTGATTCGATTCTTGAGCAGCATCGGTCGGATGATGTCGGACTGAAGCCCCGCATCGTCATCGGTTGTCGTTGTGCCACCTGCAAACGGAATGGCGGAGGGATCCATCATGCCTCCCATGGCCATGGGGACGCCTCCGCCAGCCATCATGGTCTGCATCATCTGCATCATCGCAAACATGGGGTTGTTGGCCATCGGGTTACCAATCATGGGATTCCCGGGCATACCCATGGGCGTCGCGGCTTGCAGTCCCTGCATTGAATTAGACGCACCGCTCGATGTAGATGATGCCAGGATATCTGTTGGAGTATCGCTTTTCTTTTTGGCCATGATTACCGCTTATTTGACGGGAGAGTGTCGCAGGCTCGCTGGATGGTCGCTCTGCAAGCATATTTGGAAATCACGCAATTCTCAAGGACCAATGGTCGTCGTTTACCGGCGTTGTCCCGATGGCGGTGATGCGACACGGGAGATTTTAAGAGGCTCGAAAGCCCAGTAGGGTCGCGTCGGCGTTACGATCGATCTCAAATAATGGCGAGACTCCACAGGTTGGTTTTGGAGCAATTGTCCCAAATCGTCGAGAACCGTGACATTGCTTCCATAGTACGAATGACCCAATAGACTACTATCGACAGCGGTAGCGTCGATAGTGTCGATACCGTCCATGACCAATACCTCAGGCCCTGAGTCGCCTGCTCGACTCCCCTGGTGGAAGTACCGCGAAGCGAGAAGCGCCAAATCCGTCTTGGAGGTATAAAGTGTAGTATGCTTGGCTTTGGTAACGATCTTCGAGGCGATCTGTTCCTTAAATACCGCAGCATCAATATCGGGGGCAGCTAACACAACTTGGTTGAAGTGCGGCTTGGAGCCTTGTTCGATTTCGCTCAGCGCTGCCGTCAATCCAACATTGCCCATACTGTGCGCTATCAAGTTGATCGTGTCGGCATTCGATCGAGTTGCGATGTCCAAAAGAAACGTGCGGATCTGGTCGGTACTGATATCGATGTTCTCTTTGTCGTTCACATAGCTGTACCAATTGCCTTGGGAGGGCCAACTGTAAAACACCGGCGCACCCGGGAACTTTAAATCGTAAGCCATTTGTCCGGTGCGACGAGCAGCGTCTTCGAATGAAACATTGTAACCGTGAATAAACACGAAGATGTTCTTTCCACGCCGATCCATCTCGGTTTTCATGGCCGCGTGAAAAGCGTTCGCGTCCATCCGACCGACATGGGTCAGTACCACGTGCCGTTCGATATCCTCCGTCACGTCGAGTTTAAACAGTTGGGGAGATTCGAGCTCACCTGGCTGGTGTACCGGCGGAATGGAAACTTCGCAAACGCCATACTCCACCTGATCGCTGTATTGTCCGCCGTAGCGAAGCATTTCGCCGGAAGCGATTCGTCCGTCCGTTATCAACATGGCTTGCATCGCCACCGTTGAAACAGCTCCCATACCAACTAGCGACGCGATCGCATAACGAACGTTGCTGTGCCGTGGAAAAAGAAAGAAACAACCAGACATCGCAACAAGTGCGATTGAGGCCAAGACAATATGCACGACGGAAATCGGAACTTTGGGGGCATTCGGGAGAACGGGGGCTCGATTGGTTCCGTAGAACACCGAGACTTTCCGATCCTCCGCAGGATCGGATTTCGCGTTTGGAATTCTTCTTTTGTCAGTCGGCGGAAAAAAGTCAGCCACGGGACTCTCCGGTGGCATGGCGGATACCGCTGCACTCGAAATGGAAGACATTTCCCTTTCAAACTCGTGAGCTTCGTTGGTTCGGGCTGACTGGCCTGCACCCGGCTGATTGACGGCAAGTGTGTTCGGCCACTTGTCCTCGTCACCGCCACCGCCGAAACCATCCGCTTCTAAGATGCCAACGATGCGATTCCTTGTCGCGGAACCCATTCGTCCCTCCCGCATCAATCCCATCAGAAGCGGCGCGATTTCCGAGTCGAAAATATCGTGTGATGACACGAGAATGGCGACTTGGTCCCCAATTTCATCGTCCTCGATCAAGCGTACTATGGCCGTCCATGGGGCGGGTTGAATGGCGATAGCTGTTTGCACGCTATGCAATCGCTCTGAGGTCGATCGTTGGCGGGACTCCGCTATCGGCATCAGAAATGGGATTGCCGCCGGACCTACGTCCAAAAGTACTTCATGCACAAAGGCATCGCTATCCGATCCATCGATGCACATGAGTAGCGAATCCACACTGGTTTTGGTGTCTCCACAAAGGTGCAATGCAAATGCTGCACTAGCTCTTACAACAAGCTCGGAATCGTCTAAATTGGCTCGGATTGTCGGCGACGCTTGTTGAGGATCGATTCGAGCGATGGCGATGATCGATGCGGCTCGCAATTCTGCAGGCTGAGTTACATCACATGCTCTCAGCAACGCTGGTATCGCTTGATGTGCATTCGGACCTAGACCGCCCAACGCAGCTGCCGCGGCTGCTCGAACAGGACCCTTTTCGTAGGAGTCGGTCAACGATGCGAGGCATGGCTCCTTTATGATCGGGTCCGAACCGGCCGCGGTGGTTAACGCGCGAATCACATGTTCTCTCACAATCCCTTCGGGATGTTGCAGTTGCTCAATCAACAAGTCGATAGCTACCCGTCCAATATGCTTGAGCGCAAGGGACGATGGTCCTTTTACGGCGATCGATTCCATAGGGTCTGTGATGCGTGCCACTAAGGCCGGCACAGCTCGCGCCGCCAAGGGCCCGATTTTTTCAATCGACTCTGCTGAGCGAACCCTCGTCTCGAGTTCCTGGGCTCGAAGCCCTTCAAGCAAACGATCGATTCCAACGCTGCCAGTTGGGCCAAAGTCCCCGAGCGTCGAAGCTAACTCGCTGAACAACGCTTCCTCCACAGCAAGCCGCTTCATGAATGTCACAATCGCGGTCGCTGCATCCAACGAATTGGGAGCCAGTTTCGAAAGTCCCGATGCTGCAGCCGACCGAATATCCGGCGGGAGCTCTGGCTCTGTGAAGAGGCGAAGCAGGATCGGCAACACTCTTTGTGAATTTTTATCACACGCCGCAAGAACCTCAATGCCCGCGATACGAATGGCGTTGCTTTCGTTGGAATCGAGGACCAGAGCGTCAAGCATTCGAACGACGCTTTCTTTCGTCGCCTTAGCAACATCTGGATCGTTACCAGCCCGTTGTATCGACTCGAGGCATGCGATGCGAATCTCGATCGAATTTTCTATCGAGGCAACCCATTTGCAAAGTGATTCGATTTGCAAAGGTTGAGAGGGCGTCAACAACCGAACGATCGAAAGCGAGACTGGCTTTTCCAATTCTGCCTCGCTGATCGAATCAAATAAGCTAGAGATCAAGCGTTGTCCGACTGCCTTCCATCGCTTCACGGCGTAAAATGCAACATTGGACTCCGTGCTTTCCAATTCAACCTCTAAGACCGCAAGCCGCAATGCATCGTCAAAATCCGGTCCATCTGCCATGCGGTCAACTATTTGTAGTCGACCAGCTACATCGTTGGCCCGATAGAGCGCAAGGGAAACACTTAGGTTTTGGGTTGGGATAGTTGGTTGACTTACGACTGGAGGCAAATCGTGTTTCGGTTCAACCTTGGGGAGAATTGGTTCTGGGCGGATCTCAGAGTCGATTGGCTTTAGTTCTCTGCTTTCGAGCCTGGTTCTTGCAAGCTTCACGGCCAGGAGGTGCCGCTCTTGAAACGCCCCCCGAAGCATTTGCCCCTCCACCGTTTCAAAAACGCGGAAGAGTCTGCGAGCATCCTCTTCGCTGAGCTCACGATTTGATACCGAGCGGGCGATCACCGCGATCGACCATTCGGCAGAGTAACGAACGTGTTCATCCGAATCCGCTAGCAACGGTGTGAGTAGAGTAACACTGCGTTCAGGTTCCGCTTCGATTCGCCCGAGAGCAAAGCCTGCGTACAACCGGACATTCGCATCTGCATCTTGCATGCATTTCGCCAAACGTTCAAGAGCGAGTTCGGCATTGACTCCTAGACTGCCTATTTCCGCCAGCTTCGCCGCCGCCTGGACTCGAACACCTGGATTCGGGTGACGCAGCTGTTCAATCCACTCCTGGATTTTTTTTGGCTCGCTGCCACTGGCCTGCAAGGAGGCGAATAGGTAACCACAAACAATCCAGATTACCAAGCGAACTGTCTTTTGAAACACGTTAGGCCTCCTGCCCACACATCGACCGCATCGTCGCCAAAAATTGCGCGTACCTACTGCAACGATTCCTGTGTAGCGATTTCACTGAGCCGGGACAAGACGAACGACGCGTGGATTGGGATTGCTATCGCTGCAAAGCGAGCAAGGACACCAATTGCACTAGATAGCAATTGGAGCCTAGAAAGTCCCCGGTCACGCCGCCAACTCGCCTCCGAACCAGCCTTGTGTAATACGCGGTCATCAGCAAAGAGAAAATAACTGCTAGCGCGAGCCTAATAGCGAGGGCAACCCAAGACGGAAGAGTTGCATATCCCTCATTTGGAACCAACAAACAAACGGCAAACAATAAACCTAACACAATCATTGGATACAACGCACCGCAGAAAAGTGTTTTAACGCTTGGCTTCGCACCGACATCTCGCGCCATGGTATGACGGTCCGTAATCGATTCCAAACATCGCATCATCATCAGAATCGACCATCGGCCTATTCCCGCTGAAAAGGGAATCGCCAACCAAGCTATCGGCCAACTTAGGTTCGAAATCAATGCGACGCGCAACGATACTCCTAACACCAACGCTAGAACTCCGTACGTACCATGCCTTGAGTCCTTAAGGATTTCAAGCACTTGCTCCCGCGTCCAGCCACCACCCAGCGCATCGGTGGCATCCGCAAGTGCATCCTCATGAAATGCACCCGTCATCAACGCTTCGAAGGTAATCGCCAAAATCGCTGCGACTAGCGGCGTCCAAAGATAGCTTGTTGCACAAAAAACCGTCGCGGTAGAAATTCCGATCAACACTCCAACAAGCGGGAAGTAAACAACGGATGCCTGCAGGGCCACTTTGTAAGTTTCCATCGTTCCGCTCATCGCCCCGGGAACGGGAATTCTAGTAAGGAACTGTACAGCCGTCATGAAGGCAAGCTTCTGAGAAACAGCGATAGGTTCGGCATGGGGCGCAGGTTCTTGGTCCGTGGCATTCATAGATGTTGATTGTGTGACAACTTGGCTAGCGATGTGTCAGGTATTTTTCAAATAGGTTCCGATGCAGGACGCGAAACTTTTCGCACTGACGAACAAGGTCGTCGCTACACTTCAGGTTCAACACGTAAGCCAACCGTGAGAGTTCGTTGTTCGAGGTTGGCAAATCGTGCCTAGCTTGTGTATTCATGAGCCGTAAACCGGACTCGACACCTCGTAAAAAGTTGTATCCTTCCTTCAGAGCA
The DNA here is from genome assembly GCA_031368325.1 of Pirellula sp. Lineage (GTDB taxonomy): Bacteria > Planctomycetota > Planctomycetia > Pirellulales > Pirellulaceae > JBKCUI01. The sequence continues at coordinate 8,573 of JANMNR010000158.1, forward strand.
TCGGCATCCAGGGACTCAAGCAGACCTGCAACGCGAAGTCGCTCAATCGCCTCAAGTGTTCCTGCAATCAAAATCTCCGGCTTGGCCGCAACATTTCGCAGCATGAGCAGCTGCGCAACTGTCTCAACATCCATGGTCCCACCGATGCCACGTTTTATGTTGTACTCGCTCGCTGTTAGTTCAAGGTGCTTGCGATTGGACAGCACCATGCTGTCATCGGCCGCTGTCCATGGTCGACCTTGAACAATGTCGGAAATAGCATGATACACCTCGCGTTGAAAAGACGGTTCGCCCAAAATGCATCTCGCATTGCATAGCTGCTGCGTTTGCAGGGCAAGTTCATTTTTTTCTAAGAAAAGACTTCGGAACTCTTCCAACTTCCATGCGAGAGTTGTGTTTCGGCTTGATGAAATGAGCCAGTTCTTTGTCTCGTACAGGCGACCACTTCGCCAGACACGATTTGCGGCTTGAGCTACTTTTTGTGCTAACTGAAGAAAGAAGTACTCGGCGGAAATGGGCTCTGGATGGCGGCCCGATCCGATCGGACGTGTTGTCCCATCGGAATCGTATAAAAACAAAATTGTGATATCGCTATGGTAGTTTGGCTCGCGGGCTCCCAGCTTGCCCAACGCAACAACACCAAATCGGCAAACCTGCCCGTCACTGCTGGTGGGAACACCAAACCGCTTGACCAGTCGAGCGTATTGCCAATCGACCGTCTGCTGTAAACAAACATCCGCAATGTCGGAAAGAGCACGGTGAGTATCTGTAATACTTTCCTTGCCGAGAATGTCACGCACACCCACGTTGAGGTGGCGAGTATTCTTAAAAGAATGAATGATCGGCTCGATATCCTCGGCACCGCGGCACAGTTCATGGAGCATCAATCCGAGTTGCTGCTCGGACGGCAATCGATTCAACATCAGCGAGTCAAGGAGTTCGTCTATCATCCCTGGGTTGCTGGTTAGGATTCCGATCAAATAGGGACTCGCACCACACAATCGCACGTACAGGTCCAGGGACGGTTCGTGAACGCTAAACAACTCCCACAGGATTCCTTTTCCACCTAATGACCGGCAACTGACGGCGAGGTTTTCCAGCGTTAAGTCTGGATCGGGCGTCTCACTAATTTTGGTTAGCAACTGCGTCGCGATGCTGGATAGGAAATGCCGACAACGTCGCGTTGAAAGCATCGATACTTCTTCCTGGGAGAGCTCCATGAGAAATCGGTATGCGGCGTTCGATCGCTTAAATCGATACTTGGTCAACAGGCCATCGATCCATTCCGGATTTGGATTCGGGTCGAGAATGAGGTCGGTTTCCTCCGACGCTTGATTCTCATCCGCAAAAACCTCGCCTCGCAAATGATTTCGAATCTGCTTGACTTTGTTCCACAACTCGATGAGTTCGGCGGCAAATAATTCACTTGCATTTTCGTCTTGGTACGACAACTGCCCTGCGATCGGCATTGCTGGCTCAAGAGTTTCTATTGGTTTTTGCAAATCGATCGCAAATGGGTCCCGCATTTGTAAGGCAAACACCGTTTGCGAAAAGCGATTGTACGCCGCAATCAATATCGACCGCTCCTGCTCTGTTAAGCAACTTGATTGTGCCAGCGCGTCGATCGCTTGAACGGTATTGGCGACTCGGATTTCAATCAATTCACCACCGTTGATTAATTGCAAAAACTGCGTCAGAAATTCGATCTCGCGTTTCCAACTCAGCGGTTTGTCGATCGACAAATGGTTTCCGCTCAAGTCAGCCGATTCGACTGCTTGGCCCTCTCGATCGATCTTGCGTTTGAGTGCTCCTATTCCAGCGATATCGGCCCGAGATAGATATCGTCTATAAACAAGCGTTGGGAACTCTTCTAGGAAACGTGACGCAAGCCCTGGATTCCCTGCCAAAAACCGCGACTTGAGTAGCGTCAGCCTCTGCCACGTACGACCGTGATTCTCGATCGCCTGAATCCATCGTCGATAGTCGTGCACGTAAACTTCGCTTCGGCTGCTGCCTTCCGGATGGTAGGGAAACGCCACCGAGTAGCCTAGTCCGTGGGGATGAGTCAAAATCGAAATCGCACGCATTGCTAGCCGCTGCAATTCATCCGCGACAAATGCCCCTCGCGAATCATCCGGAAATTGTTCGGAGTCGGTTAATAGGACCATTTCCAGCGTGCTATCCAGTTCCAACTCTTGGCCCCCCAACGCGCGTAGACCAACTACACAAAGGGAATTGGACAAGTCCAGTAGTGGACCGGCGTTTTGTGCTCTAGACTTGCGTTCCGTTTTGCGTTCAGCGTTCGCAGCGACTAACGCCGCGGCGATCCCTGCGTCCGCAATCCAGGACAATTGCTGAGCGACTGTAGTAGGAGGCATGTCCTGTAAGCAAAAGGAACAAATGACTCGCAGTGTCTCCCGCCTTCGAAACCTCCTCATGCTAGCGAGGACTTGTTCCTCGTCCTCCAAGTGCTGGATTTCGCTGATGAGGATATCTTTTAAATGTTCGGAGTCCACGGGCTGGCCCGCACTCAATCGGAGCCAATCAAAACTATCTGGGTCCGCAATCAACCACTCGACAGCTTTCGAATCGATCGAAAGGATCTGCAACAAGGTTGGCATCGCATCCCGATCTCGATCTAAAAACACCAGGAAACTCTTCGGATTGCGAGTGTTTTCGATGAAACGCAGCAGCGGCTCGAGACCTCGCTCTAAATGGGGAAATCGAGCAAGCAATGGAATGAGTTGATCGTTTAAACTCAACTTGAGATCCGATTCCGATGCGATGCTGAGCAAACCGTAGATGGCAGCCAAGCCCGCATCGTCCAATTCGGAGTTCTGCCAAGGATTATTTGCTGTGTCGCTAATGTTCAATTTCAATTCACTTGGGGCACACGGTAGTCATTGGAAAGGTGTATCTTACCCGATTTCCAGAATGCGAGCTTGAAGCCATGTTTCACCGCTGGAGGCCACAAAGGTTCGATCGCAGTCATCAGTGAAACTGTCTGAATCGCCGGAACTGAACCTAATAGATCGGTGCTATGCTTGTCGGCTGCCGCGCGCTTTAAGTATGTCTCATTGTCGCAATCATTTTAGGCTGTCGCGGTACTTAAATTTCCTGTTTGATTCCGAGTCTTCGAAGTTGTTCCTCAAGTGCATTGGCCCGCGCACGCTCGGCGTCTGCACGAGCCTGCTCTGCATCAGCCCGCATTCGCTCCGACTCAGCCCGCGTTCGCTCTGACTGAGCAAGTTCGGCACCGGTTGGTATTAGATTACCATCCAAGTCGGTCCAGCGAAGCCATTGGGCCGAATGCCCTTCGAACGACCCCTCCCAGACCTTCAGCCCTAGTCCTATGGACGGCATTAAGTTTGATGGATCCTCGAGCAAGTGAAAAACTCCACCTCGAAGCTCGTAGAATCGCACCAACCGTTCGCTCAAATACTTGAACGGATCAAAAATAAGGTAATAGTCCACTCCAACTCTAGCGTACCCTTGGATCTTGCTGTTCGCTTCGCCACCTTCCTTGTTGGATACAATCTCGATCACGACGTCGGGTGGTTTGCCGTACTCCCAAACAAAGTAGGATCGATTGGATTTGGGAAACAGATCCGACGGCGCTGCAACGTCCATGCTCAATAAGACATCGGGAACCAACGGGGGAAAACTCGCCGAGTAGAAGAGCCCGACATTGGCCATTGTCAAAAATGGAATGTCGATTTTCCAAGATGAAAACAAAGGCTCAGTCAGAAGCCTCTGTTGCTTTTCGGAAAAGAGATTATCCACTGGTACATCGTCCTCCGTAACAAGATGCGCAACGTTTGGCCCCTCAACTGGCTCAAAATGCTCCAAGTCGGTTACGATTGTTACATTCGGTAGCCCGGTAAGTGGTTGTTGTGATGCGTCAGCCGACATTGATTTCGTTCCCCTGTTGCTCGCGAACACGGATTCTCAAAGTGTTATTCTATCTACGCATGCAGCTGTTTTCTACGACACTTCGCGCCAAGTAGTCCTCCTGCCGGGACGGACATTAAACTGGACGACATCTCTGAAGGCGGGCGGTTTAGGCGGATTTTGGGAACCCACATGCGTAAGGGTTCACGGGATGATACAATTCCGTTACTCGACGGCACATTTAGCCCAGTTTCTCTGAATTGCTCACCTTTTGAAAGAACGGCATGACTACAGACGGATCAGCCCAATCGGACTTGGATCGATTGCAACGCGCCCGAGAACAGATCCTCGGCCAACTGTCCAAAACCATTGTTGGACAGTTGGATGTCGTTGAACAGCTGCTGATCAGCGTCTTTGCTCGAGGCCATTGCCTCCTCGAGGGTGTTCCAGGACTTGCGAAAACGCTGTTAATCAGCTCGCTAGCCAAGACAATGAATCTGTCCTTCAGCCGAATCCAGTTCACCCCAGACTTGATGCCTGCCGACATTACCGGCACCGAAATCATTGAAGAAAACCGTTCTACGGGTTCGCGCGAGCGTCGTTTCATGGAGGGACCACTCTTTGCCAACGTAATTTTGGCCGACGAAATCAATCGAACACCTCCCAAAACTCAAGCGGCCTTGCTAGAGGCCATGCAGGAACGCCAAATCACCATTGGACGGGTTCGACATTCACTGGCCGACCCTTTCTTTGTGCTCGCAACACAGAATCCAATCGAACAGGAAGGAACCTATCCACTGCCGGAAGCACAACAGGACCGGTTCATGTTCAAGGTGCATGTGACCTACCCTAGTTTCGCTGATGAATTCGAAGTGGCTCGTCGGACAACGGGTAAAAGCGGAGCTGAAATCGAGCCTGTACTAACGGGAGCAGAGATACTAAGCCTGCAGGAATTTATCCGCGGGATCGAGGTTTCCGAAAATGTCATTCGATACGCGCTGGCTATCGTTCGCCAAACGCGAGTTGGACAAGACGGGATACCGGACTTTGTTCGCGAACAGGTCGCTTGGGGGGCAGGACCGAGAGCGGTGCAGTTTTTGATTCTCGGGGCCAAGGCGCGAGCCGCTTTGTCGGGGCGGTCCCATGTTGACCCTGCCGACGTTCAGTTCTGTGCCAAGCCGGTGCTTCGACATCGTATGGTGGTCAATTTCGCTGCGGAAAGCGACGGCATCACGAGCGATGCTGTCATCGACCGAATCGTTTCCAACACCCCAACAGCCCAAGACGAATTGCTACGCGATGCCCGATTCCAAAGAATACTTGCATCCTGAAGCTATTCGGCGCATTGCGTCGATGGAGCTTCGGGCACGCAATATCGTTGAGGGCTTTTTGTCAGGCATGCATCGCAGCCCTTACTTCGGCCAGTCCGTCGAGTTCGTGCAGCATCGTCAATATGTCCCCGGTGACGATCTCCGCCACATCGATTGGAAAGTCTGGGGACGCCAGGACAAGCTGTATATCAAGCAATATGAAGAGGACACAAGTCTCCGGTGTACGCTATTGTTAGACGCGTCCGCCAGCATGTCGTATGGTCGCGGTTCACTCAATAAATTCGACTATGCGGCAACGATTTGTGCTTGCCTAGCCTACCTCACATTGCGTCAGCAGGACGCGGTAGGATTAACGGTCTTTGATCAAAAAATCCAGTCAAGGCTTCCGTGGCGGTCTAGTCGGTCTCACCTGCAAGGCATCTTTCGTTCCCTGCAACAGACGGCCCCCAAGGACAAAACGAATTTGACCAAGGTCTTTCGCGAGATCAACGAAACCTATCCCAAACGCTCGCTGATGGTGATCGCGTCCGATTTCTTGGGTAGTGAAGCAGAGACGCTAAAGGGGCTCGCGGCCCTAAAACGCTCCGGTCACGACATTTTGGTTTTCCACGTGATGGATGACGACGAGTTGGATTTCCCATTCAATGACCCAACCCGATTTGAAGGTATGGAGTCCACCGATGCACTCACTTGCAACCCCCGGGCGCTGCGCGAAGGATACTTAGAATCGTTGCAACGATTTCTTGACCGTGTTCGGCATGCATGCGCTAGCTACCAAATTGACTACCAGTTAATACGAACGAGTCGGCACATGGATGCAGCGTTGACGGCCTATCTGACCTCGCGCATGGCCCACATGAGGAAAAAGTAACCGACTATGCAGTTTGTCTTCCAACCACTCGCCTGGGGTTTCTTGCTGGTGTTGCTGCCATTGTTGATCCATTTGATCAACTTGGTACGGCATCGCAGAACCCAATGGGCGGCCATGGAATTTCTGTTGGAAAGCTATCGCAAACTGCGACGTTGGGTCTGGCTCAAGCAAGCGCTCCTCATCGCATCGCGAATGCTTGCAGTTGCGATCGCCGTTGCCATGTTGGCTCAATGGGTCAGCGGTTCTCGCTGGCTCGCCATGATCAGTCAGTCGACCACACACCACTATGTCATCTTGGACGACTCCGCATCGATGACCGACACCTCCTCCAAAGGGACAGCGTACCAATCTGCGTTAGGTGCCGTTCAATCGATCGCGGCCAACGCCAATACGCAAGATGGCTCGCACTTGTTGACGGTGATTCGCGCATCGCGTGCGTCGTTGGCATCTGCTCGGAGCAAAGACGCAAAAGCAAATGCTGCCGCCGATACGAAGAACGGCGGAACGCAACCACAATCCACACCTCAGGCGGACACGGTCGCTGAGTTACTGTCTCGTACCATACCAACCGATCCCTCCAGCTTGCTTAGCAAAGTAAACTCGACAACCCCCAGTTCGCTCGACACCGGTCTGGTGGATGCCATCGAGTTGATTTCGCCCTTGCTGCAACAAGCGACGTCTGAAAAGGCGATGGTCTATTTGAT
>JANMNR010000696.1:0-22407 GCA_031368325.1 Pirellula sp.
TTTGTCTTTAATGGCCCACGTGACATGGTGGCTATTCTCGCCCATCAACATGAAACCCAGACCCAGTACTGCCTCACCGCGACCGTTTGCAGTAACCGCACCGCGACGAATTTCGTGACCAATCTCCACATCTGCAACATCACGAATGCGGACGGGTACGCCATCCTCGGAAGTGATGACGATGTCTTCGATCTCTTTGAGGTTTACCGTTCTACCGATTCCGTGAACGAGCAGCATTTCGCTTCCGTCGTTGACGGTTCCACCGCCGACATTTTCGTTGTTGGACTCAATTGCGTCAGAAACCTGTTCAAAGGTCAGGCCGAATTTGAATAACCGTTCGGGATCGAGCCTAATTTGGTACTGCTTCTCGTAGCCACCCCAACTATTCACTTCCGCGACTCCGCGTACGGACCGCAACTGAGGCTTGACGATCCAGTCATGTATAGTTCGCAGTTCTGTAAACCGCTTTATGCGTTCTTCCTGCGAAACCTTTGAGAAGTCAACGCCATCGTAAACCAATACATAGTGGAATACCTCACCCAATCCGGTCGACACCGGCCCCATCTGAGGACGCTGAATACCATCCGGAAGGACGACCGTCGAAAGACGCTCGTTGATCAACTGTCTCGCAAAGTAGACATCAACGCCATCATCGAAAATGACTACGACTTGTGACAACCCGAATTTAGATATCGAACGGAGTTGACTCAATTTTGGGAGGCCACTGATTGCCTGTTCAACTGGGAACGTGATTTGGCGTTCAATTTCTTCGGACGCTAGCGACGGAGCAACGGTGTTGATTTGAATCATCACCGGCGTCGTATCGGGGAACGCATCGATGTCAAGTTGTTGGAGCGAGAATCCACCGATGACCGCGAACAATACTGTCACAAGGATGACGAGAGCACGATGTTTAAGTGAGGCATCAATAATCCAGTTCAGCATTACAGTCTCCTATTTAGCGACGCAATCGCAGCCCGCGCCGAGATTGTTCTTAAGAAGTTGAGCCCGCAACACGTCGCTGCCGGCAGTTGCGATTACTTCACCTGGTAATACACCAGCAATCACTTCGGTGTACTTACCGTTGGTTGCCCCCAAGCGAACCGATCGGACGTGGAAGACTTTGTAGCTATCGGGACTGTCGAAGTAGTGCTTGTCACGAACGAATACCACTTGGCAACATCCTTCCCAATGTGACGAACCGGCGGGTATGACGATTGCGTCGGATTCCGAACGCAAAATGACTTCCCCGGTTCCAAACGTTTCATTACGAAGCCTTCCGTCGAAATTGTTTAGCACCGCGCGGACTTGCAGCATACGTGTCGTTTTATCCGCCGAAGTACTGATCCAATCCAGCTTGCCCTTGATCATTTCGCGACTTCCGTCGGCACGAAACGTGACGGTTTGCCCGATCGCCAATTGATTCATGTTTTCTAGCGGGACATTCAGTGTCATCCACATTTGGCGAACATCGGCAATCTGAAAAAGGATGCGGGTCGAGTCGACTACTTCTCCCGGTGCAACCGTGCGTTCGAGGACGACACCGTCCAGCGGCGAAAAGATCGGCATCAGATTCGACGAGCTCAATTGACCGTTGAGTCGAGCACGAAATGAGTCCGGGATTCCGATCAATCGCAGTTGGTCAAGAACCTCTTGTTCGGATAGCGTCTGCAACGCTGTCACTTGCACGGGCAAGCCAAGATTTCTAAGAGATTGTTCCGCACTCAAGACATCAGCTTGGGCTTTCGAATAAGCAGCTTGGGCGTCAAAAATTCGAGATCCCACGATTGCTTCTCGGGCTTCGGTAAGTCGAGAGACGTTTTGACTTTGTAGTTTTCGCTCAGCAAGTGATCGCATCAATGCAGTCTTTAGTCCGCCGACTTCAGCAGCATCGATAATTGCAAGCACTTCGCCTTTCGCCACGGAATCGCCAACATTCTTTTCGACAGTCCAGACACTACCGGCCACGCGAGAAGCCAAACTAGCCTTTCGAGTTGGGTCATAAACGATCGCCCCACTGGTATGAATCGATTCAGCAATAGGCTGACGCTCGACCAACTCTACGTCCACACCCGCTTGCCGAACCGATTCTACCGAAGCGAATTGGATGCGCGTTTTGTAGATTTCGCAGGCACTATTGTTCTCTTTTCGTGGGACGACGGACATCGCACGTGCCGCCCGTTCAAGGTCAGACGGAAGTACACTGGGTACCTCTTTGAGTTGTGCAACTTCCGGGTGATGCAAAGGACAATTGTGAATTCCATGCTCAGGGCACCATCCAAAGTCAGGGCCCTTAGACATCAATGAAGGATCGCACTCGACGCAAATCGATTCTGGCACACCATGTTCCTCGCACCAATCCTTGGCTGTAGGTTTTACGGTTCCAGTTAGAGCTCCAAACTTGGGGATCTTCCAATCGTTATGGTGTCCGAAGTAAAAGACCGCCGCGAATCCAACCAGAACGAGCGTCGGCCCCAACGCGTTAAGGAATTTCGCCAGCGTTTGCTTTGTATAGTTCGGCTTCGTAGATGGAAACGTCTCGCTCGCTGGCAACAACGACTCACCGCCATTTTGGCTTTTAAGTGCATTGTCTGGTTCCTGCAAAACGGAACCGGAGGGATAGCGAATCATAGCTAACTCCATATGTTTAATAATTGACGCGATGTAGATTGCCCTGTCCGCAGTCTGTAGCACCCTCATTAAATGAAGACGGACAGAACGCTAGACGAGCTACATGAATTTGACTTTCCCAAACACCAACGTGCGTTTGAGCCGCGAAGAAAGAGATTCGCTAGATTTGAAGGACGCAATAGGCGCAGAGAATCGCGCGCCCAAAAATCAACGCCCCGTCCGCCACATGCTCGGCAGGCTGAACGCAGTCAGTGTGCTCCGTCGTAAACGCACATTGTGCGATCGTAGCAACATCTGATACAGCAAAGTGAATCGGAAGGTAAACCGAATCGGTCTCCGAAACAACAGCACCACCGCAAAAGCAATTGCAGCATTCGGACGAGGGATCACAGGGAGCGTTCGATTCATTCTCAGGACTCGCGTCAGAGCCACAACAATGACATTGGAGAGAACCCTCCAGATGGGACGAGGGGCCGTTAGCCTGTTCGTGGAGCTGGCAAACGTCGATGCAGAGCGCTGGACAGACCAGCACTTGAAGACACATCAAAATTGCGAGCAGATTTCGAACCAAAGCTAAACTCCTTGCATCGATAGTACTTGACCGTCGGTTACGAGTCAATGTTACTGTTGCGCTTCTCCTGTTTCGTTCCCACTCTGACTGAGTCAGGGTCAGAGTGATTTCCCAGCCCGCCAGAAACCTGCTGACCATTTACTCCTTACAACAACCCTTGGTGCAAGTCGCTGGTTTATCTGTGGGGTTGGTTGCGACTTTGTCGGTGCAGCAACCAGCCAAGCAGCCGGTTGCTCCCTCGGCGCAGCAATCGCATTGGCAATCATCACAAGAGCAAACGCCGGTTTCACAGCAGCAACCGCCATCGGGACAGCAGGTTTCGCAGGCACAAACCTTCGATTCGGCATTCAAGCTTGACTTGCATGCGTAGTTTGCCCCCATCGCCACGCCAAGACCAATCAAACACAACACAACCAACGATGCAGCAATCTTCATTTCATTTTCCCGTAAAAATGGCACTGGTATATGATATCATTCTTTGGAAGCATTAGTGCTTCTCAAGTGTTGGATGCCGAGAAGGCTGCAATACTTCACGGAAATTTCGATCCGTTGCCATCTACTTCGCATCCTTCTTCTGATCATCGGAAAAGCTCACATCGTGCTTGCGGGTAATTACCCACAAACCAGTTTAAAATTCCTTGGTTTGACTTAACGTCTCCCGCAAGCAAGCCAACTCGTTGAAGCCTCCAGGAATTCCCAAAAAGCAAATCAGCGGATTGAATAGTCAACCCGCTGAACGCTAGACATTGCATAGTCTGTCGCAAGAGCAGAAGCCCACCCCAAACAGACTTGGCAAAAAATGCTACTTACTGTTTTTGTTCTCAGTACCGCCGTGATCGTGATGCTCATGGTCCGATGCTTGGTGTTCATGAGCCGCGTCTTCGTGACCAAGTTCCTTCAGAAGCTTATCGTGCTCTACTTTCATTTGATCGAGCGATGTATGGATTTTGCTACACATCTCCGCGCACATTTTTCCATCTGGCGATGTTTTGCAGCACTCTTCATGGAGAGATTTTTGCACGGTGGTTGCTTGCCCAAGTTGCGTCTCAATCTTCTTGACTTGCTCGACAACTTTTGGATTGGATGCGTATTCTTGGCGTACGATTGCCATGTCACGCTGGATCGCTTGGAGTTGTTGCCCAAGCATCTGCGATTCCGCTTGAGTCACCGTTGGCTGGATGACCTGAGCTTGAGTTGCATAACGCTGCATCCCACGAGAATAATCTCTCGCGTGTTGAATGTTTCGCGAAGTGCGCTGGTTCGCCCAGAAAGGCGCCCCATTTTTTCTGGCAATAGAATCGTTGATCCTGGACTGAGCGTGAGATACCTGCGGAATAGCCAAAGCCAAGCCCGCAACGAACGCTAACGAAAGCACAAATTTTCCGATACTCGCAATACTCATCATCGTTCCTTTCGAGAACATGCCTTCGGTACCATCTGTGATGAAATACCGAATGAATTGGACATTGAGCCGCCACTCGGCCCATGGATATCAGTTGGATGCCCAAAGAGACTGGTTCCTTCAATAAAACGGAGATTGAGAATCAGTTTTGCAAGTCGAAGCTGCGATCCAATACCAAACAGCCGGTGGTGGTTGTTAGCAATCGCCAACGTATTTGCCGAGTTTGCTTGGCAGAAAAGATGCACCTACCTCGTACCTTGCACGTTTCCAACCAGAAAAAGCTGAGAAGCTAGTTCTTCCGTAAAGCTCAAACCCCATTCGTTGTACTGCCTTAATCGAAGAACTGTTCCTTATATCGGTCGTAAGAACAATTCGGCGGATGCCGTCACCAAGGATCGTTGAAGCGATTCCAGAAGCTAATACTTGGTACAGTCGTTGGCCTCTGCTGGACGAAGTCACGTAGACTGAGAACAGGTAAGCGGTCTCCTGATCAAGGTAGATGGGAAGCCCAGTCCATTCGTGTCCATTACAATTGTGCAGCGCAGGAATATCACCACTGCCAAGCCAAGCGTACGCTACCGTGCGTCCGTCTTTTCGTACTGTATAGCAGCGAAATCGCGTACCATCGAGCGATTGAAAGTCGGCTAATTGGAACTCAGGGTTACATTCCCTAAGTGAGCCGCATTGATCCTGCCGAAGCATACAAAACTCCTGGCCGTTTCGAAGTACGTAAGGTAGATTTGCTAGTGTTGTCGTGTCGCAACCAAATAGCAGACTTCGATCCGAAATGCCAATACGTCTCGATAGCGGGTAGGCGAAAGTATCGAGCTTTGACACAAGACCATTCAAGCTTGGCATTTCCAGCTTGCCTCCAGAAAGTTCATCGACAACAAGTGGAACCGCAAGATTCGCTCGACGACTGATCAGGCATCTCGCTTTTCCCAGGAGACAGCGATGTGCTCGCATCAGCAAACGAAGGCGGCTTTGCGAAAGACAACTCGCCTGCGGTTGATGCGGTCGATGAAAAGGAGGCAATTGGTACTGGCGATGCCGCAATCGACTTGTAGCCTGGCCAATTTGATCGGCATCCAACGTTGTGCGTTATCGCTACTACGAAAAATAAGAGCATCCCTCTCTTGAAACTTTGCATAGTCACCTTCCTAGTGTTTAATCAGCATTAGCAAATGGGTACACTCCGTAGCACCCATGTAGTAGAGAAATATGTCCTGCAGAAATCGCTTCCGTGATGATGTCCCACAGCTGAATTAGACGGAGCAACTGGGGCACCTGTATTTAAGGGATTTGCTTTGCAACAGTTGCCCTGGGAAAGTCGAATCACAAGACACTTTCGAGAAAACTAACTCAGCTTCCCGGGGCCTTAGGTTGGTGACTTGGGAAGGCACTTCGGACAAGTGCCCTGCTCACTACTCGAATTGTTCGAATGGGATGCGCCAGACTTGTTATCACAGCAACCTGCATTGCAGCCCTTGGAATCAGCCGCGCAGCAATCGCACTTACAGTCTTCGCAAGTACAGACACCCGTTTCACAGCAGCAACCGCCGTCTGGGCAGCAGGTAGTGCAGGCACACGCATTGGAGGCTGAGTTTGTTGTCCGAGTCGTCGTCAAACTTGCCCCCAAAGCCAAACCGACTCCAACAAACAAAAGTAAAGCAATTGCAGCAGCAATTTTCATGTTCAAACCCTATCTCTGTTGAAACTGAAGAAACAGACTACATAGACATCTTCCATGCATCTGTGGAGTTGGATGCTAAAGCTGGGGTCTTTCTTCACGAAATTGTTGAATTGTTTTCACTCGTCTAGACTCAACTGGTGTTCGGTAATCGAGCATTGCCACCAGAACGGCCAATTGAAAAGGCTTTCTCGACGGTTCGCAGCTAAAATTGGCGTTAGATGCCGACGCCGTCGATGGCCTTCACGAAAAACTAAATTTTTTGCAAAGTTCGCAAACCATACGTTCCTCAAGTAAAAACTCATGTTTTCGGAACAGAACCTGCCCTCGACCCTGCATGGTTCTGAGTGGTTCAGAACAGACCTATTACTCCCCAAGGAGCCAATGTTATGTCCCGAGTATCGTTCCTGTTCGCCTTGGTTGCATTGACCGCGTTTGTACCACTTTCTGCTATTGCTGATGACCACTGAGATACGATGATGAAAAAGTGTGCTGAAGTTTGTAATGCTTGTCAGATTGAATGTGATAGCTGCTTCCAGCATTGCCTGGATTTGGTTGCAAGCGGCAAGGCCGAGCATAAGGCAACTGCCCAATTGTGTGTCGACGGCACCGACGAATTTCCACCAGAGTTCGTTCGTCTCAAGTTCTCGACGATCAGTTTGCGTTTCTAAACTGCTCGAACCCGTAGCGATTGCGCCCCGACTGATTTCGATCGGCTCGTACCCCAGTTTGCGTATCGCATCCCGGATGGCCGTGAGATCACTCGGACTTGGGGCATGGTCCAATTGCACCCGCGCTCGTTCAGTCGCAAGATTGACGCTGGCTTGGACGACGGTCGGGATTTTCCGCAATCCATTCTCCACGCGACGAACGCAGGCCGCGCAAGTCATGCCACCAACGCCGACTTCAATCGGCTTGCTCGAATATTCCATGTTGTTCACAGCTCCGTTACGTCAAGTTGACTACTTGCAGCTAGCTAGCCTCTAAACTTGCAGCTAGCCTTTTAAGGATGCTACGTAGCCTGCTTCTTTCACCGCTTCGACAACCTGCTGCGCTATCGGTGTCCCTGACACGATCGCTGTCCCTGCTGACAAATCGACTTTCACGTTGATAACATCCGGAACTTGTCGAATTGCCTCTTCTACCGCCGACTTGCAATGCCCGCAGGTCATGCCAGTTACGCTAAAAATGTGTTGGGTGCTTCGATTTGTCATTCGAGTTTCTCCTTTTTGAATTCGAGTCGATCTGTCTGGTTTAGGATTTACGAGGCTCTAGCGGTAGGTTTTTGAAACAGAAAGTATGCGTACCGTTCGTCTTCAACGATAGGATCGAAGGGAACAATGACAACGCACAATGGCTCGAAACCTATTTGCTTAGCCGCAGCCCAAAACTCGTCGATAAAGTACGCCACCATCTTTGTCATACCCCACGAGTACCCCCAGGTCCGTCCCTGTGTTGACGGTTTGTTTGTTGCATAGCGAATCTGAACGAAAGCCAATCCGCCATCAAATAGCGAGTCGCGAGCAATTTCGAGCACTCGAAGACCATATTCCTTAGATGGAAGCAACTCATAAACGTAGGTACATAGAAAGATGTCGAACGTACCTCGAAGTTCATTAGGAAGTGACGGCGAACTTAAGCATATTTGCAATGGTTGAAAGTTTTGGAAATCAATAGAGTTCATCTGGCGCGAGCATTCATTCAGGCTAGCATTCGAAACGTCCGCTCCAATGTACGTGCTCGCGATGCTCGCGAAGGAAATCGCGTTCGCACCTCCACCACAACCCCATTCCAGAATTCTTGAGCCGCGAGACGTACTCTGGAATGTGCTCATTTTGGACATGTCGTTAAAAAGCGATCGATGAAAAGCGCCGATTTTCGCCCATCGATCCTCGTCTGTGAAAATACCAGTTCCCCTCCAATGCGAATTCACTTGAAAATCTTGACTTCGCTGGTTTTTCCAATATGCATCGGCGTCAAGCTCCAATTGCCTGTCACTATGTTTGTAACCAATCAACGACAGCGTGCGATCAACGGCGGGGCGGATGGATTTGAGCATTTTGCGAATATCGAACATTGAGCTATCTGGGTGGGAAGGATCGGGGAAATGCGCCTCGCTTCGGGATAGATGCCGACAAATAACAGAATCTTCAGTTTGGGACGACAAATTTGAGAATGCGCCGATTTGCGAGCTTTCTTGAAATTGGAAATGGAAGTCCTGAGTTTCTTGAAAACGGGTAGATTGGCCGTAATCCCTACGATCGATTGAGACTTCCACGCGCCGTAGCTAAAATTATGCGACGCTCGTGAAGGAAACGGCTTCCGGCAGCATCCAATCTGTGTCGCCCCGAAAAACCCTGTATCTGACGTGCGTTATGTTCCGAACGATTCTTCATTCTGTTTTGCTGCTGGCGGTTGCCTACAGCCAAATTCTGGGTGGGGTTTCGTGTTGCTGCTTAGGTCGATCGTTCCTCGAGAGCATTAGCGGAAAGCAGCCTGCGACTGCTGAAGCAGATGTTGCGTCATCGAAATCACTTGCCACTCAGCCGGCCCGATGCCCCAAATGTGCTGCTCGTCCGATAGTAAAAACGAGTGATTCTGTCCGGTCGGCGGCGAAATCGTCGTTGCCGTCGCGTTTAATCTGTCAGGGTGCTCAATGTGATTGCAGCAAGCAAGTTCTGCGTGCAAGCGAGCCACCAAAGTCGGTTTCTGTGCCCGCGAAGTCCATCGCTTGGGCATGCGTTGCATTTGCATCGATTAAACCCACAGCAACCGCCGTATTGAGCCTTGGAAAGTTCGAAGTACCCGTTCGCTTTGGCGGACACTCTTGGCGGTCGATTGCCTGTGTTTGGAGGAATTGAGAGTCCCAACAAACCTTTGTTTTTGGTTTGTTGGACTGATTGCGAACCTACTGTTGGATCGCAATCGAAATCTCTCTGTTTTTTTAAGTTCATAGGTGAATCATGTTTACAAAAATTGCGCTATTGGGGATTGTTGCGTTGGCTTCGTTCGGTATCGAGTCGATGGCTGGCAACGGAACTGCGAGTGAATCTTCTTTGTCGGTGAAAGGTCAGCCGGTCTGCTGCATGAAGAATGCGTATTGCTGTCTCGATAACCGATCCTGCTGCCGACGGTAGTCGCCGGCGTTGTAATCAAAGTCAGCCTGCTCGAATCGGTCGAGTATTTCGAGCAGGCAAAACTTTTTCGCAGCATGGAGTGAAGAATGCAGCAATCAGAGTCATCCAACTCAAAGAAGTTGACACCGCACGCCACATTATCGGAGAGTGTTTCCATAGACGACCTGAAATCGTGGGTCAGAAGCGCGGCAGCCGGAAATCCTGAATATCAAAAACGAATTTATGAGCTTCTGGCTTCGAGGATTTATCGAGTGATTCGAAAGATTGTAGGAACCAGCGACGCAGACGATGTGATGCAAGATTTTGTCATACAGTTGTTTTCGAAGCTTGATCAGTTCCGATTTGAATCCTCGCTAGAGACTTGGGCTCATCGAATGGCGGTCAATCAATGTTTGCAGTACTTACGAAAGACCAATCGAGAGGCACTGAGAGCTTATAAAGTCGCATTGGAAACCGAAATGTCTGAAGATCCAAATCGCCAAAACCAAGCCGATGAAGCGGAGATTTTGAACCTTGCGATGGAGAAAATCTCGGGCGAACAAAGGGCAATTCTGCACATGAAGGAAGTCGAAGGGTTGGGATACGAGGCAATTGCAAGTGTGCTTGGTATTCCTGAAGGTACGGTAGGTTCAAGACTGAACAAAGCAAGAAAAGAACTTAGGACTTCGCTAATCCAACTGGGTTGGGAGGCATAATGATCAATTGCGATTGGATTGAAGAACGATTGTCGGCGTACATCGATAACGAACTGGATGCACAAGAGCGAACGAATTTCGAGTCGCACTGTGATCATTGCAACGCCTGCCGCGCGTCGATTATCGAGTTTCAAGCGATAGGTACGCTCATGCGGCAGTCCGAGGCGAGTGTTGACACCAATTCCCTTTGGGAGCAGGTTGCTCCACGACTGGATAGTGATCGAATCGTCTCGATTCCTTCTAAGCCGTTGCCGAAAAGCTGGATCTATGCGGTTCTAGTGACGGCCGCCTCTGTATCACTGATCTGGTTTTTTGCGAGGAATCCGACGTCGGATCATGATGCGGGAGAAGCTTCTCATGAACATGCTGCATTGGCTGTTGACTTTCAAGAGGTCATCCGTGCAGCCAAGTCGGAGCCTAAGGTAGCAATCGCAAAGTTGGTATCAAAGTATCAAGGAAAGGAACTCGATGCCAATGCAACCGAGAGCTACCTTGGCTATGAGCCGGCTGTTTTTAAGGGCATTCCCGAAGGTTTCACTCGAGTATCAACGCATGTGCTCAATATGCCTTGTTGCAAATGTTCGGCGTCGATATGCGAACGTAATGATGGTACATCGCTGATCCTGTTTGAGCACAAAGATGAACAACCTGTTTGGTTTGGCAGTCTGCGAGCCATTGAGACCCAGTGTAGCGGCAAGACATGCAAGATTATTGAAGCCGCAGGACAGCTCGCCGTGAGCTGGAAGAACGAAGATCGTCAGCTGACAATGATTGGCGCAAACGATATTGCCGAAGTCAACCAGTGGGTGGCTTCAACGAAGTTGTAGTTAGTGTTCGTTTTCAAGTATGAAGAGGTTAAGATGATTCGTGCATTTGGTAAGTTTTTTGTGATCGCTGTTTCGGTTTGTCTGGTTGGATTTTCCTTTGCGGATGAACCACAAAAGGAAAGTTCAGAGCAACGCCGCGAGCGACTAAGAATCTCAGTACAAGCAATCTGTCCAGTCTCCGGCGAATCGCTGACTAGCCATGCAAAGCCAGTCAAGATGACTGATCCAGAGACCAAGGAAATTCTCTATGTCTGTTGCGCAGATTGTTTGAAGTCAAAGCCCGACGCAAAGTATCTCGACAAGATTCGGAGTAACTTTGCGAAGGCTCAAGGGCACTGTCTCGTGATGACCGACAATGAAGTCTCCGAGAAGTCCAAGCATGGGATTGTGGAAGGTCATTTCGTTTATGTTTGCTGTCCTCCCTGTGTAAAGAAAATGACGGCTGCGCCAGAGAAATTTCTTGCCAAGCTTGACGATCTTTACGAAGCCTCGCTCAAGAAATAGTTCCATTCCACAAATAACCAGGGTCCAAAAATGACAAAAAGCAAATGTCTTCTTTTAAGTTTGGTTGCGAGTTCGGCTCTAGGCGTGCTGTTCCTCGCTGGATGCAAACCAACGAATCAACAGGACGTTTCGGTCGCTAAGAATTCTCAGAAAGATATGGCTCGAACAAGCCTAACTGCGAACAACAAGACATCCGAAGCGTCGCTGGCTTCGTCCGTGCCGGGAGATTCCGACGCCGAACACGGGCACAAAGCCGGTGCACATGGTGGAATCATGGTTTCGTTAGGGCGAGACAGTTACCATGTTGAAGCAGTTGTCGACTCTGAAGGGGCGATTCGACTATACACTCTTGGAAAGGACGAGAGTCGCGTCATCGATGTCGAGAGTCAAACGCTGAAGGGATTCGTGAAAGCGGACGGTGATGCGGATTCTAAAGCCATTGCCTTCGAGCCGACTCCGCAGGATGGCGATGGCAATGGAAAAACGTCGCTTTTCGTTGGCAAGTTGCCAAAGGAATTAGTCGGCCGAAAACTGGACGTGACCATTCCGAATATTCGAATTGATGGCGAACGATTCCGGCTTGGATTTGTCTCGGGTGAAGAGAGCCATGGAAATTCTCCCGATATGCCCGATATGCCCGATAAGCTGGCGGATGATGCGGAGAGAGAACTCTATCTTACTCCCGGCGGACGATACACAGCGGCTGATATTACGGCTAACGGAAACGTAACAGCGTCCCAGAAGTTCAAGGGGATCAAGTCCGCACACGATATGAATCCAAAGCCTGGTGATCGAATCTGTCCCATCACAGAGACCAAGGCGAACCCGAACTTTACTTGGGTTATTGACGGCAAACCTTACCAGTTTTGCTGTCCACCCTGCGTTGACGAGTATCTCAAAACAGCCAAAGCTTCATCCGATGCGTTGCCTGAACCCGATTCGTTTGTGAAGTAGTTTGCGAGGTAAGTCGTGAGCATATTGAAGAGCGGTCTTTTGAGCATATTTTGGCTAACTACAAGTTCAATATGCTATGCCCACGAGGGTCATCAACCACTTCCGACAAAAGGAGTTCAAGTCGATACTCAGAACGGTTATGTGACGCTTTCTGGGCAAGCGCGAAGTGCGATTGGGCTTCTGTCAGAAGAGGTTGTTGTTGGCACTGTTGCTTCGAAAATGAACGTATATGCGGAATCCGTGACTCCTTGGCAGGCCAAAGCGTTTGGGTCAGCTCAGATAGCTGGACGCATTTCCAAGCTTCTCGTACGACCAGGAGATTTGGTTGAAAAGAATCAGGTAGTCGCCGAGATGAGTAGCAGAGAACTTGAGTTGGTACGACTTGATTTTCTCCAGGCAAAGAATGATTTAGCTTTAAACCTTCGCCTGTTGGAGATGACAAGACCTTCTGCGCAAGCGGGCGCAGTACCAATGCAGCGTCTTTTGGATATCGAGAATGGGGTAGAGCAAAGCCGAAATCGCTTGGAGGTATCGGAACTGCGAGCGCGCACGCTCGGAGTTTCACTTCAAAGTTCTCAACTCGATCCCTCGAGCGAACTGCTTTTCCCTCTTCGATCACCGATTGGCGGACGCATTCTCCACTCGGACTTAGCTGAAGGTAAGTACGTTGAAGCGTTCGAACATCTTTTTGAAATCGTGAATACCGACGAAGTTTGGGTACGCCTCCAATTACTTGAGAAGGACATATTCAACGTTAAAGTGGGCAATCGAGTAAGCGTCCATTTTCCGAGTTCATCCCTATCTGTAGAGGGAGTCATCGATCGAATGGACGCGGTTCTCGACTCAAAAACGCAAGTGATATCAGCATGGGTGACATTGAATCATCCTTCGGTCATTCCAGGGCTTGTAGGCTCGGCAACGATATACACCTCGGAGCAAGCGGACACGATTACAGTTCCGCAACGGGCTATACACAGCGACGGTCTACAAAACTATCTTTTTGTCGAGGAAGCATCGACTCGGTCGACCGCTGAGTATCGTAAGAAGACCGTGCGGCTTGGCAGTCGCAAACTGACAGATGGTCATATCTCCGAATCAATGGTTGAAGTGATTCAAGGGGAGATATTTCCCGGCGACCGAGTCGTTGTTAGAGGCGGCCACGAGCTATCGAGTTTATTCTTCCTTGGTGTGCTAAGACTCTCAGACCAAGAACAGCAACGCTTGGGAATCCGAACGGAGGCTGCTGCTTATCGCGAGGTATCAAAAACACTTCAACTTCCTGCGCTAGTTACCTTGCCTCCCGAAAATCGAAGTGTCCTTACGACGCAGTTGAACGGAACTGTTCAGTCCCATTCGCTAAGTCCCGGCCGGTCTGTGAAAGCAGGCGATGAACTAATGGAGATCACCTCACCTGAATTCTACAAGCTACAGCTTGACTTGATTAGCACATCGTTGGACGCAGACTTGTCCCGTCGTCGTGCCGATCGGCTGGAAAGCGTCAAGGGAGACGCGGTCTCGATGCGCTTGGTTTTGGAGACACGCGCACTAGCGGAGCAACTGGAGACACGTGCCCAAAGCCTGCGACGACAACTCGCCACGTTGAGTTTATCAGATAGCGAAATCGACTCCATCGTCAATCAACGACGGATACAAGACTACCTGCCAATTCGTGCCAATATCAGTGGGAGAATTGCCTCATCTGTGGTCACGCTCGGTGAAACCGTAACGGCCAATCAACCTCTTGTAGAAATCCAAGATTTGCGATCGTTTTGGATCGAGGCACAGGTGCCTTCGAGAGAGGTTGCTTCTATGTCCGTCGATGCAGTTGGAGTAGCATCCCTGCTCGCCGACTCAGAAGTAAGGCTTCCAGTCGTTCTTTCGCGAATTGGGCCAACGCTAAGCGAGTCCACAAGAACGCAGCGAATATGGTTCACTCCAAAAACTCCCCGCGTAGACGATTCCAATATCCCGCAATTTAGCTCCGGCGCGTTAATGACAGTCGGCCTGCCAGTAGGAACCAAGAGTTCGCGGTTAGCAATTCCTGCATCTGCAATTCTCCGTGATGGACTGCACCTTTTTAGCTTTGTTCGAAAGAACGACGGCAATATGGAGCGACGACGCGTAACTATTGGTCAGACCGATGGACAGTATACCGAGATTGTTTCTGGTATCGAAGCTGGTGAGTCGGTTGTAACCGTTGGTAGTCGAGAGCTGCAGACGGCCTTCGCATCTTTGAGGTAGTTCACTTGCTCGATACCATTATACGTTTTTCACTTCAAAACCGCGCCATCGTCGCGATTGCGTCTTTACTGGTGATGTTAGTTGGAGCATCACTACTTCAGACGATGCCAGTCGATGTTTTTCCCGATCTAAATCGCCCGACGGTCACGATTATGACCGAGGCACCGGGATTCGCGCCAGAAGAAGTGGAGGTGCTAGTAACTCGCCCCATCGAGTTGCTGCTAAATGGTGCGACGGGTGTAAAACGCGTTCGCTCTTCTTCAGCGATTGGTTTATCAATCATCTGGGTCGAATTCGAGTGGGGCACGGACATATTTATAGACCGTCAGATCGTCAACGAAAAGCTTCAACTAGCCCAGTCGAAACTACCACCTAACACGAATCCTACTCTTGCACCCATTTCGTCAATCATGGGCGAAATCATGCTGTTAGCATTGCGTAGCGATTTCAAACCAAACACACCGGATGAAGCCAATGCGAAAGCGATGGAACTTCGGACGATTGGCGAGTTCACGGTCCGAAATCGTCTACTAGCGGTTGAGGGCGTGTCTCAAGTCTCCGTAATGGGAGGAATTCTGAAGCAGTTCCAAGTGCTAACTTCCCCCTCGCGTCTAGCTGCTCGCAACGTGACATTGGCACAACTAACAGATGCAACGACGAAAGCCAACGTTCTCGCTGGCGGTGGTGTGATGAGCCGCGGTGAGAAAGAATCGTTGCTTCGAATTCAAGGGCAGTCTCTAACGCTGGACGAAGTAGCAGCGACTCCCATTCTCTGGCGCGATCAAGTGCCAATTCGCATCGGCGATGTGGCTGACGTGAGGCTCGGTGGGCCAGTTAAACGCGGCGATGCTTCCGCTGTAGTGAAGATCGAACCGGACGTGAACTTTGCGGTGAGTCATGACGCTACCTATACGCGCATGAACGATGGTTCGCACCTTTCTCCCAAGTCGTCAAGTCAACAGTCGCATTCCCATGCAAAGCCCTACCAAGAGTTGCGAGGCGGTACGGCGGTCATGCTGACGATACAGAAACAGCCAGAGGCTGACACGATCAAGCTTGATCACAGGATCAATGAGGTGCTCGTCTCGCTTCAAAAAGAATTGCCAGACGATATCAAAATTGAATCCGAGATATTTCGCCAAAGTCACTTCATTGAAGCAGCGGTCGACAACGTCAGCGAAGCGGTACGCGACGGTGCGATTTGGGTCGTAGTGATTCTGTTCCTTTTGATGGGCAACTTTCGCACTAGCATCAGCTCACTAACGTCTATGCCGCTATCGATCCTATTGACAGTAATCGTTTTCTATATGTTTGGAATCACGATCAACACGATGACTTTGGGGGGGATTGCCGTTGCGATTGGCGACCTAGTGGATGACTCAATCGTTGATGTTGAGAACATTTACCGACGATTGCGTGAGAATAAGCAGTTACCTTCAGATTCTCAGAAACCGGCTCTAGAAGTTATCTTCTTGGCTTCCAGTGAAGTCCGTAACTCCATTGTTTATGCGACGCTAATTGTGGTTCTGGTAGTATTGCCGTTGTTTATGATGGCAGGCATCGAAGGACGATTGTTCGCTCCTCTTGGGGTCGCTTACATCGTGGCATTACTCTGCTCCTTGGTGGTTTCATTAACTTTCACACCCGTACTTGCAAGCGTTCTACTACCTCGCGCACCGTTTCTCGCTGAAAAACGCGAACCATTCATCATGCGTTGGTTGAAACACTGGGACGAGCGCGTACTTCGCTGGACGCTTAACCGCCCTCGAACCGTACTTGCTGGTGTTAGTGTTTTCGTCTTATTGAGTTGTCTAACACTGCCATGGATGGGAGGCGAATTTCTGCCTCCGTTCAATGAAGGAACAGCAACTATCAATTTACGTCTTGAACCGGGTACTTCGCTGGATGAGAGCCAGCGAATCGCTAGTGGGGTAGAATCGATTTTGCTTGAAGTACCCGAAGTACTGTCAGTTGCACGCAGGACGGGGCGCGCAGAATTGGATGAGCATGCAGAAGGTGTGAACAATACAGAGTTCGAGGTGCGATTCGCTCAGCACAAGACAGAGAAAGCAGGTTGGCTGAACACTATCCTGCGAGCCATTCCGATCGCGCATCTTTGGAGTTTTGAGTACCATGGGCGACCACAGGAAGGCGTGATCGCCGATCTGCGAGAACGAATATCGAGTATTCCTGGTGCGGCAGTAAATATCGGCCAACCGATCTCGCACCGACTGGATCACATGATGTCTGGAATTCGTGCTCAGATCGCTGTGAAGGTGTTTGGCCCGGATTTACGAGAACTGCGGACAGCGGCATACGACGTCCAGGCGCGCATGCAAGAGATCGAAGGGGTAGTTGACCTTCAAATCGAACCTCAGATCGAGATCTCCCAATTGCAAATGCGGGTGAAGCGTGAAGAAGCTTCGCGTTACGGTCTCGCACCCGGCGATGTCGCCGAAATTTTAGAAACGGCTTTCAAAGGCACCATCGTGTCGCAGATCATTGAAGAGGATAAATACTTTGGTTTAGTTGTTTGGTACGACGAGGAGTCTCGTCGCGATCCGAACGTGATTGAAGAGACAATTCTCGAAACGCCCTCAGGAGCGAAAGTCGCGCTGTCACAAGTTGCAGAAATCTTGGATACGACCGGCCCTAATGTGCTCAATCGTGAACATGTACAACGCCGAGTCGCCGTTTTCTGCAATGTCCAGGGGCGAGACTTGGCGAGTGTCGTACGCGATATCAAACTAGCACTCCAACCGGTTGAGCAATCTCTACATGAGCTGCCAGGTGAGTATTATCTCGACTACAGCGGACAATTCGAAGCTCAGCAGCAAGCCACCTATAGACTATGGGGATTTGCACTACTGAGTATCGTCGGCGTCTATCTGCTGCTGATGAAAGCCCTCGGGTCGCAGCGTTCTGCACTTCAGGTGATTGTGAACGTGCCATTAGCAGCGCTGGGCGCGATTGTGGCGCTCCTGATCGTGAATAGACCGGAAGCTGCGGAGTTCGCGGGCCAAGCATGGTATTTATGGCCGGGTATCTGGATACAGGCGACCCATTTGTCTTTGGCACATTGGGTTGGATTCATCACGCTCATAGGCATTGTTAGTCGCAACGGCATCATGATGATCTCGCATTATCAACACTTGATGGAGGTTGATGGCATGCCATTTGGGAAAGAAATGATTATCCGTGGAAGCCTAGAGCGCCTTGCACCAGTAATGATGACCGCCATGACCAGCTTTGTAGGACTGCTTCCTTTACTGTTCGGGTACGGCGAACCTGGCAAGGAGATCCTTTATCCGCTTTCCATTGTGTTGTTTGGCGGCATGATTGCGTCAACCGTTCTAGACCAAATCGTTACTCCTGCACTTTTTCACCTTTTTGGCTCTGGGCTATCCAGGTCAGACCAAGTGAGTTCACCGAATGCTTAAGACTACTTTGGCAGCTCTTCTAATATTTGTTCCCGCTTTGGTCTCTGGTTCCGAACCTTTCACGATCTTCTCGGGAAGCAGCGAGAGATCACCGAAACAACCGCAAGCGAGTATGGACTCGAGGGGTGTCGCACATGTTACATTCGGCGTTGGAGATGACGTTTATTACTGCAGAGTTGGATCGGACGAGAAGCCCTCACCGCTCGTCGCCTTTAGGGTACCTAACATGTCTCTCGGAATGCGAAGAGGTCCTCGGATTGCTCATGCCGGCGATTCTATTGTCATCACTGCAATTGGAGGTCCGAAGGGTAAAGGCACTGATGGGGACGTTTTGGCGTACCGCACACTGGACGGTGGAAAGAGCTGGCTTGGCCCAGTAAAGGTCAACGACATTGAGGCCTCGGCGCGGGAGGGCCTGCACGCAATGACATCGAGTAACGATGGAACATTGTGGTGCGTTTGGCTTGACCTCCGTGCGAAGCGGACTCAGCTCTTTGCCTCGAAATCGATCGATCAAGGGGCAAGTTGGAGTAAGAATCAGTTGGTTTACCAATCGCCCGATGGAAGTATCTGTGAGTGTTGCCATCCATCGGTTGTGGCCGAAGGTAATTTCGTTCACATCTTGTTTCGAAACTCTTTAAAGGGGAATCGTGACATGTATCTTGTTTCTTCCAACAATCAAGGAGAGACATTTGGCATCGGAGAACGACTTGGACTCCAACATTGGAGCTTAAATGCTTGCCCAATGGACGGAGGCATGTTGGCGATCGCACCGAAGGGCGAAGTTGTTTCCGCTTGGCGTCGTGGCGGTACTATCTTCACGTCCGTTGGAGAGGCCTCGCTGGAAACCATGTTGGAGCACGGTGAACAACCGTGGATCGCAAGCGGCCCGAGCGGGACTTACGTCGTTTGGCTCACCAAACGCGACGGCCAATTGCGACTGGTGAAGCTTGGAAATGGCAACTCGAGAATAATTTCTGAAAACGCTCGAGATCCAATCGTCGCGGTTGGTGACGGAAATGAATCGCAAGTTTTCGTGTTTTGGGAGCAGCGGTCCGGCGACCAAGAATCTATCCAGTGCCAGTTAGTCAAGTAGCGTCGAATCGATCGATACCAGGTTGGCTCGCCCGGTGGCGAGCGTGGAGAATCCGAAACATGCACGCTAATCTAGCTGCTTTCCAACAAGCGTTGCTTCCCAACTATGGAAAGAATAGCAATTCAGAGCGTCGCTTTGATCGAATGGCTTGGCAATAGGCTGGTGAAGACAAACGGGGAAATGGCTAACAGGTCGCGTCTTCCTCTTGATGCGAAAGAGCATCATCGCTAAGATCATTGCCAGAGGGTGTTAACCCATTGTTCGAACCTCTTCGTAGAGAAACAGACCAAACTGGTCTCGAACTTCGCAAATCCTTTCAGGGAAAGGCTTTACGAATTTTGAGCGCAGAGAGTATTGTTACGAAGAGGGTTGCGCTCGCGGAGCCTTAGTTTTTTCTACCGAAGAAACGCCAAAAAGTTAACGCCTGACGACGAGAGATCGACGCCCGGCGTTTTTCGTTTCTACCCAACGTTTTGGGGCTTTTTCGCGTCCGCTACGCCTGCCCCAAATATCTCGGTTAGGAAAGAAAGATCTCGGGCAGCGACAGAAACGCGAGCCGTCCCCTCCGGCACCCCAGATCTCTACTGAGAACTCTCAAGATCTCCGTTTCCAAAGATGGTTTTGATTAACACAGCGTCTTCGAATCCTAACGACCAGAAACCTTCTCCAATTTTGGCCCACCCAAGCGTCTGATCCCCCACTCTGTGAGCGATCCGGTCGCAATGCCGACCGAGTAGCAAACGAGATCAGTCCAAAGAAATCCGAACCCCAGAACTAGCCCACCCAGCGTGGTCTGCCGAATCGAGTCGATCCACGGGGCGTGATAGAGCTGGCTGATCTCGACTAGGAAAGCGAGAGCTAGCGAGATGGCCGCCCTCGCCAGCACCCGCCGTCCAGCCAGTAGCGAACTGACTAACAAATACAACATCAGCGCCCAAAACGTGTCGCTTGCGTATTCGTCGGATAGCGGGTGAAGTCGCTCACGATCACTACGTACGAGTAGCCCCACGCCTGCGACGATGGTTGCCAGCGAGAAATACGCTATCCGAATGATCATGAAAGGGAATCGGTATTCGATTGCGAGGGAAGACTTTTCTCGTTTTCGTCAACGGCATGGTTGAAGGCTGCCTTGGCGAAACGAAGCAATCGCTCTTGAATAGTACTCGCATCGTTGGAGATCACAGTACTGAGAGGTGTTTGAAATTCGTAGACAAGACTCAGGCTTTTGTCCCAAGCCGCTACACTTCGCATTGGAATGCCGACGATCATCGCATCATCTGCCAATGACATTGTCCATTCTGATGAAAATTGACCCAAAGACACGCTTGCGTCGACGTAGACTCTACCCACCAATACGTTTTCATCAAATCTCTTCTGTCGAACTTGTGAAGCTTCTTTTACGCACAAATAGAATAGTCGTAACCAAGGTTTGACATTCCGAATCTGAAAGCCGAGTCTTGATCCATCAATTTTGCACATCGCCCCCTTCGCGGAGAAATAGTCGCGGGTCATCTCGAATTGCATGCCAAAGGCCTCGGCAGTTGGTCGGCTAGTAAATATGTTCCCCCATCCATCTGGAAGATCGAGTGGCTTCATACCTAGGGAATTCATGTAAGCGACAAAGTCTCGGCTTAGTCGATCTGATCCGGTACTTAGCACTGAATACAGATCACACCAGTTGTAGTGTGGTGCTGAAATCGGACTAATGTACCTACGATGTTCTCTGACCAATGGGCTTACGCTGCACTTGCCCAGAGAGATTAAAGCGACGAAAGCTTCTCGGTGCCAAGACGTCTCGAGGTATCGTTCCAGCTGTAGATAGCCCAGCGGACTCTGTAACTTGTGTTCACAAAAAATGTCGAAATCCTCAAACTCCAGAAGAAAGTCCGGGCGATTCGCGTCATCTACCAGTGGATGATCAACAGCTCGCACGAACTTGGATCTATTGCGATTCGCGGCTTGAAGCAGTGCATTCCCTAGCTGTTGGCCTATTTCGGGATTGGAATCGATTATGTAGTGCAGACTCGACGTGAAACGGTCCTCACCTGTTAGTGAACCTGGCAGCATGAAGATGTTTGACATTTCTAACTCCGAATGTTAACGAATCGAAGTGGCCAGTATATCACCCCGCCAGTCGCAGGGCATTCTTGACAATCAGGGACTTTTTCTCGTGATCGCTTCGTCCACTCGCCTAGTTTGCGTGTAACCCTACAGATAGGGACCTGTTTCTTTCGGTCTCGCTCGATACCCGGTTGTTAATCAAATCGACGGCTAGTTCGTAGAAACCGGTGATTTCGGGCTTCACATTGCCTCTGTTGGGAGATTGCTATGTGAAGGTCCGCGTTGTAGACGAGATGAATGAAACCGAGCTGCGAGCTGAGCTCGTTTCGCTGTTTGCGGATGGCGTCATACGCTACATGCAAAGCGAACAGTTCGCGATCGACCACGCAGATCGCGATTTCGATACAGATTTCGAGACAGCTTGCCTTGAGGTTCCTGCCAAACCAGTGCTCTCTGTGACCAGTCGAGTTAACGATCGATAGGTCTTTTTCAAAAAGGAGAGCTTTCAATGGCAATCAACGTCGCCAAAGAGGTCGCAACGCTCCGGCACATGACCGTGTCGGAGCTACGCGATCGGTACCACGAAGTGTTCGGCGAGGACACCAACGCTCGCAACAAACAGTGGCTCATCAAACGGATCGCTTGGAAACTACAAGCCAACGCGGAAGGAGACATTTCCGAACGCGCTCGGCGATTGGCTCACCAGATCGCGATGGAGACAGACATACGAACATCGCTGCCACGAGTTACCAGGCCGGCAACCACAGAAACGCTGGAGACGGCAACGACTACGATTTCGCCGCCCGCCGACAATCGGATTCCATTGCCTGGGGCCAACTTGGTCAAGAACTACAAGGGTCGCAGTATCCAAGTCATGGTGCGACCAAATTCATTTGAGTTCGAGGGGACTCAATACAAGACACTCACAGCTATCGCTCGAGTCGTCACAGGGCAAAAGAACATCAACGGATTTCACTTCTTCGGACTACGCAAAGCGGAGGCTGCTCAATGAATAAGGAAAAAGAAATACGAAAGCTTAACTGCGCCATCTACACTCGCAAATCGACCGAAGAAGGCCTCGACCAAGACTTCAACACACTCGATGCCCAGCGTGAATCCGCCGAGTCGTACATCAAGAGTCAAGAAGCCGAGGGCTGG
>JANMNR010000211.1:0-13911 GCA_031368325.1 Pirellula sp.
GACATGCTGAAGATCAAGCTGGAACTGGAGAACCGTGGCGTGGCTCCGTTCTACTACGACTGGATGGCCGAGTACGGTTTGATTGCGAACGGCAAAGTCATCAAGTCGACGAAATCTAGCGGCAAACTGAAAGGCCTATTGCCTGGCGAAAAGGTTCGCGAGTGGAAGGATACGATGGATCTTGCTGAAGTTCCGATAGGAAAGTACACGCTCGCCGTCAGAATTCCGAACATACTTCCCAACGGCTTGCCGCTTCGATTTGCCAATTCGACACAGGACCGTGATGTCGACGGTTGGTTGTCGCTAACTACTATCGAGCGATGACGTCTCTCTGGCGAGACGCAACTATACTGGCTACAAGGAAGGCACCTCGAGTGCATGCTTGTTCCTCGGACTGTCGTGCTGAGTTCTATTGGCGATGTGGCCACTTAGCAAACTCTGTGGCGAGGCTATCGCCCCAGTTGCCATACCAACCGTAACCGTTTCGGCGTTCGCTACCGATTTGGTTAAGAGCATATTTGGGCACACCATCTCGATCGCAAAAGAATGGCCGGTTGTTTTCAACTTCATAAAAGCGAGCCCAGACGGGCGAAGCGGCCTCATCTTGGATGACTTTGCGGTCGCCGTCCACTTTCTCTATTCGAATGCCCTTGATTTTTGCGGATTCAAACCACGCGACACCCGCTTTGACTGCGAGAATCACTTCCGGAGTCGGCTTGTCGATACTCATTAGATACTTCAGGACACCTGAACTCTCTGAACCGCTTAATGATGGAAGCTCGTAGGCTCGAGCCTTGGCCGGGGCCAGTGTTTCTTCATCATGTTGGGAGCACCAAACCGTGAGCGTGCCATCGACGAATACCTGGCATTTAAGAATGCAGTCGACGCCACCGTCCATTGCTTCGATGGCGGCTTGGCGACGATCGCTATCGAGGAACTTGGTTTCCTCAGAGATCACAGCATCCCTAAGAAATTCCAACAGCCGAATCATGCAGTTATCGTTGAACGTGATATGGCTGTAGTATCCCTTTCGCAAGGGGAAGTACTGCGGCCACCCGCCGTTTGCGTATTGTGCTTTGAGGATGTGATCCAACCCTTTCAGATACGCCGTTTTGTAGCTTTCGTCGCCAGTGGCTTTGAATGCGCGGGCTAGGGCTCGCAGCTCACCCGTAGTAGCTCCGTTGTCGAAAGTCCCTACAAGCTTCGATCGTTCGCCACGGTAAGGTTTAGTCACGGTGTCCGTATTCTTCGGCCAGTCGCCGTGGTCAGATTGCCAGGAGACAATGCAATCCATGGTTTTCCGTCCGTCATCGCTAGAAAACCAACTATCCGCTTTCTTAGATAGATCGGCAGCTGTCGAATCGCTGCAATTCAATCCCATAAACATGAAAGGTGTGACTAAACTGATGACACAAAAACGGAGCATGACTGAAGATTCTTATTTGTTGCTTGCGAAAGGAATTCGTTACACAATGTAGTTATTACTAGGACAATTTGCACAATTTGATTTGGTTGGTTTACGCCCCAGCGGAAAAAGTTTCGAAACTATTGACGATTTTCGCCACTATAAAGGACAATAAATCATGCAAATAATCAAAAAACAAGTGGTGATTTTTTTCGCTGCATTCCTTGTCACTGTCGAGGCACAGGCACAAGTGACTACGTCTAGTCCTCATCGCATGGTCGAAGCGATTCGCCTGACCGAAGTGACATGGACAGATAGCTTCTGGCAACAGCGATTGGACGCCTGTCGCAACAAAACCGTTCCGGCGATGTGGGAGATCATGCGAGGGACAAAACACAAGCCATACCTGGAGCATTTTCGAATTGCTGCCGGATTGTCGGAAGGCAGGTACCGTGGTGCGTCGTTCAATGATGGTGACTTCTACAAATGGATAGAAGCAGTGTGCGCGCTGCAAGCAAGCGAGCCTAGAACCGAATGGGATGTGCGACTGGATGAAATCATCGAGATTATCGGGAAGTCACAGCGAGTTGACGGTTACATCCATACTCCCGTTCTTGTCGCAAACCGCAATGGCGATATGTCGGTCAAGCCATTCGGCGATCGCTTCAATTTTGAGATGTACAACATGGGGCACCTGATGACGGCGGCTTGTGTGCATTATGAGGTAACCGGCAAAGTGAGTTTGTTGAGTATTGCTCGCAAAGCCGCCAACTTTCTTGATGAAGCCTATCGCAATCCAACTGCGGAACAGGCGGGGCACGCGATCTGTCCTTCGCATTATATGGGCTTGCTGGATCTGTATCGAGTTACAGGCGAGACTCGATACCTAGATCTCGTTCAGCGACTGATTCAGATGCGAGATAAAATCGTCGGTGGTGGCGATGACAATCAGGATCGGCTTCCATTCAAGCAGCAAAATGAAGCGGTTGGTCATGCGGTCCGTGCCACCTATCTTTACGCTGGAATCGCAGACCTGTTTGCAGAGACTGGTGATCGAGAATTGCTGTCGGCACTGGACTCGATATGGAACAATCTGGTTGAGAAGAAACTTTACATCATCGGCGGCTGCGGCGCTCTCTATGATGGTGCTTCACCAGATGGATCAAAGGACCAAGGCTCCATAACGCGAGTTCATCAGGCCTTTGGACGGAATTACCAACTTCCAAATACAACCGCTCACAACGAGACATGCGCCAATATTGGCAACGTGCTCTGGAACTGGCGGATGTTCTTGGCTAACGGTGAAGCCAAGCATATCGATATGATAGAACTCGCGCTTTACAATTCGGTGCTTTCGGGAGTGAGCCTGAGCGGAACAGATTTCTTCTACACCAATCCTCTGCGTCAATCCGATATTGCGCCAGTAAACCTGCGTTGGTCTGGCGGCCGAGTGCCGTTTGTAACTTCGTTTTGCTGTCCGCCCAATTTGGCTCGCACGATTGCGGAAGTCGGTCGTTACGCCTACGGAAAATCAAGAAACACTATCTGGATCAATCTGTATGGAAGTAACACTCTCGATACTAAGTTGGCCAACGGAAGTCGCGTTCGATTGAAACAAGAGTCTGAGTATCCATGGAACGGAGCCGTTCTAATCACCGTCGCGGAATGCGATACGGAGCCGATGCGTCTAAAGCTGCGAATTCCGGGTTGGGCGACGTCAGCAACGCTTAAAATCGACGGTGAATTGGTTGAGACTAAGCTAGCGCCGGGAACTTTTGTTTCGATCGAACGCATTTGGCGCCCAGGAACTGTAATTGAGTTAGATCTGCCAATGCCGCCACAACGGATCGAATCGAATCCTTTAGTTGAAGAAACTCGCAATCATCTCGCTGTCAAACGTGGCCCGATTGTTTATTGCCTGGAGTCATTCGACATCCCAGAAGCAATATCGCTGTTCGACTTGCGAATTCCGCTGGACGTCAAATGGATACCTCGTTTTGACGCGAATTTTCTAGGCGGAGTCACCGTCCTCGAAGGAAACCTGGTTGCAATCAAGGCTGACGATTGGAAAGGCAAGCTCTATCGCGAATTCAAGGACTCAGAAGCGACGCCGATTCCGGTCAAGCTAATCCCGTATTACTCATGGTCAAATCGCGGCGTGTCTGAGATGTCTGTCTGGATCCCTCATTACCAAGCGAGGTTTTGATGCTCACTCCGACGTTTTCTCTCTGCTTCTCCCCTCTCTCAAACTACCCCGGTGGTTCAGTCGGTTATAGCCATGGCTAACGAACGCGAGGATCGAGACTGTTGATAAAGTCCTCAACGTTGAGATAGCCATCACCATTGAGGTCGCCTGTGGCATCCGAGGCGTCGGTTGGATTCAAACCGTGATTTCGCTCCCAAAGATCGGGTAATCCGTCACCGTCGCTATCGACATAGGGTTGTCCACGGTAGCTCGGATAGCCTCCGACTTCGTCGGGATCTGTAATGTAACCCTGTCGAACGCCTTCGGCCATTTCGTCGATCCACTCTTGTGCGTACTTTGCATTTGCAGCTTTGGCCTGAGAGCTCTTCGCAATTTCGGCTTTCGCGACTTTACCAGTACGAACCATTTCGGCAACGCGTAGATCGACCTGATCGCGAACAGGCAACGTCGCCCCTGCTTGTTTCAAGACGACTTCAAACGCTGACCGAGCTTCTTCAATTTTCAGCGAAGCGTGCATGAACGGTTCAACGACACGGATTTTCGGCAATACCTCATCAACGGGTGCTCTTGAGTCCGGCTGAACTCCACCTGCCCAATTATCCTGGGAGACTTCCGGATAGCCTTCGACGAAGTTTCCACTTACGTATGCTTTGCCAAAGTTATCGAAGACCGTCTTGCTCCGTTCGGATTCAGGTTTGAAGATTCGATAGGCAACGGGCGTTTTTGGTGTCCCCGGCCCAGGCTTGAAGTAGTTATTGATGATGTTGAAAAAGCTGCGATGATCGCCGCCATCAATGGAGCGATGTCGGTAATTGAAGATGACATTGTTGGCAAACGTAAAATCACCATACATACCGACGCTTGGATTGCGCCCGGTATTGCAGGCCCATAAGTTGTGGTGAAAAGTGCTGTTCAAGCCACCAATCGTCGAGCCAAAAGCATGGTGATAGGTGTTGAGTCCTTCAGAGAAAATCGAATACTGAATGGTGATGTTGACGGTTGGCAACTTGAGATCCGGCCCGCCGTCAGGTGGCGAGTACATGTGCCGGTACATCGACATATTTTCATCCAACCCCCAGGAAGCTGAAACATGATCGATCATGACATTACCAATTGGATTGCCTCCGAACGCGTCATTGCGATCTCTGACATCCGTTGCGCCGCGGCGAAATCGCATGTGACGAATGATAATGTCGTGCGTTTCTAGTTCGACGGTGTTTCCTGCAATACAAACTCCATCTCCGGGGGCGGTATTGCCGGCGATTGTGACATAGGGGGCGCGGATGCGCACGCGATCCTTCAGTTGAATGATGCCGGCTACGTTGAACAAAATCATCCTTGGGCCCGGCGTCTCGCAACCTTCGCGAAAACTCCCTGGGCCATCGTCATTCAAATTGGTAACGAGTATCACTTTTCCGCCGCGACCGCCGAAGCTATACATGCCTCCCCCCTGAGCACCAGGGAAAGCTGGAATCTTAGCTTGTGGCAAATCTTCAGGCATGGCTGCGGATGGTAGATAAGGCTTGCCTCGTTTGGCCCATTCTTCGATCGTTGGCTTTGCCTTGGCAAACATTGCATCCGAACGTGCGTCCGACGCCTTTAGCATGGCGGTCGCCGACGCGAACTGCTCCGACGAAAGGCGAGGGTACCCCTGGGCGAGCAAGCCGAAAGGATTGCTCAGGGCCCAAGCGATCAAACTGAAAATCGCAATGGCATGGACAGATTTAGAAATCATAAGGTGAAGCCTGGGAGAGGGGTTGCCAGTTACTGACTGAGATCTCAGACTACCATAGTGTAGATGTTTCCAGAATTAGAGTCTATCCACCAACCGGTCTCTCAATCGATGTCGTTACCTTTACGTGTGCCTTTTCCTTTAACGACAGCTATCAAGCCCCGCGAGCTGTTCAAGAACCGGGCTTACGACGAATTGCGTTCTAGGTTCTCGAATTGCAGCTATGTACCTGGGACTTTCCTTTCCGAGCGGCAACTTGCTGCGGAATTGGGTATGAGCAAGACGCCAGTCAAGGCGGCGCTCGAACGACTGGAAATGGAAGGGTTCATCACTGTTTCGCCCCAATCAGGCATCATTGTCCGCGAATTGGGTGATGAAGAAATTGCGGATATCTACGAAATCCGAATAGCATTAGAGGGTTATGCTGTCAGGGAAATTGCCAGCTGCTTAACCGAGCAACAACTTGAACAATGGGAAGCGACCCTGTCAGCTTTAGAAAAGATTGCCAATCAGCCCCAGGAGAATCGA
The DNA here is from genome assembly GCA_031368325.1 of Pirellula sp. Classification (GTDB taxonomy): domain Bacteria; phylum Planctomycetota; class Planctomycetia; order Pirellulales; family Pirellulaceae; genus JBKCUI01. Next base: position 5,872 of record JANMNR010000211.1, read on the forward strand.
CTGCAGGTTGTAGAATTGGACGAGGAATTCCATTCCTTGCCAATCCAGTTTTTGGGCAATCAACAGATACTTCAAACGATGCACCAGTTGTCTGCGAAGAACAAGATGGTCGTCAATAGTGTCTTCTCGCTTCTGCCCGATCGCGCCGGACAGAGCTTGTATGAGCATCGCCAAATCGTCGCAGCCGCGCGAGCCGGCGATGGTGTTATTGCTGGACAACTCATGGAAACGCATATTCGCGTTGGACACGAGATCCTTTGCGCAGCGCGAAAAAAACCACAAAATCAACCAAACTAACGAGTGCTTTGTCCAGATCGGATTTCAGGGTAGCGAAACTCGTCAAGAGTTTCGGCAAGCGTCCGCAATTCGGCGAAAGTCTTTTCGACTTTTGAAACGTCCCAAAACCACCGTGGATTAGAAGAGTGATTTTAACCAGGCTTTCAATCGTATTTGCTCTTTCATGTTTCTCGACTTCCAACGCGGCGGAACGGCCACTGCCTGCGATTGTTGCGACCAATCATGTTTTGACTTACCACGCGGCAGCCAATGGGGATCGCGTTCCTGATTTTTCCTATTGCGGATACTGCGCAGGAGCACAAAGTCCACCATGGGTCGAAACCCGCATAACGATCGCTCCATCAGGTGCCGACGATACTCAACAAATCCAGTCGGCCATTGATCGACTGGCAGCAACCGCGATGGACCAACGTGAATGGCGCGGTGCAGTGCAACTTGCGCCTGGACGATTCCAAGTCAGCGGCTCCTTGCATTTGTATGGTGATCATATCGTCTTGCGAGGTTCTGGGAGCGAGTCAACGACTATCGTCGGCACGGGGCACTCACGTCGGACGCTGATCGTAGTCGGTGCAAAGAAATTACCAAACGGAACCGGAAAATCGGCTGACAAATCGACTCTCGCAACACGCATTGCCGAATACGTGCCGGTAGGTGCGATGTCGGTAAAAGTAGAACAGCCTGCGCTCTTGAGTCTCGGTCAACGCGTCCGCATAGAACATCCTTCAACACAAGAGTGGATTGCGGCCGTTGGCATGAATACCTTTCCCAGCGACGATGGCAAAGGCTCCTGGTTGGATTGGAAACCAAGCTCGATCGACCAAAACTGGGAACGCACGATCGTGGCAATTGACGGAAACGAAATCAAGCTCGACGCACCGATTACCTCGTCGATAGATCCGAAGTTGACGACTGCCTTTGTCAACCTGATAGCAGACGTGGAGAGGGCAAAGCACGTTGGTGTTGAGCACCTGACGTTGATCAGTCAGGCGGACACCAAGCTCAATCCGAAGGACGAGGAACATGCTTGGGATGCGGTACGGTTGAACCATGTCGAGGACGCGTGGGTTTGCTCGGTCACCTGCCGACAATTCGTGGGCTCCGCATTGCATGTGGGAGAAAGTGCTTTTCGGATCACTATTGCAGACTGCAAGTCGTTGGATCCCATCTCTGAAGATGCTGGGTGGCGGCGTCATAGTTTCTACACGCTTGGTCAACAAACGTTGTTTTTGCGTTGCGAAGCGGTCCTTGGGCGACACGACTTTGCGGTCGGTCCGTTGACACCTGGTCCAAACGCGTTCGTTTACTGTTCGAGCAAGCAAGCCACTCGTTTTAGTGGTCCGATTGGCAGTTGGGCTTCGGGTGTCTTATACGACAACGTCGAGATCGATGGCGCTGGCCTTTCGCTAACAAATCGAGAGACGGTTGCTCAGGGCACCGGCTGGGCCGCAGCCAATTGTATGCTTTGGAATTGCGTGGCACCCATCATTACTTGCCGCAAACCGCCCACTGCAAACAACTGGGCGTTCGGAGTGTGGGGTGAGTATGTGGGTGATGGAACATGGCACGAGCTAAACAGCTTTGTCTCTCCTGAAAGTCTTTACGGAGCGCAATTGGCGGCTCGTATTGGCGACGAGTCGGCGGCACGCGCAATGCGAACGAAGGTATGGTTGCTACCGACGTCATCGTCTAACGCGATGCCCTCCTTGAATAGCCGATTGATTGAGCCTTCATCGACGACCGCAGAGAATGACAATCGACTCTCGGTCATCGATGGGCGGCTGGCTATAGGCGATCGTTTGGCTGCAGGAAAACGTCTAAAGCAAAGTTGGTGGCGAGGCAGTGTGTTGCCTTCCAGAGTTGCCGAGTTTGGACCGAGTTTGACTCGATACGTTCCAGGGCGGGAAGAGCGATATTATACCGATGAGATTTCCGATGTCGTCCGACAAATGAAGGCGAATGGTCATGTTGCTTTGGAACACCATTGGGGATTATGGTACGATCGACGGCGCGACGACCATCAGATGCTTCGTCGAATCGACGGCGATGCATGGCCGCCGTTTTACGAACTCCCCTGGGCTCGTAGCGGTGTGGGGCAAGCTTGGGACGGATTGAGTCGCTACGACCTATCGCGGTTCAACTCCTGGTACTTCGACCGGTTAAGTGCATTCGCTGAGCAAGCTGACGCGAGTGGATTGGTGCTTATGCACTACATGTACTTTCAACACAACATTCTTGAGGCTGGCGCACATTGGGCTGATTTCCCATGGCGTCCAGCGAATTGCATCCAAGACACCGGTTTCCGTGAGCCGCCGCCGTACGAAAATCGCAAACGCGTTTTCATGGCAGATGATTTTTATGATGTTGTCCACCCTGTGCGACGAGAACTACATGCTGCTTACATTCGCCATTGCTTGGATACGCTTGGCAAGCACTCCAATGTGCTATTCGTTTTAGGCGAAGAATTCACTGGCCCCGCGTTTTTCGTCCGTTTTTGGCTGGATACGATTCGCGCTTGGCAGATTGAAACTGGGCGAGATGTGCTGGTGGTCCTCAGTGCAACGCGCGACGTGCAAACTGCCATCCTAGCCGACCCTACCTACGCATCACTAATCGACGTGATCGACCTCAAATACTGGTGGTACACCAAAGATGGCTCCATCTACGATCCTCCAGGCGGTAACAACTTGGCTCCGCGGCAACAACTCCGTGAGTGGAAAGAAAGCAAAAGTCCCTCAGCCGAAAGCCTAAGTCGCGGTATTTCAGAAATGCACCAGCTATTCCCCTCCAAAGCCATCGTGTGTTCCGTGGCGGGAAGCGACCCCGGACAGGTCTTGGCAGCAGGCGGATCGCTGCCGGAGATTCCAAAGGGCGCGGACGAGTCGTTGTTTCGTGAAGTCCTAAAGGGGGCTGCCCTAGCCCGTTAATCGATGGCCGTTTTCTGGTTTGCGGCGGTCTCAATCCAAATCTGTCGGCCGCTAAATGCATTATTATGTCAAATCGTGAGCCAAAAGGGCTTGCTCAACGACTGAGATCTCAATAAGCTGAGCTTCGTCTTCCCGTCTGAGATCTCAGATAGCTCTTTTTTCATTGTTTATTTTGGAGTGTCACAAATGTCCTTTCGAAAAAAGGTTCTCGGTCGGTTCCATGCGGCCTTCACACTGGTCGAACTGCTGGTAGTCATCGCCATCATTGGCATCTTGGTAGGTCTCCTATTGCCTGCTGTGCAAGCCGCTCGGGAGGCAGCTCGGCGCATGCAATGTAGTAACAACCTGAAGCAATGGGGATTGGCAATGCACAATCATCATTCGGCCTTCAACAAATTTCCTCATGGATCTCAAAATACACGTCGCCGTACCTTCGTTGTAACTCTGTGGCCTTACATGGAACAGAATGCTCTCGCGAATACCTTCGACTTAAGCAAAGATTTTTTTGTGGTCCCTAACAATGTGCCAAGCACGTTGACGGGCCTTATCTCACAACCTGTCCCATTTTACTATTGTCCAAGTGATGGTAACGCGTCTGGTTCGGGTCGATTTTGGACTGGCGATGTCAATTTTCGTACGCGTTTGAATTATGTCGTTTGTCAAGGACGCTGGCCGGAGGGAGCGACCGTTCCCGAAAGTGAGCGACAAGGAATGTTTCGAAGTCACAATACGTCTACCAACCCACCAGTTCCTGGCGCATACGGCCTGAGGGACGTAACAGATGGATCCAGTAACACGTTGATGATGTCCGAAGTATTGGTTTCACCTTTCGACGGATCGGCTGGAGCGAATTTTCGCGACTCACGTGGTGATGCCATGAACAACTCTGGAGACGGTCGCTGGGCCTTTCACACGACTCTTTCTCCAAACTCAAGCAGCCCAGACCGCAATAACGACTGCGGAACAAGTACCAATCTTCCTGCCCAAAACTTGCCTTGCATAACGGCGACCAGCACCCTGACTGTCGCAGTTGCAGCGAGAAGCAAGCATACTGGGGGTGTAACCGTGGTTATGGGTGACGGATCAGTGCAATTCGTTTCGCAGAGTATGGATTTGATTACGTGGCGTGCATTGGGAACGCGAGGGAATGGCGAAGTTGCAAGTGTCCAGTAAGAGAATTTACAATAGATTAAGGGCTCTCTTTGCCATGCGGAAAATTCCAGACTTTATGACATCTATGAATACCCTAATAAGAAAAAGGGTTTTGTTGTGCATTTTGTTTGCGCCATTTCCCTTCTTGGTCGGTTGCGGAAACGGGATGGCTCGAGTTGACGGGACGATTACCTTTAATGGCGAGCCGGTGAGTCGCGGAATGATTAATCTGGAGCCTGTTGACGGCAAAGGCCAAGTCGTGGGCTCTGCTGTTGAAGGTGGCAAGTACTCGATTGAAAACGTTCTGCCAGGCGAAAAGATAGTCCGTATCAGTGCCGTATACGTGGTCCGAATTAGCAAGGAAAGCGATGGCGGACAGGTGGAAATCTGTGACGACCTTTTGCCCGCATCATACGGCCAAATTTCGAGCCATCGCATCGAGGTCAAAGCTCCTAGCACCAAGCAAGACTACAGTATCGAAGGCCCCGACCCTCGCAAAGGAAAAAAGAAATAGGCGAACTCAACGTGCACCTTTGCTTACCCACTCTTGATACCGCTTCTGGTAGCCGTATCCAAAGTAGTCGATCGAAAACTCATTTCGCACTTTATACACTTTGAAGATCTTCACGATTTGCTTATCACTCCAGGCTGCCATGGAGTCCTCTCTCGCACGAACCATGCGATTCCAAAGAACCGCTTTTTCCTCATCGTTCATTTCAGGAACCATGGCAAGATAGGCGTCGTAGGTGCGTTTTGCTCCTGGCGAGCGCGTGACAAGATCCATCAACGCAGTCGTCTTGTACTCGCCAATCTCGTTCGTCAACGACTGTTGTAGCCAGCGGACTTGAGGTATGAACTCGGCATAAAGCGGCTCAATCTGTTCGATCCAGATGGTCAGCGCGTTTAGCTCGTCCTTCAGCTTGCCGTTCGCGTTATCCCTTGCCGTATCCCAAGCCAGCCATGCCCGGTTTAGATCAGCATCTACCTGTTGATGCCATGCCCAAACTCTACCAAAGTGGTCCGTAAGCAGTTCTCCAGTCCTTTGCGTCTTCGACTCGTCGTTAAGTTCCAACTGCCCGGCCAATCGTTTCCCTTTGCTGTGGACGTCGCGCTTAATCTCTTCTGGCAGTTTGGGGGTCCACCAGCTTGGCAGATCGCCACGGTCAATCGCTGACTGTGCGTTAGCAGCTACATTCGCCGCTGTTTGTGCTTCTGCAGTGGAGAGGAGAACGACAAAAAGTGCCACCCAAGAAAACAAATAATTCGAGTTGCATTTGTACATTGTAGGTCCTGACCTAGCTAGTAAACAATTTCTGTCCTAAACAAACTGACCACTTATTTCCTCTTTCGTCGTCAATCCCTAAGCCTTTGGTAGCGAAACTCGTCAAGAGTTTCGCAACTATGAAAAATTGCCGATTGATGACTTTCGCGACAGACCAACCTATTCCCATCCACGCTTTTAGCGAGGACCACGCAGCAGGCCGCCGGTGACGTTCTCAGGCCACTTTCCTTCGTTCATCGGAAACTCTTCCAATGCAACGGGGTCGAGAACAACATGCTTTATCCGCTGGCGATGCCATGTGTACACAATATGCACGCGACCGTCTGCGGTTTGAATCACCGATGGGTAGGAGAACTGTTTTTCTGGTTGATCAATGTAATCCAACACCAACGAAGCTCCCCACTCTTTGCCGTCGTGGGTAATCGCAACGTTCAAGATGCCCCGTCCTTTGTGTCCCATGCCCGGCTGTTCGCTGGTGGAATGATTGTATACGAGCAAGAAGCGTCCATCCCTTAATGCAACAGCGTCGAGTCCAGAATTGTTATTTGGTAACGAGCCATCCTGCAGGGGAGCCCACGTTCTTCCGCCGTCGCTCGACCATGATTCAATGATCTTCCCTTGACGACCGCGTGCCATCATATGCACTCGACCATCCGGGTGAGCCATCAGAGTAGGCTGAATGGCTCGCAACGAAGTCCCATCGTTCAGTGGCCCAATGAGTTGCCACGACTTGCCTGCATTCTCACTGCGTTCGACGTGTGTAGTCCAACCCTTTGCCTCACTGCTCGACGGCGCCAGCCAAGTACCGTCCGCGAGAACGATCGGTTTGTTCTTTACGGCACCGATCAAACCGCCAGCAAGTCGTTTTGGTTGGCTCCAATTTAAACCACCATCCGAAGATGTCATCGACATGCCCCACCAAGTGCTCGGGCTAGGACCGATCTTGTAGTACAAATGCAGATCGCCGCCAGGTGCTTGAAAGAGAACGGGGTTCCAGGTCGGCAAACGCGAACCATCTGCCTGAATACCATTGGCCACCTCTTTCGCTTCTTGCCATTTGCCATTCTGAAAAAGAGCGACATAAATGCATACATCTGGGTTTCTTTCGGCAGTCCCACCAAACCAGGAGGCAATCAGACTACCGTTCGTCGTTTCCGCGATCGTTGCCGCGTGACAGCTTGGATAGGGAGCCTGTTCGAAAATAAACTCCATCTTCACCACGCCTGAAGTTCCAGGAATTGTCGTAAGGGGTGGTGTCGCGACCGCTTGCGGATTCCGCTCGGTTAGCGAATGCAAGTATCCCTCGAGGTTGGTGTAACCATCTCCGTCGGAATCCGTCGCACCGTCCGATGCATCAGCAGGGTTGAGGCCATTCGCTTTTTCCCACTCGTTCGGCATACCATCGCAGTCCGTGTCCCAGCCTTCCGGACGGTGGACTTCTGGATAGTCTCCCCAACCACCAACGTCTAGCTCAGAATCGGGCAATCCAAGCAGTCCCGATTTGCTTCCCTTGAAGGTAGCTGTCCCAGTGCGAGTTTCTTCTATCACGCGTTTATCGTGATCGTCGAGCATGGGAACGTTGCAGCCGACGTCCAACAACACGTTCTCATAGGCTTCTTGCGCGCCGTGAGTGTGAACGTAGGATTCAAAGAACGGCTTTTCAAGGAAAACTGGTGCGTCCTGCATCCCTCGAACTTTCACTCCCTGCAAAGGTTCTGATGGTCCCTCGGGACCTACAACTCCTTCCATCACGTTGCCTGCAACATGGTATTGCTGCGGACCAAACAAAGGATTTTCAAATTGCGGGTTCAGGTAAGTTCGAATTTCGGTTGCAGGGCCGGGTTTGTAGTAGTTGTTGACAAAGTTGACTTCCCTCGCGCCGCCGTCGGTAGTGCGATGCTTCCAGTTGTAGACGACCATATTGCGGATATCGAGGCGGCCTGCATGCCGATTGGCTTGGTCCGTTGCACCGGCGAGGGACCAATTCCGGCCCGCATTGTGCGCCAGCAAGCTGTGATGGAAACTACCGATATTGCCTCCAATCGATCCTGCAAAACCATGTGACGATCCCTCCGGGTACTTTTTGTGACCGGCGATGTTGAGTGCCTCGGAGATCAAATTGCGTTGGAAGGTTATGTTCTTGGCTCCTCGCGAACTGAATGCTTCATCGATCGTCCATGAGATCGAGCAGTGGTCCATGATGCAATGATCACAGCTTGCAAAGCCCATTCCGTCCATCGTCTCACCCGACAAGGTACCTAGACGCAAGCGGATGAAACGCAGGATGACGTCACGGCCGCCAAGTCCACCGAGTGTGTAGTTTCGAACACAGATCCCTTTGCCTGGTGCGGTCTGACCAGCAATGGTCAAGAACTCGTTTTCGCT
>JANMNR010000259.1:0-40593 GCA_031368325.1 Pirellula sp.
TCTCACCTGCGGACTCGCATGGTCCAGGAGTTAGCGATGGAAATAGCGCACGAAGTTGCTATGTTCGACGGTTCGATCGCCGATTCGGTGGAAAACAGGCTTCGGCAAAGGATTGGCAAAGATCGGATGGATCTTTGGTTTGGTGGTGATGCTAAATGGACTCAAATCGGCAATAATGTAATCGGGGTCGAAGTGGCCAGTTCCTTCGTTGCCGATTGTGTTTCGAAAAAGTTTCGAGACGATCTACAGGAGGCGGTTTGGGAGTCTGCTGGTCCCCATTTCGGATTCCAAGTATCCGTTGCTTCACCTATCGAAGCGGTTGCAAACACATCAAATCAGCCAAATCCAACTCCAATCGACGGTTCCGTGCTCCTCACCAATTCAATCCCTTCGCCGAAATCGACCAGCACACTAGCTGCCCATCAGATGGTCAGGAAGCGTGATAAGTCGGTCGTTGAGCCAGCGACCAATTTGCGAGTTGTGCGCGATAGTATCGGTGTCGAGCAAGCTGGCACGTCGTCCAGCGAGGTAGACGAGTCGGGGCGATCGTCAGTCGACATTCAAGTCGATCGGTTGATGGAGCTGCGACGCGAGAATGAACGGCGTTGGGACGAATTCGTCGCCGGTGATCACAATCGATTGGCCTACACGGCCGCCGAAATGGTATTGGAACGACCAGGCCAGATCAATCCGCTGTTGATTCACGGACCAAGCGGAACAGGTAAAAGCCACTTGGCGATCGGCCTGGCTCACAAGTTACGGGTCGCCTACCGGATGCGCCGCGTTTTGGTTTTGACCGCCGAACAGTTCACGATTGAGTATACCGAGAGCGCTCGTGGTGGTGGCTTTGCCAATTTCCGTCGCAAGTACCGCGACGTCGAAGCGATTGTAATTGACGATATACAGTTCTGTCTAGGAAAAGCGGGGACCTTGGTTGAGCTTCGCAATACGATTGACATGTTGTTAAGAGATCGACGCCAAGTGGTTTTGGTAGCCGATCGTGGATTAAACGAATTATCGGGTTTAGGTGCTGATCTCTATGCGAGGCTGTCTGGTGGCATGGCTTGCGGCATCGATCCGCTCGATACAAAGACTAGAATTCAAGTGCTGACGAAAATGTGCGTTAAATCGCAGGTGGACCTCAATAGCAGCATCATTCAGAGTTTGGCCACTCAGTGCTGTGGCGATGCAAGAGTCCTGCAGGGTGTATCTCACCGTTTAGTTGCGCAACAACGCGTGGTCGGACGGGCGTTGACGGACGACGAAGCCGTTCGGTGCACACTCGATCTTATTCGAGCAAGCCACCCTGTCGTACGCATAAATGATATTGAGAAGGTGGTATGCGAAGCGTTTGGTCTAGAGGGAAAAACACTGCGTGCCAAGACCAAGTGCCAAAACGTTAGTCAGCCGCGCATGCTCGCCATGTTCTTGGCCCGCAAGTACACGAGAACCGCATTGTCCGAGATTGGCGATTATTTTGGCAATCGTCAGCACTCGACAGTGATCTCGGCTCAGAAGAAAGTCGAGAGCTGGATCGAGGGAGATGAATTGATCGGCTGTGGACGCGGGCAAGTTGCCGTTCGCGATATGCTTAAGAGCTTGGAAGCCATATTGCAGGTTGGATAGAAGCAATTGGCTGCATGAGTTGGCCGGGCGTTTGTATCTTGTCTTGCACCTGAGATGGTCAGCTAGTTTGGTTTGCGGATTGACACCTACGAAATTCGGAAAACATGAACCATTGGTATTCGATCGACAACGAAGACTCTGTTCCATCACCCGCTTTGTTGGTGTATCCCGATCGTATCCAGGAAAACTTGCTCCGCATGATTCGTTTGGCAGGAGATGTTTCACGTCTTCGTCCTCACGTCAAAACCCACAAGATGCCGCAGATTATTGCGATGAAGCGGGCGGTCGGAATCGACAAGTTTAAAACCTCGACGATAGCGGAAGCGGAAATGACAGCGGCTGCCGGCGGCCGAAACGTACTGTTGGCCTATCCTCTGGTTGGGCCCAACATCGCTAGATTCGTTGAGCTGATGAAGCGGTTTCCAAATACGCAGTTCTCCGCTTTGGTGGACAATCCGGTTACCCTCCTTAAGATTGCGAATTATGCGACATCGCAAAATCAAATCGTCAATCTGTATGTCGACTTAAACGTCGGAATGAACCGCACGGGCATCGCTCCTGGTCCTCAAGCGGTTGAGCTGTATCGACTACTTTCAACGACGGACGGCGTTCGACCAGGTGGGCTCCATGCTTACGATGGGCATATCCACGAAACAGATCTCGACACCTTGAAGGAAAAGACTCGCATTGCCTTCGAGCCCGTTTGGAAATTCATTCAGGACCTGCGGAGCCAGGGACTCGATGTTCCGAATACAATCGCTGCTGGTACTCCCACATCGAGCTTGCTGTCGAAGCATGACAACATCGAGGTGGGGGCGGGAACGACAGTCCTTTGGGATTTTGGTCAAGCGGAAACATCTCCTGACCTCGACTTTCAAAATGCAGCCGTACTCTTGGCTAGAGTGATTAGCCATCCAACCGCGAACCGCATTTGTATTGACCTGGGGCACAAAGCCGTTGCATCCGAAATGGTACAACCGAGGGTTCGCTGGTTTGGACTAGAGGACGCCGCTATTGTCATGCACAACGAGGAACACATGGTCTTGGAAACCAATCGCAGCGAGTCCTTTCCCGTGGGGACGGTCGTGTATGGTCTCCCTAGGCACATTTGCCCCACAGTCGCTTTGTATCAAGATGTGTGGTGCATTGAGAATCGACTCGCGCAATCGAAATGGCCAGTGGTTGCACGCGTTCGAAGCTTGTCGATTTGAGTTGATGGGATCGGCCGAGCTGGAGGCTACACCAAATTCAACTCGGGTTACTCAAACTCCACCACGACGCAGACCGCGTGCAAACCAAGGATAAATGCACGGTATCACCAACGATGTCAACAACGTCGAAGTAACGAGTCCGCCAATAACGACCGTCGCAAGTGGCCGTTGCATTTCCGCTCCGTCGCTTGTTGACAATGCCATCGGCATAAAGCCAAGACCTGCGACCAAAGCTGTCATAAGCACGGGCCGAAAGCGAATCAGAGCTGTCTCTTGGCAGATAGCGTCAAGGGCCATGCCCGAGTTTCGCAGATTCTCGGCGGCGCTGACCCAGACCAAGCCATTTAGGACCGCGACACCAAACAACGCGATGAAACCAACTCCTGCCGAAATACTGAACGGCATCTCACGAAGATATAAGGCAATCACGCCACCCGAGGCAGCCATCGGTACCGCCAAAAAAATTAACAAGGCCAACCGCAATGAGCCGAGACTCGTATGTAGGAGCAACATAATAATGACCAACACCACTGGCGTGATGATTGCCAATCGCAAACTCGCCGATTGTAGGTTTTCAAAGTCGCCGCCCCAACGAATCTCGTAACCAGCCGGCAAAGCGACTTTTTCAAGGACTGTCCTTTGCGCTTCAGTGACAAACGAGGCAACGTCACGACCACGCACGTTCGCGGAAACAAACGTTCGCCGGCGATTTCCTTCATGTTCTATCGTGGGCGGTGTCTCCTCGAGTCGAATATCTGCGAGCTCCTTGAGGGGAACGGTTTGGCCCCCGGATTCCGTCACCGGAACTTGCTCGAGCAACGAAAGTTTCTCTCGCCAGATTTTGGGAACCCGGACCATGATCGGATAGCGTGCGCGTCCCTCGAATATTTGGCCAACTTGATGTCCTCCCAACGATGAGACCACATCAAGGATGGTCTGAGCATCGATGCCATATTGAGCAAGTGCCACTGGTTTCGTTTCGATGGTTAGCGTCGAAAGATTGGCTTGAAAGTCCGCTTTGACGTCGGCCGCGCCAGGTATGGCTCGAAGGACCGACTCAATCTCTTTTCCTTTTGTCCCAAGGATTTCAAGATCATCTCCGTACAACAATACTGCAACGTCTGCTTTCACGCCGGCCACCAATTCATCAACACGCATTTCAATAGGCTGCGTGAAACCGAACGCGACACCAGGGACGTTCGAGGTCAAAATCTCCGTCATCTCCTCGATCAACTTGTCGCGTGTCTTGGCTTGCGGCCACTCATGAATGGGATGGAGCAACACCCAAACATCTGTCTGATGCACCCCCATCACGTCGTTCGCAATTTCCGGCCGACCTGTCTTGCTAAAGATCGTCTTTACTTCGCGGAACTGTTTAAGCAATTTCTCAACCTGTGTGGACATCTCGACAGAGTCCTCCAAGGTAGCACTTGGAAGCCGAACGGCCTCAACCAGCAAGTCCCCCTCCTCCAATCTGGGCATGAACTCCGCGCCCAGATAGCGGGCCATCGGTATACTCACCACAAACACCGTCAGAGCCGTAGCAACGGTAACAAACGGATGCCGAATGGCTCGCGTCACGACAGGAATATAAAACCACTTTGCGATTCGCACCATGAGCACTTCTTTCTCATCCATCTTCTTTGGTAAGAAAAGCGATGCCATGGCTGGCATGAATGTCAGCGACAAAATCAACGAGCCGGCAAGTGCAAACAAAACCGTCATGGCCATAGGTCGGAATAGTTTGCCCTCGGTGCCTTCTAGCAGCAAGATAGGCAAGAACACAACCGCAATGATCAACTCGCCAAACATGGTCGGCTTTCTCACTTCGACAGCCGCGTCCAAAATGACGTCCTCATGCTTTGCCTCGCCGTTATCGTGGGAGAGTTTCCGAATGCAGTTTTCGATCATGATCACGGAACTGTCTACGATCAAACCAAAATCGATCGCTCCCAAGCTCATTAGGCTGGCGGTCACACCCGTGTAAAGCATCACATTGGTCGCAAACAACATCGACAATGGGATCGCCAAAGCAACGATGATGCCGGCCCGCAAATTACCTAGCATCAACAGCAATACGATGACGACCAACATGCCACCCTCGGTCAAGTTGGTAAGTACAGTCTTCAGTGTGCGACCGATCAACGCTGCGCGGTCATAGGTGACTTCTAAATGAACCCCTTTCGGAAGCGTCGCTTCAATTTCATTGAGCCGTACTTTGGCGTTTCTAACCACATCTCTCGAGTTTTCGCCAATCAGCATCATTACCAAGCCGGTTACAATCTCACCACGCCCGTCTCGGGTTACGGCGCCTTGTCGGGTCATAGGTGCGATACATACTGACGCGATATCCCCGACTAGGATTGCTGTTCCGTCCGGTTCTCGGCGAACGACGACCTCCTCAATATCCTTCTCGCTTTTAAGCAAGGAGACACCTCGGATAAATCGTTGTTCTCCATGATGAATCACGTAGCCTCCGCCAGATGTCGAGTTGTTGTTCTGCAATCGCTGAAACAGCAGGTTCATCGAGATCCCATAGCTCGTCATTCGATCAGGATCCGGTTGCACCTCAAACGTTTTGTAGAAGCCGCCGTGAGTGTTGATTTCGGTTACGCCCTTAACTTGGCGAAGCTTCGGTGAAATTTCCCATTCGAGCATTGTCCGCAGTTCCATTGGCGAATGATCGTCGCTGCGGACTTCGAATTGCAGGATTTCGCCCAGTGCAGTCGTCAGTGGCCCCACACCTGGAGCACCGTAGCTTGGCGGTATTTTGCTGGCGGCATCGGGCAGGCGTTCCGCTACCAACTGCCGTGCTCGGTAGATGTCGGTCCCTTCTTTGAATACAATCGTTACGACAGAAATCCCAAACTTGGATACGCTTCTCAGTTCCTCAACCCCAGGCAAACCTGACATCGTTGCTTCGACAGGATAGGTGACATAGCGTTCAACTTCGATTGGGGACAAAGAACCTGCGCTGGTGACCACTTGAACTTGGACATTGGTCATATCCGGAACCGCGTCGATCGGCAGTTTAATCGCAGAGTATAGGCCTGCCGCGGCCATGAGAAGCGTGAGGATGATGACAAGCCCGCGATTGACGAGCGATAATTTGATGAGTTTGGTAAGCATCATTCAGGACGAAGGTTAATCGGACTCGCCCTTCAATAGCAACTCGGACTTAAGGAGGAAAGCGCCGTGCGTAACAACGCGTTGCCCCTGAGATAACCCCTCCGTGACTTCGATCCACTCGGGTGACTCTTGTCCGGTAGTCACGTCGACACGCTTAAAGCTGCCTCCCTGCAACTCAATAAATACAAATTGCTGGTTCTCGTGCTGAATCACTGACTCCGGTTTGACGGAAAGGGCTTGTCGAGGCGGACCGATCGGTACAGTAACACGGACAAACATGCCTGGACGTAGTAGACCTTCCCTGTTTTCGATGGAAGCAATAAGCGGTACTGAGTTGGTTTCGGCATGCACCTCTCGACCCACGTAACGAACACTTGCCTGAAAGATCTTGTCACGAAGCGCAGGAACGGTTACCGAAATCAAGGTTCCTGTCTGCAATGCGACGGCAGACCAGTCTCCTTCGCGAATGCTCGCTGCAACATAAAGCGAGCTGGTATCTGCTAGGACAATCAAGGAGCTTCCATGTGTCACACGTTCATTACTTGCGTAACGTCGGGACTCGATGGTGCCTGCCATCGGTGCTCGGATTTCAAGCCGCGAGAGAGCTTCTTCACTACTCAAATTTGCGTTATCGCGGTTTTCTTTGTAACCGACAAGATTCTCAACTGATTGCCATGCGAGATTAAGTTGCCGCTCGGATTCGCTAAGGTCAGCTTCGGCCTTTAATTTGGATTGTCTCACGGTGTAGGTCGCTTGATCACGAGCAGTCCGAAAGGCTGTTTCGGACACCTGTCTTTCCGATTCGCGTTCTCGCAGAACGCGCCCCGAAACCGAGCCCGAGTTGGCCAGCGATTCCACTTTAGCAAACAGCTCCGACGCGAGTCGCATCCTCGAGTATGCAGATAGTATTTCTTGACGATAGCTACCGAGTGCTAGGTCGTTGAACGATGCTTCGATGCCTTCAATTGGCTTACTACTGTCAAGCATCGACGAAAGCAACTCTAAGTTCTTCGCGAGTGTCGTTTCACGTTGAAGGATTTGCGAAGCAATTTCACGCTGCTTCTGCAGCTTGAGAATCTCCGCTCGAGCCTTTCCAATCTCCGAACTTCGAAGTACCGCCAACAATTGTCCAGACTCCACTCGCTGCCCCGGGACGACCAACAGCTCGGCCAGAATCCCATCCATTGGTGCCTTGACATCCAAGTGTTTGGCATCGTCATAGCGAATACGTCCCGGCACCGTGTGGACATGTTGTAATGGCTGCGACTGTACTGGAACCGTTTCGAATCGAGCGGCTTCTAGTTTTCCACTTGGAAGGGTCAACATAGCGTTGCTCGTTACACCATTTGCTTCGGCCGAATCCTGATGCGTTGCGTTCCCGACAACATTGATTCGGTGAACAATGAACCAACCGCAAGCCATCACCGAGAGTACAAATAGAGTGGGGGTCGCTTTCGCAATCGAAGCCAACAGGTCGAATTTCGGAGGAGCGACAGACTTTTCGGACATCGTGGGTTCAGCCAAGAACGCTGTAGAATTGGATTTAGTCCATACTATATCGCAAAAGTCGCAAGCAAACGGATTTTCCAGCGTTTTCCCACACTTCTCCCAAACGCAACAAAGTATCTTGCTAGTTGCGGCGAAGACCCGTCCGCTAGCACGGAATAGTCACAGACTAGGAATGCCGTGGAACACTCCTGTGACATAGATAATGGCACAGTAAATGCAGCTTGAAGCGAACGACCTATCGCTCCCGATTACCGAGGACACAATGAATTCGACATCGAAAAAGATGCAAAAAATCCTTGTTGCAACCGATTTTTCGGAACACTCCAAGATTGCGTTAGTGCGTGCAGCGGAGTTTGCGTTGGCCTTTCATAGCCAACTTTCGGTCGTGCATTGCTTGCCAGACATGACTTTTGTTCCCTCGGCATCCGAGTTTGGCTTGCCCTTCAACGATTACATGAACATGCAAGAAGAGTTTCGCCAGCAAGCGAGCATGTCCATGAAGAACTTCTTGGAAGGAGCTATTCCGTTTGAATTGCCCGTCAGCTCAACCATGCTCATAGGCGAAACACATGTCGAAGTGTCGCAATTTGCAGAAAATGAGCACGCAGACTTGGTTGTCGTGGGACGAAGCGGGCATTCGGGGTGGGAGCAGTTTCTTTTGGGGAGCACGAGTAGGGGGTTGGTCCATCGATGTCCGACCTCAGTTATGTCAGTAAGTCATGATTGGAATCAAAAACCAAGGAGAATTTTGACGGGTACCGACTTCTCGGATGCGTCGAAGGCTGCCGTCTTAAACGGTATGGCGTTGGCGGAAGAGTTTGGAGCGGAATTGCATTTGATGCATGTTATCGATACGACAGATACACCCTCGAATAATGTCGATCGCATATCAGGGCATGAGTCGATGCGACAATCGATCAATGACTTCGCTCGCTCGCGACTTGAGACGTTTGTTCAGTCATTGGAATGCGCGCAATGTCAAGTTAAGCTTCATCTCAGTTGGGGCACACCTTGGCGCGACATGTGCCAAATGGCTACATCGCTCCAGGTCGATCTGATCGTAGTCGGCAACGTAGGACGTCGCGGCGTTCAAGGGCTATTTCTTGGAAATACGGCCGACCGAATCTTGAGTCATAGCAAAGCCAGCGTACTAGCGGTCAAAGGATCTCGGCCGGCGGCATGACTTTCGCTCTGCAGGACTCTCGCTTGCGAACTTGCACGGTTCGATTTCTTCAGTCAATCCAAGAGGACAAAATGATACAAGAAGTTTCGGGAGATATTCTGCTTTCTAAAGCACAGGCAATTGCGCATGGTGTTGCACCCAACGATCACTTTGACTCAGGACTTGCTCTCGCATTACGTGAAAAATGGCCAGCTTTGGCCAAAGACTTCAGGCACTATGCGCATTTGGCTCACCCCAAGTCGGGCGAAATCTGGATGTGGGGCGGTGTAGGTGGCGCTCGCATTTTCAATCTGTTGACTCAAGAAGGCGAGCACACGCATGGCTCACGTCCTGGCAAAGCCAATTTGGCTAATGTGAATCACTGCCTGCGCCGCCTCAGGCATGACGTTGAAGCCGAGAGAATCAGCAGTTTGGCGCTTCCTGCATTAGCAACTGGCGTGGGTGGGCTCGCTTGGGCAGATGTGAAGCCGTTGATTGTGCAGCATTTGGGCGATCTCTCGATTCCCGTTTACGTCTATGCGACATATCGCGCCGGTGTTCAAGCACAAGAAGCGGAACACGCACTTGCTCGATAGGCGAACCGCATGTTCAAATGTTCCAAACACGCTTTGCAATCTAGCGTATTCGGCGTGGAATCGTCAGCTTGTGCCTCGCGCTAGTTGAGCGGTGTTGTTCAAATCTCGTTGTGAATACCTAGGAAGCCAGTTTTATGGTGCATGCGCTCTCTGCCGATCTACTTCGTAGGATGGATGCATATTGGCGTGCGGCCAATTACTTGTCTGTTGGACAAATTTATCTGCTCGCAAACCCGCTGCTTCGAGAGCCGCTCAAGCTAGAGCATATCAAACCGCGTCTTCTGGGCCATTGGGGAACGACACCCGGATTGAATTTCATTTACGTTCATTTGAATCGGATCATTCGCGAGCATGACTGCAACATGCTCTATATCGCAGGTCCAGGTCACGGAGGTCCGGGACTGGTTGCGAATACATACCTTGAGGGCAGCTACACCGAAACGTACAGCCAAATCTCACAAGATGAGGCGGGAATCCAAAGGCTGTTTCGACAGTTCTCTTTTCCAGGCGGTATCCCAAGCCACGTCGCGCCCGAAACACCTGGCTCTATCCACGAGGGTGGCGAGCTAGGCTATGCACTCTCTCATGCCTTTGGAGCTGTGTTTGACAACCCCGACTTAATTGTTGCTTGTGTGGTGGGAGACGGTGAAGCGGAGACTGGACCTCTAGCGACCAGCTGGCACTCGAATAAGTTTCTTAATCCAGTTCTCGATGGGGCCGTTCTGCCGATCTTGCATTTGAATGGCTACAAAATTGCTGGGCCAACCGTGCTCGCCCGCATTAGTCACGAAGAACTCGAGCAGCTTTTCCGAGGTTACGGCTACATCCCCTACTTTGTCGAGGGGGACGATCCCGAGACGATGCACCAACTGATGGCCGAAACCCTCGATCGCGTTTTCCTCGAGATCAAAAGGATTCAAAGTGATGCGCGTCAGTCGAGCGCTGAGAAACTGGAACGCCCCCGTTGGCCGATGATCGTCTTGCGGTCTCCCAAAGGATGGACTGGTCCTGTAGAAGTTGATGGAAAGAAAGTTACGGGAACATCGCGGTCACACCAAGTACCAATGGGCGATATGGCGAGACACCCTAGCCATGTTCAAATACTAGAGGAATGGATGAGGAGCTATCGCCCTGAGGAGCTATTTGATGAATCCGGCAGGCTAAAGGCCGAGCTGGCTGATTTGGCACCGTTGGGTGCACGTCGCATGGGAGCCAATCCGCACACAAACGGAGGTGCATTGTTACGTGATTTGGAAATGCCAGATTTTCGTGACTACGCTGTCGAGGTCGACCAACCTGGCGCTAACGACGCTGAATCCACTCGCATTCAAGGGGAGATGATTCGCGATGTGCTTAAGCTGAATGCAGATACCAAGAACTTTCGCGTGTTCAGTCCCGATGAAACCGCATCAAACCGTTGGAACCCGGTTTTCGGAGTCACCGATAGGAATTCCATGGCGGACATCATTTCCGAGGATGATGGAGTGTCACAAGATGGTCGCGTTATGGAAATGCTAAGCGAACATCAGTGCCAAGGATGGTTGGAAGGTTACTTGCTCACCGGTCGGCATGGGTTCTTTTCCTGTTACGAAGCCTTTATCCATATTGTCGACTCCATGTTCAACCAGCATGCCAAATGGCTCAAGGTAACACGTCACATACCCTGGCGAAGACCCATCGCATCCCTGAACTACTTGTTAACGTCACACGTGTGGAGGCAGGACCACAACGGGTTCAGCCATCAAGACCCAGGCTTTCTGGACCATGTTGTCAATAAAAAAGCGGAGATCATTCGTGTGTATCTGCCGCCAGACGCGAACACGCTTCTGTGCGTCACAGACCATTGCCTCCGAAGTCGACACTATGTCAATGTTATCGTGGCTGGCAAGCAACCAGCACCTCAGTGGCTCAATATGGACCAAGCGATCAAGCACAGCACTGCGGGGATCGGGATATGGGAATGGGCAAGCAACGACCAAGGGAGCGAACCGGATGTTGTCATGGCCTGCTGCGGCGACGTCCCCACATTGGAAACCCTAGCGGCCGTGGAGCTTTTGCGAGGATTTTTTCCCAATTTAAAAGTCCGAGTTATCAATGTGGTGAACCTGATGAAGCTACAGCCGACTAGTCAGCATCCTCATGGTTTGAGTGATAGCGATTTCGATGCGCTGTTCACGACCAACAAGCCAGTTATCTTCGCTTTTCACGGATACCCCTGGCTAATTCATCGCCTTACGTATCGCCGCACCAACCATGCCAACTTGCATGTGCGAGGCTACAAAGAGGAGGGGACAACGACAACCCCGTTCGATATGGTGGTGCTCAATGACCTGGATCGCTTCCATCTAGTTGGCGATGTTATCGACCGCGTTCCAAGCTTGGGAGCCCAAGCCGCTTATGCGAAACAAGCCGTTCGCGACAAACTCATTGAGCATAAAGAGTATATTGAAAAGCACGGAGAAGACATGCCAGAAATTCGGGATTGGAAGTGGGGCGGCGGTACGTGAGTAGGGACTGCATAATTGTCGTGAACAGCGGTTCGAGCAGCCTCAAGTGCGGCATCTTTGCCATGGATGTCGGAGATTTCCTTTGTAGTGGACATGTCGACTGGGCAGGGAAGTTGGACCAAGCGGAGTTACGACTAAGCCGAGCAGGTGTGCCCGATGTAATGATTCTTGTCGCCGTTCGGACGCATGCCGAAGCGGTGGGCGTTGCGATTCCATCAATGATGGAAATGTGTAATAGTAAAGAGGATCCATCCATCGACATCAAGGCGGTTGGACATCGAGTGGTACATGGAGGCACATCGTTCCGCGAAAGCACGCTCGTATGCCAATCGGTAAGAAAAGCGATAGAGGAACTGTCGCAACTAGCTCCGCTTCATAATCCCTCGGCGCTCGCCGCAATCGATGCTGCGGAACTCGTGCTGCCTGGGATTCCGCAAGTGGCTGTTTTTGACACTGCTTTTTTCACATCGCTACTGCCTCAAGCGTTTGTGTATCCGGTTCCCTACGAGTGGTTCTCGGAATGGGGTATTCGGCGATTTGGATTCCATGGAATCAGTCACTCGTACGGCGCGCATCGGGCTGCGGAGATGCTCGATCGACCGCTAACGGATTTGCGTTTGGTGATTTGTCATCTGGGCAACGGTTGCTCAGCGTCGGCAATAGTCGGTGGTGCACCTATTGCTACTACCATGGGCTTTACACCGCTCGACGGCTTGATGATGGGTACGAGATCTGGAGCCATAGACCCAGGCATCTTGGTTTACTTGCAACGTCAGCACGGACTTGGCCCTGGTGCTCTCGACGATGTTTTGAATCATCGCTCGGGGCTGCTGGGCGTTTCTGGAATCTCCGGTGATGTTCGTCAACTGGAAGCAGCGGCTGAAGCAGGCCATGAGCGAGCGGGTTTGGCCCTGACCATGTTTGCTGATCGGGTCCGAGCGAGTATCGGGGCTTTGGCTGTTGGGATGGGCGGGGTGGATGCCTTGGTATTCACCGCAGGGGTTGGAGAGAATTCGGCTCGTGTTAGAGCGGATGTCTGTAATGGTTTGTCTTGCTTGGGGCTGACTCTCGATGCTGGGAAAAACGTGGATGTTCAACTGGATGACGATATCGCAATCGACTCCTCATCCGCACGCATTCTCGTCATAAAAAGCCGAGAGGACTTGATGATAGCAAGGGAAACGGAACGCGTTCAGCGACTAGAACAGGCCTGCTAAAGTGCTTTGCGTTCGCGCAAGCTCGCCTCCGTTACTTTGGGCTTCGACTCTTTTGTAGTCTTGCAACGCGATGGATAGAGCCAATCGTCGATAAAGCTTCCGCAATTGAGATCTTGGACTTGCCTTCGCGCCGTTCCGTATAAACGATGCCTACCTCGTGGAGGCGTGCACCTTGATCGATCAAGTGCCAAAGTACTTCTTCCAAGAAACCGTAGCCCGTTCCCACAATTTCATTGAGTTTTAACGCTTTCAGGCTACTCACTCGGTAAAGCCGGAAGGCACTGCTGCAATCGCGGACCGACCAGCCTATGATCCGCCTTGCGTAAGCGTTCGCACACTTGCTCACAAAGACACGGCGCCACGAACAGCCCTCCATGCCACCGCCCTCCACATAACGCGAGCCCACGACAATGTCCGCGGCCTCGCGTTGAGCCAACAGGTCTGGAATCGCACTGGGACTGTGACTTAGGTCTGCGTCCAAGTTCAAAAGCCACTCAAAGCCATTCTCGGATGCAAACTCCATACCGGCTCGGATGGCTGTACCGAGCCCCAGCTTGCCACTTCGACGGATCAGCGTAATCGATGGATTCTGCTTTATCTGCTGCTCAACCCAATCGCTTGTCCCATCCGGTGAATTGTCATCCACCACCAAAATTCGCGCATTCGGAACGACAGACTCAATCTGCTCAAACAACGTCGGCAAGTTATTGCGTTCATTGTACGTGCAAACCAAAATGAGCAACGAGGCTGGTTGGTTGTTCGTCAAGGAGTCATTCTCACTCAGCCCTGGCCTTCGTCATCCGTGGAAGATTCATCGGAATCGGAAGCATCCGTTTGGCTATCGTTTTCCATGGCCTCTGTTGGTAATGAGGTTGGGTCGGGCGCACCGGCAACGGGCGTGGCCTGAGCGACTTCCAATTCCGAAATGTCTTCGGGTGGAACTCGCACGATGGCTGTGAGCGTATCTCCCTCGTCCAAACTCATGATGCGAACACCTTGCGTATTGCGTCCGATCACGCTGATATCCTTAGCTGCCACACGTTGGATCTTGCCCCGTACGGTCATCATCATCAACTCATCTGCATCGCTGACAGGAACAATGCCGACAACACGTCCATTTCGCTTCGTAGTCTTGATATCGATGACACCTTTACCACCGCGTCGTTGAGTACGGTATCGGTTCGCGGAGTTAAGGTCCTCGGCTTCGTTTTCGGCCTCCTCCGGGATCTCTTCTTCTGCTACTGGGTCCTCAGCGTTTTCGTCATCCACTGCAGCAACTTCCTTGCCTGCCATTTCGTCGCCTGGTCCAAACGTTGTGCGTTTGCCGTAACCCAATTCGCACACGGTCAGCAACGTCGCAGTCGGATCCGCCACGACCATGCCAACCAACTCATCCCCCTTCTTCAGTGAAATACCCTTCACACCGGAGGTGTTTCGGCCCATCGAGCGAGCATTGCTTTCTGCAAACCGAATGGCCATACCGTTAGCCGTAGATAGGACGATTTGATCGTTCGGCTTTGCGACAACAACGTCGACCAGTTCGTCATCTTCTCGCAATTTGATCGCGATGATGCCACCCTTTTTGGGGCGACTATACGCGTCGAGTTCGGTCTTCTTGATGACGCCCTTCTTGGTGGCCATCATGAGGAAGTGCCCTGGCAGATTAAAGTCTCGAACCGAGACGCAATCTCGAATCTTTTCCTCTGGGGTCAAATTCAATAGATTGACCAGCGCTCGTCCGCGACTTTCGCGGCTCATTTGCGGAATCTCCCAAACCTTTTGCCAGTAGACTTTTCCTTGATTCGTGAAGAATAGCAAGTGCGCGTGTGTGCTGGCAATGAACAGGTGTTCGACCGGATCTTCTTCTTCGGCTCTCAAACCCGCGATACCTTTTCCGCCACGCTTTTGAGCTCGATAAGTCGTCGCAGGAATACGCTTGATGTACCCTTGATGCGAGATTGTGACCACCATGGTTTCCTCGGTGATCAAGTCCTCCATGTTGTAGTTGCCAAGCTCCTCCTCATCGATGACGGTTCGTCGATCGTTTCCGAACTTGCGCGAGATTTCTTCCAAGTCGGCTTTGATGATGGCGTAGATGTTGGCAGGGTCGCTCAAGATCACAAGGAACTTTTCGATTTCGGTAAGGATCGATGTGTGTTCGTCGGTAAGTCGCTCTTGTTCCAAGCCAGCCAATTGACCAAGCGTCATTCGCAGGATTGCATCTGTCTGAACGCTGGTCAATCGATAAACTTCGGCTTTGCCTCGTTCCAATTGGAAGTCGGCGTAGCCTCGGTCGCCGAGTGCGCGTTCCATCATTGCGGCTGGACATTCGACTCCCATCAGTTTTTCCTTCGCTTCGGCTTGTGTCCGACTCTTGCGAATGAGCATGATGATTTCGTCGATATTGGCAAGCGCCAACAGGAGACCTTCGACAACGTGCTTACGTTTCCTCGCGGAAGCCAACAGGAACTGAGTTCGCCGTCGAATGACCGTAAATCGGTGACGGATAAACTCCTGCAGCAATTCTTTGATGCTCAGTTCGCGAGGCTTGCCATCCACGAGCGCGAGCATGTTAATAGAGAAAGACTCTTGCAGCGATGAGAACTGGTAGAGTTGATTGAGCACGACGTGCGGGTCTGAATTCTGTTTGATTTCGATAACGATTCGAACGGGTTCTTTGAGATCGCTCTCATCGCGAATCGCGGAGATGCCTTTGATACGTTCGCTGCGTACCAAATCGGCGATCCGTTCGATCACCCGATCGCGGAACTGTTGATACGGGATCTCGCGAACGATCAAACGGGATTTCTTGCCCTCCTCGACATCGACGCGAGCTCGCATGACGATGGTTGAGCGGCCGGTGTTGTACCCCTGCCGAATAGCGTATCGACCACAGATGATGCCGCCAGTTGGGAAGTCGGGGCCGGGAATGATTTGGCAGATTTCCGCAATCGAGACTTCAGGATCGTCGATGACTTTAATCAATGCTGCGCAGACTTCACGTAGATTGTGTGGCGGCAAGCTCGTCGCCATACCGACTGCAATGCCCGTAGCACCGTTGACAAGCAAGTTTGGGAACTTCGACGGAAGCACGACAGGTTCGGTACGGCGTTCGTCATAGGTCGGAATAAAGTCGACGGTATCGAGCCGAATGTCGTCCAACATCATCGCAGCCGGGGCGGCCAACCGCGCTTCGGTGTATCGCATGGCAGCGGCAGGCAAACCAGCGATGGAACCAAAATTTCCTTGTTTGTCGATCAGCATGTGTCGCATGTTCCATTCCTGGGCCATGCGGACCAGGGTTGGATAAATGATCGCTTCACCGTGAGGGTGATAGTTACCCGACGTATCGCCGGCGATCTTCGCACACTTGACTCGCTGAGCTCCGGGTGTGAGGTTCAAGTCGTGCATGGCGACGAGAATACGCCTCTGACTGGGCTTGAGGCCGTCGCGAACGTCCGGCAGTGCGCGACTGACGATGACACTCATCGCGTAAGTCAAATAGCTGTTACGCAGTTCGTTTTCGATCGATTCCTCGATCATCCGTTCCCCACCGCCACCGCTGCCGTTGCCACCAGGATTGTCATCGCCTGCCGATGGCAGCGAAGCCGGGTCATTGGCATCAAAATCATCATCTGGAGGGACGTTCGACACGGGGAAAGCCATTTCGGAAAAGAGAATCGAACTGCATCAAAAACCTGAAGTTGCAAAAACGCTTTTTGTCAGCGTTTTTGCAGGGTTTTTCTGCTGTTTTTGCAAGCCGAAAGTATACCAGACTTCGCGGGTTCGACAACCCGCTTAACCCGCGCCAGCGGCGGGGGATATAGATGCAGCAGGGCTTTGCGTAGCCCGCAGCTGCGATAGTGAAATATCTGCTAAGCGTGACGCTTTGGCTTGTAGATTTCCGTCGCGGTGCCAAAGTGTACTTCGCCGGCATTCATCAGCGTTTCACTTAGCGTAGGATGTGGGTGAATCGACTCGGTCAGGTCACGCACTTCGCAACCCATTTCAATGGCCAGGACCGCCTCTGCAATCAACTCGCCAGCACCCGATCCGACGATACCGCATCCGAGTACTCGATGCGTCTCTGGATCAACCAGCCATTTTGTGAAGCCATCGGTCCGCCCGATTGCCTGGGCGCGGCCGCTAGCCGCCCAGGGATATACCTCGATATCCACTTTGCGGCCTTCGCGTTTTGCTTGATCGTCCGTCAGGCCTGCCCAAGCGATTTCCGGATCTGTGAACACCACGGCTGGAATGGCCGCTTTGTCAAAAACCGCAGGCTTACCGAGAATGACTTCGATTGCAACTTTCGCCTCGTGGCTTGCCTTGTGGGCAAGCATCGGGTCGCCTGCTACGTCGCCAATCGCAAAAATGTGAGGATCGTTTGTGCGTTGCTGCTTGTCGCACACAATAAACCCTTTGGGATTCACCTGGACGCTCGTGTTCTCAAGCCCCAATCCTTGACTCACAGGCCTTCTGCCCACGCTCACCAACACGCGATCAAATCGCTCATGGCCAAACTTGCCCGGCCCTTCGAACGTCACTTCGATCTGGTTATCTACTTCGGCAACCGAGCCGACTTTTGTATTGAGATAGATTCGGTCGTCAAGCAATTTCTTGAGCCGATTGTGGAGAGGCTTGACCAAATCCCGATCAGCACCTGGAAGCAGACCGTCCGTCCACTCAACCACAGTAACCTTTGACCCCAAATGGGCGTAAACAGTACCCATTTCGAGACCGATATATCCGCCACCGATGACTAGCAGCTTTTCAGGGATATCCACCAAGGCTAGAGCACCAGTCGAGTCCATCACTCGACTTGAGCCGATGTTGAATGATGGGGGCATAGCAGGCACGCTACCGGTAGCCACAACACAGTAGTCAAAGGTGATCTTACGGTCTTCTGGAATCGACGGGTCGTCCCCTTCGAGCAGCAAAGTCGTTGAGTTCTCGAACTTGCCGCGAGCCTTGATGATCTTGACATTTCGTCGCTTAGCAAGTTGGCCTAAGCCACCAGTTAGCGTTTCTATGACCTTCTCTTTCCGAGCCCGAACCTTATTGACATCGATCTTTGGGGCGCCAAACTCAACGCCCCAGTCTTCGCTCATCTCATGCACTTCGCCGAGCACTTTCGCAACATGCAACAATGCTTTGGATGGTATGCATCCTCGCAATAAGCATGTGCCACCGAGCCGGGATTCCGACTCGACTAGAATAACCTCAAGGCCCTCGTCGGCAGCTAAAAAAGCTGCCGCGTAACCACCAGGCCCACCGCCCAAAACGACAACAGGAGAATGCATGAGATGATCAACAAGCAGAGAAAACTATCGGGACATAAATTCGACCACGATGTTAGCATTCACTGGCAGCGAGATATCGCTTGGGCCAGGGTTGCCTTGAATCGTTGCCTTTAGACCTTCACTGTCGAAAGTTACCCAATCCAACGGGATAGGTGAACTATTCGCAATAATACCGCGATAAAGGTTTCGAACCGCTTCGTTGTTTCGGATTTCGATCACATCGCCAGGGCGAAGAACGTACGAAGGACTGGAGACTTTGACGCCGTTGACCTTGAAGTGTCCGTGAACAACACCCTGTCGGGCTTGCGGTCGTGTCTTAGCCAGGCCGATTCTGCGAACGATATTGTCCAATCGTCTTTCGCACATGAGCAACAGTGTTTCGCCGGTATTGCCTTTCCTGCGAACGGCGTCATCGAAGTAACGGCGTAGTTGGCGTTCGCCGAGGCCGTAGTAGTACTTGATCTTTTGCTTCTCGGACAAAGCGGTGCCGTAATTGCTGGTTCGGCGGCCCTTTGGGTGCATCCCTGGTGGCTGCTCGCTTCGCTTTTCGTAGGCACGGACAGCACCTGCGCTTTCATAAAGCAATGCTCCGAAGCGTCGATTCACTCTGGCCTTGGGGCCTGTATAACGTCCCATACTGTCGTTCTCATTTCCGAGCTGTCGCTCGAAGCAAAAGGTTTGTGCGAATCATGGCAATGTAAAAATCGCCTGTCGCGCTGGTTGAGTCCAATCGACGCGAGGGGTGTCGCATCAAAAAACAAACGGCCATCGGTAACCCGCGGCCGTTTCAACTCGCTACGCTGCAAGATGTGGCTCAACCCAAAATCTGGATATTTCGAGGCAATAGTATGGTAAAGCCCCCCTGGTTTCACAAGCCCAAAACGGCCGTTCAGGGGTGTTTGACGCTGGTTGCAGCTTGTTGCCGCACGCCGCTTTGCAGGTTAGGCAATGCTAAGCATCAGATGGCTAAATCCGCAACGCACCGCGCCCTGTTGCTAATTGGCACATAACCCAGGCGTTCCCTTGCGGAACTGATGTTGAAATAGTGATCCACGCCAAGCTGAGCAGCAACAAAACGCGTCATCGGCGGTTCGGTCGAAATACGCAACATCCTGTACATTGCCTCTAAAATACCGCCCAAACGATACGCGGTTCGGAACGAGATGCTCTTGTTAGGAGGTGCCATTTTCGCGGACTCAAGAATGGTCGTGATCCAATTCCAGCATTCGACAGGCTCACCGTCGGTGATGAAATAGGCTCGTCCGGACGCATTCTGGTCCCGATTTAGCAAGCGTTCCATCGCCAAACGATGCGCCGATGCCGCAAAATCAACATGAACCGTGTCGATCAAGTTTTTGCCGTCTCCAACTCGCCGAAGCCTGCCCGTTCGGCATTTTTCAATCACCCGCGGGATCAAATGCGGATCACCGACTCCCCAAATCAAATGAGGACGCAACGAGCAAGTTGCCAACCCGCTCGAGCTATTTTCGGCCAGGACGTGCTGCTCGGCAATTGCCTTGGTCCGCGGGTAATGACACAGCCAATGCTTTGGATAATCAACACTTTCATCAATGTTGCACTGAGCAGTCCCGTCAAATGTGACCGAGGGGGAACTCGTAAAAACAAAAGCGCGTATTCCTAGCTTTTTGCAACTCTTAAGGAGGTTGTCAGTCGCGTTGACGTTAATGTCCTCGTAGTTTCGGGCAGGCCCCCAAACACCTGCTAATGCCGCTGTGTGGATGACACCGTCCATGCCTCGACAAGCGTATTCGCAAGCCTCAAGGCTGGTTGCAGAAGCTTGAATGCACTCCACGCCCATTGCCCCTAACTCTGGATATTTACCCCGCGCGATTCCCCTTACACGGAAACCATGGCTCAACAATTCTTTGCAAATGGCGTGACCCAAGAAACCGCCGTAACCTGAAACAAGAATTGAGGGTGACACGGAAGGCAGGGTTGATGGGTTGGTGTTAAAAGCCGCAATAGGTTTGGATCGCTAGTCTTCGAGTTGTTTCAGTCGGCGGTTTTCAGTTAGCCGTCCGGCTTGCAATCCATCTGCCACTATAACGAGGCCACGATTTGCCGAAAAGTGTTTTCGCGGTGCTCAGGCCTGCAATGGGTTGCCAACTGCTCAAAATCATTCGGCCCTCGTGATTGAAATCGCATGAGAGGTTTTTTGTGAACTTTGCATTCTTTCGAGGCCTTTTCATTGCTACAAAAGAGCGCATAGATCGCATCAACGCAGGGCTGGGTACAGGTTTCTAGGCATTTATCTTCAATTCAATTGTACAGTTCAAGAAGATTGCATTGGGGGGCGATTTTCGATTCTGTTTTTCGGTAAGTCGTTTTCGGACCGATGCCAGTGTGTTACTATTTGGCGCAGGGCGTGCGATTCTGGAATTTCTGGAGTAACGCCCCAAAATTGATTGGACTTCCGAGAAACTCAAAAACAGACGCAATCCCGCTTTCCATCGATCCATTTCGCGATCGCTGGTTGGTCGAATGCGAGTTGTGCCTTGATTGCTCGAGCAACTTTATCGATTACGGTCATATGCTTCCACTTTTTCTCGTTCCACTTTTCCTTGTTGTTGTTTTAGCGGTTTTCCTTTCAAAGCCTCTCCTTGGCTCATTCAATCCAGGGCCAGCTTTTGCAAACGAACCAACAAACCGACGATCCCAAACCACGCTTGCAACATCAACTTCGGTTGCATGCTGGACACGAACATCGACCGTAAAAAGGGTTGATGTAACGTTCCTAGTCCGTGGATTGGAATTTTGGACAAAGCGAAATCGGACAACAGCAGGGCTAGTCTCTGTCGCGTCGCGTCACGCTTTGAAAAACCTATTGGATGGATTGCCGTTCTCGCGTAGTTGATCAGAGCAACGAACTTTGTCTGGCTAACTTGTCTTTCGAATAGCGCATTGCTCTCTGTTCCATAACAGAAAGAAAATGACGTGCTTGTCTCATCCTACATACTTTCCCAATGGACGAATCAGTTCATTCTGCTCGCTCAACAACCCGATGTGCCTCCGAACCCGATTGTTGGGTGGATACTCCCCCTCGTCGCGACTGTGCTAGGGGCCGCCGTCATGTACGGCATCAATGTCCTCCAAGGACGCGATGCCAAGAACCAATCCAAACGGTTGCTCGAACAAACCAAGTTGGATTGCGACAATCAGTTCAAGTCAGCCGAACTTGAAAAGAAGGAAAAGCTCTTACAACTGCAATCGAAGTTTGATGGCGACAACCAAAAGCTTAAGGACGAACTTCGAAAACGAGAATCGGCTCTCGAACGAAAAGAAGAGTTGTTAAAGCAATCCGCCGAGGATGCTCGCAAACAAGAAAAGCTCGTCGAAAACACGCAACGCAAGCTATCTGAACGCATTGAAGATGTCGGTCGCAAGAACGAGCTGTACACAAAACTAATCCACCAGCAACAAACAGATTTGACGCGTCTAACGGGAATGTCGATCGACGAAGCGAAAAAGCAGCTGATGTCCATCCTCGAAAAGGAGTTGCAAGGCGAACTCGGTTCGGTAATCCTGAAACACGAAAAGAAGGTTGCTGAAATCACTCAGCAAAAAACTCAAGACATCCTGCTCGTTGCTATGCAACGCTATGCATCCTCGCAAACCTCCGAGAGTAGCACGAGCACGGTGGATATCCCCAGCGACGACATGAAGGGACGGATCATCGGACGCGAAGGACGCAACATCCGTTCATTCGAAAAGGTTTCCGGATGCGATCTGATTATCGACGACACTCCAGGCGTTGTCATCGTCAGCGGCTTTGATCCTGTGCGGCGCGAGATCGCGCGACAGTCTCTGGAAAAACTGGTCATTGACGGCAGAATCCATCCAACTCGCATCGAGGAAATTGTCGCCGCAACCGAGAAACAGATCGAAGCATTCATTCGTCGAAAAGGTGAGGAAGCCGCACAGGAAGTCAACATTCAGGGACTTCATGAACGCACCATCGACATGCTCGGTCGATTACACTTCCGAACCAGTTATTCTCAAAACGTTCTGCGTCATAGTGTCGAGGTTGCTTTCTTGTCCGGCATGATGGCCGAAATGATTGGACTCAACCCGCAAGTTGCAAGGCGATGTGGACTGTTGCACGATATCGGCAAAGCCGCCGACCACGAGTTGGAAGGAGGTCACCCAAAAATTGGTGCCGACATTCTCAAACGTAACGGCGAGAACGAACAGGTTGTCCATGCGGCTTTAGGACATCACGACCAATTAACAACCGAGTTTCCATACACACTGCTGGTCGCCACCGCCGATGCGTGCAGCGCCTCGCGACCAGGCGCTCGGCGTGAATCTCTTGAACGGTACATCAAGCGCATGGAAGAGCTAGAAGCGATCGCAAAGGGATTCAATGGTGTTGAACAGGCGTTCGCGATCCAAGCTGGACGTGAACTGCGTGTCATTGTTAGCTCCAAGAATACGGACGACGCCGTTGCAGCCAAAATCTGTCGCGATATCGCAAAGTCGTTCGAAGAGCAACTTACTTATCCCGGCGAAATTAAGGTGACCGTAGTCCGCGAATCCCGTTTCGTCGAAGTCGCGCGGTAACCATCCCGTAACTGTCGATCGCGACTATCAGCCCAAGGCTACCCAGCACTAGGGCTGGTAGCACTGAGCCAAACACAATCCAAGCAAATAGACCCAAAAACAACAGGCTCCACCAAGGTCTGTCCGCCAAGCGACCGCTATACGAAGGTACCGCAAACACAACGCTCGCGAGGATTATCAAGCACCCAAGCATTGAAATCCATTTTCCAACTCCGTTCGTTCCTTCGCTTGAAGTTTTCGACCCGTGCGATACTGTTCGATCATCTTTATCGGCACGTTGGATGTCCGTTTTTGGAACGGAGAAAAACAATCCTACATCGGATTTGCTTCGCATTCTTCTTTCTGCGAGCGGAACTAACGAATGCCATTGCTCAATCGCTTGAGCAAAAGCCAATTTCTGTTTAGGCCGCACTTTATCCGACCATTCCTTCAAGTAGGTCGACGCCTGTGCTCCCCAGTGTTTTCTCCAGTTTGCTAACACGGAGCTTGGTTCCAATTGAACCGCGTTTGGCCACCGTTGTTGGCTTAGTTCGAGAAACTTCAAACATGTTACTGCGATTTTTTCGAAGTCGCTGTCATTTTTCGTTTCAACAATTCGCTTTGATCCGACCTGAATTTCTATCTTGCTGCTATTTGAATTGCCTAACCATTGAATCTCGTCGCCCTGCTCGACACCAAACAATTCGGGTGCTTTGATGATACTCGTACGATCGGCGGCGCCGTCCACCGGATGCTTCGAGTACACACGAATATCGTCACAAACTCCAAGCGGTATGGTAGCGAATTGAAGACTTCGATCATCCTGCTGGAATTCGGTCAATCGTCCATTGACTTCGATTGCAAGCACCTCAACGCCGGGCCCCAGCGTCCATTCAAGTTCCCTGGCTTCATTCAAAGTGCCTTTGCTATCCTCAATCCAATCCTCCGAAATCCAATATTGCGACCGCAATAAGATATTTCGGTTCGACCGGTTTGGCATAAAGTGATCGTCAAGCACCGAAAGAACAATTCGTGTTGCGGACCGTCGAGAGGAAGATCGTTCGTTACCTAATCCACTCGATGTTGACAAATTCTTCTCTCCTTGAACGGACGGAACATCGTCCGCCGCTTCGCTACTGAGCGTGGGTATACGTTCATCGACGGCATGAATGCGATTGGCCCAATCGGAGTCCACCGTCCAATCCTCAGGGCGGGGGAAAAATCGAATAAGGGATTCGACGGGTGTCTCCGTCTCGGTTGTGGAGGGTTCCGGCAAGTGCACTTGAAGCCATGCTTTGTTCGGATCTGGGCATGGAATTGTTGTGATTCTCGACTCGCTTTGCCATCGATCCTTCAAGGATCCAGGTATCTCAATTGCAAACGACGGCCGCGATGCGACCGATCGTATGAAATGGGCGGATAACTCAATCTCTCTCGAATTGGATCCCATAACTTGTTTCAATGCAAGTTTACCTACGAGTGGGTTATCTCGATGAATCACTTGATAGCGAGAACTTGCCAATGCACTGGCATGGATGTCTGCATACGACTTAGCCAGATTGAGCGCCGAAGTATTCTGCCCCTTTCCAAAAATCCAGCCGGGCTCGGACTCTAATCGAAATGCAGTGCTTTCGTTCGCTACAATCTCAAGCGTTTGGTCTGAGTTCACCGTGGACGGTAAGTTCAACCACGGCAACTCAAACCACTTCCCAGCGGCATCGCTTTGCCAGTGCGCAGAGTCCGCTCTTTTCGCCTGAAGCAACAGATCACTCACTTCCAGAGACTTGCGTTCGGCGAGCACTTGTATTTGAATTTTGCCGTTCGATCTGTTCAGCAAGTATCGAATGGGGCCACTCCGATTGGATAGTTCCGTCACAACAAAATCGTCTTGCAATTCAATAACCAGCGGTTCAGAAACCGAACTGCCCGGAAGCAATTCAATTCGTGATACCAAAGCCTCGCGATTCGAATCGATCGACCACTTTGTTGACACGCGCGCTTGTTGAGGTCGGTCCAACAACGATTTTGGCTTCAAGATTCCGAACCCACCATTTGGTGGAATGCGCAACGAGGTTGCAAGAAGATTCGTTTTAAGTTCTGGCCAATCCAGCCGATCCTTCGAACCGATTGCTGGAATCCACGCTCCAACTCCTTCGATACTCCAATTGGCGCCTGCCGCTCGAGAATATCGAAGCGATCCACGCCGGGTTCCCCGTTCGCGACATTCCGCAAACAAGACATTTAGGCTTTGGCTCGCTGATTCTGGAACCCAAACTACGGATATTTGTCGATCTCGAGTCGATGGCTGACCCACACTTGCACTAGTCGACTCGTTCCTCCATTCCAGAATATACTTTCGTTTCGAAAGTGTACTACCCGATCGCGTTTCTACCCATTCCGCATCTCCCCACAGAGTTCCGATGGGAAGCCATTGCAAATCAGCTTCGACTTCAATTTCTCGACCGGTCAGTGCACCCTTGGGGAAATCGATTATCGTTTTTGCCTGCAAGATCTCGTTTTGAAGAAACAACTCGGTGTGCATTACCGGCGTTTCGGCCCCGTCGACTACTGGTGCTGATGGAAACGTTAAGCCATTACCCATCCTCGTTATGGGCGTGGTGACAGTAAACTTTAAACGATCCAACGCTCCGAGCATCGCCACAAATCGTCCTTCGGTTGGGTCGGTCACTCGTCCACGCGAAGTAATTTCAAGACTGTTTTTTGGGTCGGTCTCAATCTCGAGTGTTGCGTTGGCTACCGGAAGAATTGCGATGTCTAGAAATCTTGCCAGCGATTCACGGTTGCGATCCGTGGCGCTCGATTTTAAAACAGGCTGTGACGTGATTTGAACCAAATGTTTCCCAGGTTTTTCGGGTGTCCAGATCCACTCGGAGCCCGTGCTCTTTAATCTGCTACTGAGATTTACTTCAGTGCCATCCACAGTGAATCGTGGTAGGAGCAACTGAGAGGTGTTCATGGGGAATCGCACCGGGGCCAAATCATCGCCAACCATGAACTCGTAGACCATCGTGATTTGGTCGCCTGAGGTGAATCGATTGCGAGAACCCATCCGCAAGATATGTCTCGCCGAAATTGGATGAGTTCCTTTCGCAATGCGCTTGACTCGATCGGGGGTTCCGTTGAGTATGTTTAACATCTCCGAGGGAACATAGGCGGTGGTTCCCTCCATTGAACCTGATTCGTCGATCGGGATAACGATCTGATATACGATGGCACTCTCATCTCGTAACCTGTCGTCGCCTATCGCGACAGAATTCCATGAATTTGGTAGAACGAGTCCCCAACCCACAACCAAGATAAAGGTCGGCGAGCTCAAGTTTGCTGACCATTTTGCGGTGTGCCGCTGCGATAGGCTCTTGTCTATGCTCAATGGCTTGGAGAGCACTCGATAAATCACAAAAGCCATAAAGCCTAGGCTCATGCCAGTTAGGCCTGACGTCGCAAACCGGGCGAGACCAACCGGTGCAAAATGCGCGCAAGCGATCAGCAGAGCAGCCAACAATGCGGATACATGATACCGAAGGAGAATGATACGTGGAGTGAGCAACGTCAAGACCGCGAAAACCAAGGCCAGATAGGTGCGGTCTCCATCGACTTGTTGTATCGCCATAATCGGCTGGTCCTGCGATGAATAGTTGGAAGGATACGAATCGAAAGGTTGTGAATCGACGGGTACAGCATGCCAGCCGGCAGCGGCCCATTTCGGCAGCCATTCCGATGAGACGTCCATTACGGATTCTCTAGCGTACGCAACACTGCTATTGGAACTTATCGATACTCCGAACAACGCCGCTAATGCTTGCCGACTCCATCGCCAAAGCGGCCAACGATGATCGCCTTGATACCAACGAAGATCCTCGGAATCGGCCAGTTTCAGCTCGCGAGGCAACCACAATACCCTTCGCTGGCTAACACTGTTTGTATCGCAAACAAAAACAGGCCATCGAAACGAAAACTTTTCGCCTAGCGAACGAATGCGAGACTCCTTACTTAGTCGTGGTCCAATCAGTTCGATTTGCATTTCAGTGACGCCATCCTTCCAACGGTTCTCGCTATTGACGATCAACTTTCGACCTTCGATTCGAAAAGGCACATCGTCGGTGCTATCAACGGATCGCGTTCTTACGGCCAAGGGTTCCCATTGTTCCTCGAGCTCAATGGCGATTGTCTTGCGGAAAGGATTGTTGGAAAGATATATGATCGTTGCCAATTGAGAGCCAAAGGAGTCGATTGAGAGGTGGCGTTCATTTTTAAGAATTAGCGTTTGGATAGTTGGCAAGCCAGGGACGGCACTTGCAGCCAGAACGTTCTTGGCCTCGAGCTCACCCACGCTGCAACGCAAAAAACTCGTCCCCCCATCGTCGACACTCCAGGTCGATGGAGTGCCGACGGTTCGAATTTTGAAATCCCCCAACTTGCATCGCGCATCCTGCGCTAGCATGTTGCAATTGAGCACGCTCGGCAAAGGAAACATCACTTCGCCGTGGCCTTTGCTATCGGCATGAACCACAGCCAGGAGCGAACACGCCGAAACTACTTGACGCAAATCAAAACGCCATAATCCTGTATCACTTGAGTTGGAATCGGAGCTTCTGTCGAGTGGGCTCAGCGGCACCCAATCATCGCCAGACTTTAATCGCCAAATCACATTATCCGATGGCAGAAAGATCGATATTGGCTCGTTGTAGTCCCTGCTTGGGGATAGCATGATCTCGTGCCTTGCCCGCAACAGCGAGTTCGATGCGCGATCGATTTCCGTCATCGTACTGGCTTGATGCCTACTCGGCTTGACACTCCAGTCCAATGGCAGTTCAACAGAGTGCTCAAGCGATTGGGAATCTGTCGTGAAAATCTTGTGTTTCGATATTTTTGACAGTAAAGGTCTTTGCCATTCTGGAATGGACTCTTCAGTCGTCATTACATCCAATAGCGAATCGGTGAGTTTCAATTCGAACAATCCATTGTCTTCCGCCACCAAGGTGTTGCTCCGTCTCCAACCCGGCAGCCTAACCAACGAGGAACTGTCGACGTGCCGCGATTGCTTGTCGGATGGGTCTGCAAGTCGATACAATCGAAGTTCAAATTCACCGATTCTGTTTTTTTCTACGCGATCCCAACTCAGTCGCAGCGTTTGGTAGGCTGTGTTTGAGGGGGCCTCCGATTCAACGGTAACTGGGACGCTCGGATCTACCGAGATAGCAGAGACTATGCTCCAACCTGTTGCGATCTCAACTTTGACTTGGCTAGAATCCTGTTCGGAAAAAAACAGCTTCGCTCGAAAGTTTGCGGTCAATCCTGCACTGTCGTTAGAAAAATGGGTCAATACCTCACATCGTCTAGTCGGATTGCTTTGTTCCAGACCGATGGACAGACTAGGCGGGATGGCGTACCAGGAATACTCTAGCCGATTGAGTCCCAAGGACTTGGCGTCACCCTGGGGCTCGGCGATTCGATTGGAGTCACAGGCCACATTGGTGAGTCGCCACGGCGATACGCTATTCAAAACGGTTGTTCCAGCCATAACATAACCCCGATCAAACATCACCCGAAGCGTATCCACCCGATCCAAGTTATCTCGAACAAGTGGGGTAAAGAACTCGGCGGCGACACGCACAGGATTCGGCTCAGACATTCCCTGAATAACACCTCGTATATCGCAATCAATCCATCCATCATTGACTTGCCAATCCACGTTTTGCTGATTAACGGTAAAGCTTCGAAGCCTCGAACCACTAGCCAAACTCATCCGCAAACGCGGTTGTTCTGCTGAGACAAAGACCTCGGCATCGCAGATCGTTCGTATCTCTTGCCCTTCCACAGAATGCACTAGATTTTGCGTTCGGATTAGTTGCATATAGCGAAGTCCGTTAACCGCATTCTGCATATCTTGAGGTCGTGTGCCAACGCTCATCGCGATTGAGAACGAAACGGCTTGGCTGCCACCCAATTCGATCAGCCATAGCGCATCGGGGCTATTTGCCGTCGCTGGTTCTCTAGCGAAATCCTGGCTGAAGTCGGTCCAGCCACTCAGTCGTTCCTCGACTTCACTCCAACCGCTCAATCGTCTTGACACCGTAGTGCATTCCTGAACCTGCGCGTAGGGTGGCAACACCAGTATTAGGCAACTATTGGCGCATTTCGGCAACTCGAAAGAGAAACGGAGTTTGTTCGGAGTGCTAGTCGCATCGGCTCTAGCGGACCAACCGAACTTGCATGAGACATCTCGTCGTTTTGCATCAACTACGTCAGCGGTACCGATAGGGTAGGTCGGGACACTCGGAAAGCCCCGTTCATCGAAAAGCCAGTTTGCAGGCCCTCGCGACTCTGGCTTTACTCCGCGAACAGTTGGAGACTGAACAGCCAGCGACCATGGTGATAGTGTTACCCTATCACCAACATAAGGGGACCCTGCAAGCGTCAGCTGAGAACATTCCGACAGCAGATCCGCGCCTACGAGCTTTGCAACATAGTAGGTCGACTTGAACCGACTAGACGTAGACGAATCGATGGGCGGATCGATTGGATCCAATTGCCCTTTAACCTCCGAATCCTTCTGGAGAAGCTTCTCCAAAACGCGGATATCGATGGCGTTAAACGACTCCAGACCTAAGGCTTCGAGATCGCGACTTGGTACGAAGACTCTTCGGTAGGGGACTCCTTTCGTTTCGACGTCCGCAGGTTGCGCCATTCCATTCGAATGCGTTGCGAAAAGGACCCAGATCGCGTAGATGACAATCCGCAACCGAATGCTGGGACGGACGGCAGCACGCATCATTTCACACCGTCAGCTTCTGATGAAATCGTCGTGGACGGAGGTGAATCGTCGACTGCATGGATGGAAACCGACGTCGATATTGCCACCTTGGGGCTTGGTAAAACCGCAGAACCAGATTGCGATGGGTTTCTTGCTGCGACTGAAATCATTGGAGACGATGGGCGTGACACAAAGACGCTGCGACGGCGAGCTCTGCGATCTACAACCCACTTTAACGTGGCGTACAGCGCTGCAACTACGATTGCTACCACAAAACACTGACTGAGTGCGACCGAAAGATCAAACAACCATTGCGAAAACGCCAGACTCGCCAACAACAATGAAATACCAACCCAGGGCTTCCTGACCCACTTAAACTCCATGACTAGAAAGGAGCCAACCAAAACAAACAGCGCAACCGGCGCCCATAGCAAAGTGCGAGGTGCTGTCCAAGCCTTCATGAGGATGGTATGGTCCAGTGAAAAGAAAACATATTGGTTCGTTTGCTCACTGACAAAGCGTTGTGAGGTCGCGCCAATTTGGCTTGCTATTGTTTCTTGATTCAAGTCACTTGTCCTACCGAACCAAAGCTCCTGCCATCTCCATTGGTACCCAGGAGACAGAGTTGAACTATTGCCAATCAAATGCACCGTCGTGGGCACAACAATCTGCCAGACTAAAGGAGCACGCGACTTGCAGTTCATGACCGACGGGCATTCAGCTTGGAGCGACTTCAGCCACTGCGAATTATTGGTTGACCAAAGAAACACTTCCACCACAAAAATTCGTTCGGTCGATTGTGTTGCCTCTGGTGCGCTAGGTGCCAATGAAATGTCAACTCGGTGAGCGCTATTGGAATCAACGCTCATGCTCGCCTTCTTGCCATTGACTAAGATCTCTGCGCTCGCGATGCGATCGGCTGGTAGACTCATCGAGACCGAATTGCCTTTGGTCTTTATTCTAAATACAAACCGATCTCTTTTTTCAACCGCGTTCACAATGGTTTGTAGCCAAACCGATTCGATGTCACAGGCCCCTCGGTCTGCAACCGCAGGTAGTCGTAAACTACCGGCCAGTCGCGGCTCCAGTTGAGTTCGCTGAAACGTGATTACCTTTGGGTCGCCAACCGAACCCGCAATCTCACTATCGACTTCACCAAAAGTAGACTCGAGAAGACAGATAACTCCGTCATTTGCAACAATGCGACCCGAGTACTCGCTAATACTGACAGTATCGTCCGTCTTGTCGGCTGCGATTGTAGGTAATAGCCACGAAAAGGCGCTTGGAGAAGACGACAATTTTTCGAGGTGGTTCCTGCGTTTACGCAACTGAAGTATCCGCACTTGCTTTGATTGTGCTGGCACTTTGATATCCGGCAACTCTATCTGGAGCCATGATAAATCCCGTTCAAGCGGCGAAGTGCTATTTTGAAAGCCGTCCTCGTTGCGAAGCGGCTTGGCTGTTATCGAAACACCATCAACACTCAGCTGAAGTCTATTTGAGTCAACGCTGACTGAGTTTAAACTCGGCTCATCGTCCAACCAATCCTTCGAAACGCCGATACGGAGGCTCTCTGCCACACCGCCGTTACTCGACAAGGTCCAAGTCTGCGTGAAATCGAACCCTTCCTTGTCTAACACTAAGACTGCATCGGCATTCGCTTGAATCGTCGCTCCCATGGATTCTGAACTTCCGGTCCAATCCAACCAGGAATTCGATACGGCGACACGATATCCAAGTTTTGAGGGTTGACCGACCGATTGCAACGCTCCCGGTAGCGCCGGATTGCTTGGCTTCCAAATGGACTCGCCAATAGGTGTGAAGGCTTCAGGCAATTTGGCGGACTCTTCTAACTTCAACCACGCGGAGTTTATAGTCATGTCACCACCAACGCAGAGCGCAAGCCTTTGTTGCGATTCGGCATCCAACCACGAAAGCATTGGCAACGAAAATGCAATTGGCATCTTCTGACCATGCACACCTAGTTTTCGATCTAGCGGTCGATATAGAACGAATGAAATGCCCCTGGACGCAGAACGGCTATTTTCGTCTTGCGCATTAGGCACCGGCGGCATGGAACCAGATTCCAATGGCATGGTCGAAGAGTCTGGCGGCAATCGATTTGGTGGACTGCTTCCGCTCTTGGACGAGTTTGCATCCAACAGTTCGCCCAAACTGAGTGGAATCGAGGTTGTGTATTGAGTGCTGCCAGGTACGGCCTGCGGGGAACGACTCTGAATCGCCGCGAGGTCCAAGTCCTTACCCGAGGGCTGGAATTGGACACGTTCGACGGTCCAGCCTCGTACATCAAGTTGCAAAAAAGGGAGAAGTCGCACATCCCCAAACATCTCAATCGAACCGCTTAATCGCATTCCTGACGGATCGCAAACAATGCTGTACATCGCTTTCAGATCCGTGGCAATTTCGCCAGAGTTCCACCGACCGACCAGGGGCTCGTTCTGTTGATTGAAACGGAATGTGTAAGCAAGGGTTTCGCTGCCATCATTTAATAACGATTGGCGAACAAATTGAATCCCCGGCTGCGGCTCCCATCGAAAGGAGACATTGCGTGGAACTACGACATCAATGTTTCCAATGTGCCGTTGCGTCCCTTCCACACGTACCATTGGAAAGGAAAAAGCGTCAGAATTCGGCGATTTCGAATCAACCAAGTTTGATGTTTGCCACTCCATCGGCAACTCAATTTCTGTCCTGGAAAATGCTTCCTCAAACTCCAAAAGCATTACCTGGTTGGAATCGTCGGATTCGGATCTTCCAAAGCGATAGCCAGGAAAGGAATCGGGGGCTGCCAGTGGAGCGCGCCATTGGCTACCGGCGGGAAGCGAGAATAGAAAGCGTTTCCCTCCTAACGCTTTGGGGCCGCGAATGGCTACGCTTGCGGTCGCTCGGAATCCCAACGAATCCAGTTGCGGGACGTACTTCGTCATGCTTTCTACCTCAATCGCTTGAATTTGAGCTGCGACAGATTTCTTCGCCCAAACCAAAGTGATCCCGCCTCCTTTGGTTCGAACATTCGCAATCGATGTTGCCCCCACGTCCTCAAATGCTTCTACGACTTCGGTTCCATTTCCAATTGCGTTCAATTCCCATTGACCGATCGGTAACGCAATTCGAACCACCGTCGGTGTGTTGGGTAGATCTAGGCGAAGCGACTGTCCTTGAGGCGATGTCCGCAGGTTTGACAATCCCTCCAAATGCAAATTTCGGTTGCCAGCGGGACCCGGCGAGACTCGCCAAACATAGCCAGGGCCATCGACGGAAACACGAACCGGAGGGAATTCAGCAACCACCGCTCCGCTCAGCTTTGACGGTACTATTTGTACCAAACCCAAACCAATGGGTATGCTCAGCCAACGCCCATTTGGTTCTGCAATGTTTGCCTGAGCATCGATGGTGAGTTTTGCTGCAAAGTTATCGACCTGTACCGCCACTTGCATTTGCTCCAAAGTATCGACCGTGTTTTCGGACGGCAACTGGCTCTCGGATCTAAGAAATCGCTCGAAATCCTCATAGCGGGAACGAGGTACAAAGATGCTCTCCCCCATTCCGTTTCGCATGATCACTGCATCTGGACGAATTCCTGGAACCAAAACATCGGGCATTTGGTCCGGCACCTTTAAGCGTGGCATACCGTCCTCCTCTTGCGCATGGCAATTGAACGGCTGATACAAACACGAAGCGACCAAAATCAGCGCATGCAGAAACCAAGGATCAAA
Source organism: Pirellula sp. (assembly GCA_031368325.1). Taxonomy (GTDB): domain Bacteria; phylum Planctomycetota; class Planctomycetia; order Pirellulales; family Pirellulaceae; genus JBKCUI01. The sequence continues at coordinate 33,333 of JANMNR010000259.1, forward strand.
TCCTTGATTTCGACGTGGTTGAAAAATCGATGCTGCTATACTCAAACGGAAAACCAAATAAAGCGAGGAGTTGGAGGAGGATGGATGGACAATCGACAGATTGCCCAGGCGATCCATTTTACGCAATCCGCACAACCTTTGGTAACGAATTCGCCAGTGCAGCTTGGAACCCCCAGCAGATTGCCCGCAATCTTGGGCGATAATGCCGGTATGGCCGGCATTATCGTCGTAATCGAACGTCGAAGCACTGAGCTCCTAATCACGGGACGCAGCCAGACTAACGCGCTCCGAATCCGATTTCTAACAACCAACGCTCATTCTGCTTTTGTATTTAGCGAAAGCAAATAGGCAAGCAAATCGCTTGCCTGTTGGGCCGTCAGGGGCGACAGTAACCCCTCCGGCATGAGCGAAGTGGCGTTCTGACGCTCCACTTCAATTTCGCTCAATTCAACTTCTCGAACACTGCCATCTGCCAATGCCAACGTTAACTCCAAGTCAGAGCGGGAAACAACCCGACCCACGATGGTTTCGTTTTCGCTGGTCAGGATGGAAACAGACTTGTACTCAGGCGCAACGACTGCAGATGGGTTCGTAAGTTGTTCCAGCATAGCCGCCCCGGTCCCATATTTGATTGCAACTCCGCTCAGGGGTGGCCCTACGTCCTTACCTTTATTGTCGATTCGGTGGCACTGTACACACTGCCCGACTCCATTGAGCGCCATCTGCTTTCCCCGAGTGGGATCGCCGGGCAATCCGAGTACCAATTTTTTATCGAAATTTCCGCCAAGTCGAACAATCCGTTGCTCCGGTGGGAAGAAAGGCTCCATGACATCCCGCGCGGACTCAGAAGCTTGCGCCGCACGAGCGAGAACGGCATCACGCAACGAGCTCGATACTCTCTTTTCAGCCAAAGCGTTTGCAAGAGTCATTGCACCGCCTGGCGTGTCCAAAAGCGCACTTGCCGCTGCCAACCGATCGTTCGTCTTAGCGAACTGTAAGGGACTGGTTAGTATGGCCAGTGCGTTACGGTGTTTCTCTTCACGAGGAATGTTCGATATCCAATGATGTAGAAGCTGCACGCCGTTGGAATCCACAACTTCAGATCCAATGTGTGGCATCCGGCCCCCGCCACTTTTGGCCATTCTGTAATACAGAACAGAGCGATTCGGATCGCCGGCCGCGATCAGTCGTGCGTCATCAAGTTGCATATTGCCCTTGATCGGCATCGCATCAACGACTTTCAGATCCGCCAAAGACTTTTCAAAACGAAGGTCAAATGCCGCCGAGCCACTGCCGCCAAACTGATGGCAATGCGCACAATTGCTATGGAGATACGATCTCGCTCGATGCTCAATACTCGCATAGGGATCGTCGTGTCCAACCATCCCAGAAAAATCGCTATCAGGACAGGGCAACTCTTTCGCGGGAAATCCAAGACAGCCTTGCTCGATCAAATCACGCCATGCATCGCGGCTTTGTCCAGGTCTGCGCAACTGCTCCTCGGTGAAACCCGTTGCGTCACCGGACCAAGGAGTATGGCATATCCGACATTGACTTCTTGCGCCGAAATTCCAACGCAGTTCGTTGCCCAAACCCACGCCGAACTTTATCGTTTTCGCTTCACCGTCAGAATCGACCAAGACAGCATCCGATTGATCCTCTAGCCACTTGTAGGTGTAGAAACGCCAGTCGTTGACACCGCCGTAGTGACTGAGCTGGGTTTCGATGCGTTGATTGGTACCATTACTCCTCATGCTATAAGTTTTCACCAGAACCGAATCCTTGGGGAAAAGAACTTTGCTTTTGAACCAGTCGAATGTCGGTTTTGGGGTTTGAAAGTACTGAATGGGTTTGTCACCCGGAATTGCCACATGAAATTCCGCCGAAGCCCCATCCTGCCACATTGTCGAGTTCAATTCGTAAGGGAAGACGCCATCGTTGGCTCGAAGATCCTTGACATCGCGAAAGAGGCCCGTTTCGCTCAGTCGGCGAGGGAACTCGTTCTCCTTAAAGGATGCGGCTGCCTCGTTTGGAACAAATCGATAGATACCTCCGGCTTGATTCCACTCGATATACTCAAGAACCAAAAGCTCATCCTTGGAATCGCGTCCGAAGCATATTGGCTTGACTTCGCCAGCAGCGATTTCCGTAAGGTTTTTCACCGTCGAGTCATCAAATTCAGCAGACCAGAATCGGCGGGTGATCCAATCACCAAACACGTAACTGCCCCGAAGATTCGGTAGTTGTGAGCCTCGATAAACAAGTCCTCCTGTCACGGAAGCCGCATCGGCATGCGACAACGTGATATCTGGCGCTAGGATTGGAGTAGGGCCAACAGGGAGGTTTGGCAATACATCTCCCGGCCCCTCCTTGATGCTCCAACCATAATTGCCGCCCGCGCGAACACGATAAACCATTTCATACGCTTCCCAGCCAACGTCGCCGACCCAAAGTTGACCTGTCTTGGAATCAAAACTCATGCGCCAAGGGTTGCGAAATCCAAACGCATAGACCTCGCCACGCGCGTTGGGTAATTTCACAAAAGGATTGTCGGCGGGAATGGTGTAAGCCAGTTCCTTGCCGTCGACGCTATGCGACGGATGATCAACATCGATGCGCAATATAGAGGACGGAAGATCGCTGATATCCTGTCCGGTTCTGAGCGTGTCAGGCGGCGTTGGATCACGAAGGTCACCGATAGAAATGTAGAGGTAGTTATCTGGACCAAACTCGATCGTACAGCCATTGTGACCTCCCGCTCCGAATCGAATGACGGTTGTTTCGCTTTCGTATTCAAGCGTCGGAGGATTGGTATCGGTCATCCGATACCGTGCAATGTGTGAACCCTCGGCACTGCTGCTTCCCTCTTGCGTGGCAATGTAACAAACGTAAACGAATCGATTCTGAGCAAAGTTAGGGTGAAATGCCATGCTGAACGCATTGATGTTGTGTTTCACTCCTTCGGTGAGTTCTGACAGTTTAGGGGGCGGATTTGCAAGGTCGATCATCAAATCGCTTCCCTCAATCTCGTTGTCATCGACGAACGACTTGATTTTCCCAGCTTGCTCAATAACGGCCAGTCGATTTGGACTAGTACCTTTAGTGGCGGGTATGCGATGAATAGAGACTGGAGCTTGGAAGCTCAGTTTTGGATACGCCCGCTTCAGCGAGTATGGTGGTGGTCGATCTGGCGTTCCCTTTACTTTTGACAGTGTCCAACTGGCGCGTGTTTTAGTTGGTTCATCGCCGACAACAAACGCCGGAAGGCTGAAAATAAATGCGAAGCTTGCAATGAAAATACTGCTGGGAACAGGTAGGCTTGTCATGTTTCGAGCTGAAAACGAGAGGCACGTGTGCTAAATGCATTGAGTCTCAGTTTACTCCCAGCCAAGCCCTTACGCGAGCGGAGTGCATTGTGCATCTCCGCACCCCTTCAATCCGGCAATGCACCTTTGGCCATGAATTGCTTAAAGGCCTTGAATTGAATTGATCCGCTCTTGATCAGCTCATGCGATTCCAAAATCGAAAGGACTGGTTCGAGCTCCTTTCCTCGAAACAACATGACCGCCACTCGCTTTGAGTTGTTGTTGGTTTGTTCGTTGAATAATCCTGCGAAACCAAGTTTCTTGGCCGCGAATTGCTCCTTCGCCAATGCGCTGAACTGCGCTTCAACCCCTTTCAACGGCAAAGCTTCCGTGGGCCATTGCTTTCCTTGGCTGAGAATCACAAGAACACTTTGCTCCATCGAGGTAACTTCGGAAACGAGTTCGAGTTTTCCTGCGATCGTTTGGTATCCATGCAGTTCCGCTTTCTTGTATCCTTCGGAAACGTACGGGTCTGGCCCAAAGTGGGTTTCTGCGTCCGAGATCGATTTTGCGTTGATGACTACGATCCCACGGGTTACTTTGTCCGGATCCGAACAAGGTCCGGCAGCGGTAAGCGAACCTAGTTTCGCGAGTCGCCCAAAATTCTCCAAGTGAGCCGCTTGCTTCGTTTGGATGTCGTCGGGAGAAACTCCTTCCGTTGACTTGCCTGTCGTCAAAAACACAAAGTAGTCCTTTTTGGACTCGTTTGACTTATCGTTGGTTAGAAAAACGATTGACACCAAAAAAAGGAAAGATAACCCGTTAAAAATATGCATGGTCGTTTGCTCTGTGCGATGTGTTACTTGAAATACCATTTGCAATTATAATCTGGCGAACCTTCAGCCACAGGATTCCAACATGCTGTCCATCAACAAATTCTCCGTTGCGTTGTGCGTTGCTCTTTTAACCCAAACACTCTATGCACAAGATGAGACACCACCCAAAGGTTCTAAAGGCAGCACGTTAAAGGCCGAGAAACGCGCTGCTAAGGAGCTTGAAAAACCCGGCAAAGCGAAACTTGATGCTAAACATACTTACATAGGTGGTTCTTCCGACTCGAGTACTGACGACTTTACGAAGTTTGGAATCTACGAGAACACAGCACGATTGCCTGATTCTGTGCCACCGATTGCGACCGAATTCCCTCTGCCAATCGATGTCGGTGATCGAGTGATGCTAATAGGAAATACATTGCTGGAGCGATCTCAGGAGTTTGGTCGATTCGAAGCGTACTTACAAAAGAAGTTTCCAAACCACAAACTTCAAGTACGACATCTTGCTTGGTCCGCTGATACCATCGCTCTACAACCCCGACCGGCCAATTTTGCCAGTACCACTCAGCATTTGACGCACGAGAGGGCCGACGTCATCTTTGCGGCGTATGGCTTCAATGAGTCATTTGCCGGCGACGACGGGTTGTCGAAATTCCGCATGCAGTTGACCACCTTCTTGGCCGAATTGACCAGCATGAGTTACAACGGAAAATCCGCCCCGCGCGTGGTGTTGGTCTCACCCACCGCCAACGAAAACACGGCGACGATCAAGGCTGCCGATTGGAATAACGCCAACATCAAACAATACGTCGTTGCCATGAGAGAGGTCGCCGACCAGCAATCGGTCGCCTTTGCCGATGTCTTTTCCGACACGCTTCGCGAAATGGAAAGCCCTGGCACTGATTTGACTATCAACGGCGTCCATCTCAATTCAGCGGGCGACGACGTCTTTTCGCGTTCCTTGTTTCGTCATACCTTCAACGAAGAGCCGCCAAAAATTAGCGAGGAGCTTGTAAATGCAATCATCGACAAGAACAAGCAGTACTTTCGACGCTTTCGACCGCTCAACACCTTCTACTATACCGGCGGCCGCAACAAGGACTACGGATACCTCGACTTTCTGCCCGCCATGCGAAATTTCGATCTCATGGTTGCAAACCGCGACCAACGGATTTGGGATATCGCACAAGGCAAACCAGTCATTGCGAAAGTCGATGACTCCAATGTTCCGCCGCTTCCGAAATCGATCCAAAGCCGTGGTGCAAACGAATGGCTATCGGCCGCCGATGAACAAAAGGCCTTCAAGGTCGATCCACGCTTTGAAGTCAATCTGTTTGCCGGCGAGGAACAATTTCCGGAGGTGGCAGCTCCGATTCAAATGCGTTGGGACAGCCGTGGGCGTCTTTGGGTCAGTTGCTCAACAACGTATCCGCACGTGTATCCCGGGAATGAACCTAACGACAAACTCATTATTTTAGAAGACACCGATGGTGATGGTCGCGCAGATAAGTCGAGCGTGTTTGCAGACAACTTAAATATTCCTCTTTCCTTTGAGTTCGGAAACGGAGGAGTGTACATCTCCGACATGCCAAACTTGACTTTCCTCAAGGACACAGACGGGGACGATAAAGCAGACGTTCGAACAGCGCTGCTGACTGGCTTCGGAACGGAGGATTCGCATCACGCCCTACACGATTTCACTTGGACCCCTGACGGCGATCTGATTTTTCGCGAGTCGGTCTTTCACCATACGCAAGTCGAGACCGCCTACGGACCCGTGCGGCAACAGAACAGCGGCTGGTTCCGCTTTTCGCCCCGGTCGCAACGTCTGATTAGTTTTGGCACCTATAACAGCACGAACCCATGGGGAGTTACTTTCGATGATTGGGGGCAACATGTCGCCAGCCATCCTGTCTACGCCGCAGCGTTTCATTCCCTTGATCCCGTCTATCCTCAGCAGCACCCCAGCCCAAAAGAACTGCAAGCCTATTCGGGCGTTTGCGGCCATGAATTCGTCGATTTCAGAACCTTTCCGGATGAACTTCAAGGAGGCTTCATCAAAGTTCGCTACAAACCGACCAACCGCATCGAAATTCATCAATGGAAAGAGGAGGAATTTGGCTACAAAGAAGAGTACGTCAGCGATCTCCTTTTTTCGACGAACTTGAGCTTCATTCCAGTCGACTTGCAGTTTGGACCACGCGGCGACTTGTATGTGTGTGATTGGTACAATCCAGTCAAGGGGCACATGCAATATTCGTTGCGAGATGAACGACGCGATCGGCACTCCGGGCGTATCTGGCGAATTACTACCAAGGGCATGCCTTCGCAAGAACCGCTCAAGATCGCCGATGCGACTATTCCCGAGTTACTTGAGTTGCTGAAACGTCCAGAGTATCGCTACCGCTATTGGTCCAAACGCGAACTGCGCGAACGCGAGCCAGCATTAGCGCGCCGCGAGTTAAACAAATGGACAAATGGCCTATCCAGTTCCGATCCCCGCTATCGCCATCATCAGTTGGAGGCGCTTTGGACTTTTCGCTGGCTCGGCGAAGCGGACATCGCTAACATTGTGTTGCCCGCGAAACATCTTGGGCACAGCCAAAGCGACCCCAATCCATCGCTAGCCGATTCAACGGTTGATCCACCTGTCTCTATCCAATTGCTTCGCGAACTGCTCGTATGCGAGGATCGACATGCGCGAGCCGCAGCCACACAGCAATTGAGGTATTGGCATCCAATGCTTCCCGACGATGCGCAGCTCGTTAAAAAGTCCGCCAACGATTTGAACGGAATCGTGCGGATGGAGGCCGCAATCGCTGCAACCTACATCGGGACGCGCGAAGCATTCGATGCGATGCGCGATGTGCTCAAACAGCCCATGGATGGGGCGCTGGAGTACGCAGTCCAATGCGCGTTGGGTTCACAATCTCTACGTCCGTTCTGGGAAAACGAGAGCAACTCCGAAATTGCAAAGCTCCTAAAAAGATCGCAGGGTAGAAACACGGTTGTTGAGCCCAAGCCGAATGCGACAGATGCTGCGTTCGATAGACGAAAGGAGTTGCATGTCGTCAAGATATCCTGTGTGCCCGAGCGAATGCTTTTCAGTGTCAACCAGTTCGC
>JANMNR010000313.1:0-3548 GCA_031368325.1 Pirellula sp.
ACAGAACGCCAGCCTGCTTGAGCGAGTCCGAAAACTGAGCCGCAGTTCCCCATTCCTTTGCCAAATGAAAGATGACGATATTCGTGTCCGGTTCCTTGTCACTCAGTCTCAGCGACTTGCATTGTTGAACTGCTTGAGCAAGCAAACGTGCGTTGGCATGGTCGTCGGACAATCGTTCCAATTGGTACCTCAGGGCATAGAGGGCACCTGCCGCAAGGATCCCGACCTGCCTCATCCCGCCACCAAAGAGCTTCCTGGCACGTCGTGCTTTTGCGATAAACTCGCGACTGCCCGCCAAACACGACCCGACCGGAGCACCGAGCCCTTTGCTAAAGCAAACGCTGACGGACTCAAAAGGGTCGGAAAAAGACTCCAACGAATCGCCCGTCGCAACCGATGCGTTAAACAGTCTAGCACCATCCAAATGGGTGTTGAGCCCCTGCGAATGGGCCCAATCGCACAACGCCTGAATCCTGGATAGCGAATAGACTTTGCCTGCACCTCGATTGTGAGTGTTTTCTAGGCACAGCAGTTTGGTTCGAACCATGTGTTCATTGTCTGGCCGAACGGATCCGAGCAATTGTTCCAAATCAAGCAAACCATTTTGCCCCTCGATGGTCTTGGCAACCAACCCGCTGAGCTGCGCAAACGCTCCTTGTTCATAGTTGTAAATATGACAGCCCGATTCGCAGATAAACTCATCCCCGGGCGTGCAATGGACCCGCAGGGCTATTTGATTCGTCATCGTGCCGCTCGGCATAAAGATGGCAGCCTCCTTGCCGAGCAGACTCGCTGTGTATTCCTGCAACTCCACAACGGTCGGATCGATATCGATAACATCGTCGCCGACCGGGGCCCTCAGCATGGCTTCACGCATTCCGAGTGTTGGTTTGGTAACGGTGTCGCTTCGAAGGTCTATTATTTGCATGGTTTCCTGTGTTTTTGTTTACCCAATTGCCCGACTCCAACAAGGAATCGCTTGTTGCGGGCTGTTAGCGGAACGTCGAGAAGCTTACTATAGTCTCTTCGGGCGGGCAAAGCCTTTCTAACCCCCATCAACGCACTAGGACCAAAACATGAAGAATGCTTCCATCCAATCCTTGATTGACACCGGGACAAACCTTTATTTGGACTCGATTGACCCAACTTTGGTCGCATTGAACTTGGCGTGGGGGGCCGTTGGTGCAACCAGCAACCCAATCATCATCTCCGGACTCATTCGTACGGGTCGGTTCGACAAGTCAATTGTCGACTATGTCGATCGCGGGCAGGACGATTCGACCGTGTGCTGGAGCATGACCAATGATTTGGTTAGCGATGCACAGAAGGAGTTCCACCCGGTATGGGAACGTACGAAAGGGAATGCCGGTTGGGTCAGCTTCGAACTCGATCCGCTTTTGGAAGACCCCGCGGTCAACATGCCCCACGCCGAACGCGTAGCAAACTACATTGCACTTGGCAAGAAGTGGGCCGCCGGGCACGACAATAGAATGATCAAAGTACCTGCCACCCCGGCTGGACTTGATGCGTTGGAGGAATTGGCTGCGGCTGGCGTAACTCTGAATGTCACGTTGATCTTTACGATGCGTCAATACGATTTGGCCCGCGATGCCGTTTGGCGAGGTGCCCAACGACGACAATCCCTGGACACATTCAAGAGTGTTTTCAGCATTTTCGTTTCGCGTATCGACCAATACACAGCGGACAACTGCAAGCAGCTTTCGCCAGAAGCCCAGGGGCAATACGGCATCCTTAATGCCAAACGGATTTGGACCGCCAATCAAAATTTCTGGAAGGCGCATCCGACTCCTTTGCAACAAGAAATCATCTTTGCCAGCACCGGAACCAAAAATGCCGCCGACGCTCCGTGGAAGTACGTAGCGGCTCTTGCAGGCTCCGACATCCAAACCAATCCACCCGATACCAATGCTGCCGTCGCAGCCAGCAGCCAGTCCTTCACTCGGCAAGTGGATCAGATGATTGCTGACTCGATTGCGAAAGAGCTGGATGCTGCGGTTGACGTTCCTGACATGGAAAAAACGCTCATGGAACAGGGCGTCGCGAAGTTCGTCGCTCCACAAAAGCAGCTGTTGCAAACCATTCAGGAGAAACGTGCATCGCTCAAAAGCTCGTAGTGCTTTGCGAAAGTTAGTTAATCACAAGCCTAACGCTAGTCCCAAGCCAGAGCTAGCCACAAGCCCAGAGGGCGACAGATTCGCCCCATCCCGGCCCTAGTTTCGCGTCCGCCGTGCTCTATATTCGCGCCCGACGGGCAATCGATTCGCGTCCTTCGGGCAAGATTTACCGCCCTCCGGGATCGAACCGTTTGGAAATTTTTTTCGCACAAGCCCCGTCCCCCCTAACTCCAGTTTGTTAACACCCCAGCATTAGGGTTTCGCCTGTAGGCGTTCTACACTCTAACCTTGATTGAATCGATTTGACCACCGCAACTTCATCCAATACCAATGGCGGATTGAGCGAGTCCGAAAGCCGCAACCAGACGCCTCTCTATCGACCGCTCAAAATAGGTTCGGTCGATATAGGATTTCCAGTAGTCCAGGCTGCGCTCAGTGGCTATAGCGATTGGCCAATGCGCGTTATTGCACGGCGACATGGTGCTTCCTACAGTCTGTGCGAAGTAATGTTGGACAAGTTTCTGGTGGAGCTTAAGGAACGAAAACGGACGCAGCACTTTTTGTTTAATACACCGGAGGAGCAACCGGTCGCTGGCCAACTCATGGGAGCGGATCCCGAGCAGTTCGCCTTAGGTGCATTGAAGCTGGTTGAAGCGGGCTTCGCTGTGATTGATATCAATTTCGGTTGCCCAGTAAAGAAGGTGCTTGGACGGTGTCGCGGTGGATTTCACTTGAGTCAGCCGAGCGTCGCTTTGGAGATTGTGCGTCAGACTCGCGATATTGTTCCATCGCACATACCAGTAACGATCAAGATGCGACGTGGGTTGGACGACACGCAGGAGAGTCGTGATCGCTTTTTTGAAATCCTCGATGGTGCATTTGCGTACGGGATTGCAGGTATCACGGTGCATGGTCGAACGGTGGTCCAGCGGTACATCGGCCCCAGTCGATGGTCCTTTCTCCGCGAGGTCAAGGAACATGTCGGTCCAAACCGAATCATCCTAGGAAGCGGGGATTTGTTTACGGCCAATGATTGTCTACGCATGATGCAAGAGACGGGGATAGATGGCGTTACGGTCGCCCGAGGATGCATCGGCAACCCTTGGATTTTCGAACAGTGTCAAGCTATCTTCCACGGTCAACCGCTCCCGCCGCCACCCAGTCTATATAGACAAAAAGAAGTCATTTTGGAGCACTTTAAATTAGCGGAGGAACTATACGGCCAAGATAAAGCGGGGATCCCGATGCGAAAGTTTGGGATCAAGTATTCTGCACTCCACCCGCAATCGTTGGAGGTGCGAGAGAGCTTTGCGCGTGTCAAAAATTTAAATGAATGGTCGGCGGCCTTGGATCGTTGGTACAGCGTCGATGGACCAGGCGTTTACCCTAGCCTCGCGTTTCACGAGCAAGAAT
>JANMNR010000320.1:0-30934 GCA_031368325.1 Pirellula sp.
GGCTCTACAACAAGTACCCTACCAAGCTTTGCATGTCGACCTGCTCGACGATATGCAAGGCTGGGCTTTCTCTCATGTCGTCCACGTCAGCTTTAAACGTTAAGCCTAAGCATGCGATCACCGGATCACGAAATCGATTTGCTTTTTCGCGAATCAAATTCAAAACGTGTTTCGGTTTGGAATCGTTGACTTCTCGAGCCGTTCGAATGAGGCGAGCCTGCTCTGGTGCTGCTGAAACGATGAACCAAGGATCGACCGCAATACAATGCCCTCCCACTCCTGGACCCGGACTCAAGATCTTAACTCGGGGATGCCGATTCGCCAGATGAATCAACTCCCAAACATCGATTCCCAGCTTGTCGCAGATCATCGAGAGTTCGTTCGCAAACGCAATGTTTACATCTCGGAAAGAGTTCTCCGTCAATTTCGCGAGCTCTGCTGTTCGTGCATCTGTAACGAAGATCTCTGCGGAACAAAAGATCTCGTACAGCTCCTTCGCACGCTCTGACGCCTCCGGTGAAAGGCCACCAGCGATGCGATCGTTGGTCACCAGTTCCTTTAGCATTTGTCCAGGTAGAATCCGTTCAGGGCAATGGGCAAAATGAAAATCAGTGTCCGAAAATCCTGTCCCTAGTTCATCTAGCAGCCAATCTCGAACCTTTTCAGTCGTTCCAACTGGGCTTGTCGATTCCAAAACCACGAGAGCTCCTGGTTTAATAACGTGGGCGATCGAGCGCGATGCCGATTCCACGTAACTAAGATCTGGCAATCTGCCATTCTCTGTTTCGAGGAACGGCGTTGGCACAGCAATGATATAGACGTTGGAGCATTCGGGTTTTGTAGAAGCGACCAAGTTTCCGCTTTGAACCGCAGCGCGAACGAGGATGTCAAGATCCGGTTCTTCGATATGGATCTTTCCCTTGTTAATGGTCTCAACCACGTGCGATTGCAAATCGACGCCTAGGACTCGTTTTCCTTTAGTTGCAAAAATAGAGGCGGTAGGGAGCCCGATGTAACCAAGTCCCAGCACGCAAACGTCATACTTTTCGTCCATACGTATTGTTTCAATCCTGTTAATGAAAATTACACAAAAGCTCGTATCTCAAGGAGTCAAATAGATCCGTACTCCTTGCCCCACGTCACCACCAAAACTTGCTAGTTGGGGCAATCGCAATTATGAGATTGCTTCGTAGTGGATGCCTTAACGCTAAAACGACTTCTAAAATGTCCTGCTGTTTGTCGTTCTCGACTACATTGCCGACAATTCCAGCGTCACGCGAGAGACCTCAATGAGCTCTGACAACGAGATCGGCCACTCCCCTCCCGATGAAATACAATCGATAAACGAGCTTACCTCGGCTTGATGACCTTTGTCCTGCGCACGGGTCTTGAATCGCTTACCAAGTCTACTACTACTGCTTGAACGAAAGTTATCGCAAACGACCACATCGCCGCTAGCAAAGACTTCAATTCGTTCTTTCGGAAATGCTTTATGGCCGTTCGCCAAGTAGTGAATCGTCGCAATAGAACCTTCCACAAATTGCAAATTCAAGGATGCCGAATCTCGCAATCGCCCCGAAGGCCCGCCCAAAAAGTCCGCGTGGGATTTGTATATTGAGTGACCAACCAGGAATCGTGCCAAGTCAATAAAATGGCAGGCTTCGCCAACAATGCGTCCGCCGCCGAGGGACAAATCTTGCGTCCAGTGTTCCGCGGGGATTTCGCCTGCATTGATTGTTATAATAACGGACTTGCTACCGGGTGCGGATCGCAACCATTCGCGCAACCGTAAAATGTGTGGCGAAAACCGTCGATTAAAGCCCACCGTCAAGCATTGTCCAGGGTTGCGCTTTGAAGCCTGCTCAACATTTGCGAGCTCTTCGAGGGTTAATGCCAACGGCTTCTCGACGAACACGTGTTTGCCACCGTCTAGCGATTCACAAACAAGGCTTGCATGAGAGTGGTGAGGAGTTGCAATGAAAACAGCATCAACCGTTGCATCCGCCAACACTTCCCGTACATCCGAAGAAGCCTTAGCAAATCCAAACTTGCGAGCGGCATGTGCTGCGGTGACCCCACCACTTGATACGATCGCATGCTTGTAAATCGAGTGTTTCGCTAGAGCGGGAATCAGCATCCGCGTTGCGAATCCGCCTGCTCCAATGAATGCAATAGACGGCCCTGTCGACTTGTTATTTTTAGTCAATACGCAGATCGACGTTTGTTTCTTTTGCTCAATGGTTGGAGAACTCGTCGCATACTCAAGGAGAACGCCGAGAGCTGATCCTTGACCAATAACCTCGTAAGCATTTAAAGCGTCGTTAAACGGAAATCGGTGGGAAATAAGTGGAGAGACATCGATTCGTTTTGACGCCAAGAGGGCAAGTACCGCTTCGAAATTGCGTTGCTCAGTCCAACGCACGTGGCCAATCGGATAGTCCAGGCCTTTTTTTTCGTATTCTGGATCGTAGCGACCAGGACCATACGAGCAGGACACTTGAAAGGTCAATTCCTTTTCGTAGAAGTCGGACCGGCGAAGATTTAGTCCGACCACGCCAACAAGCACGATTCGGCCACGCTTGCGACACATAGTCGCTGCTTGATGGATCAGCTCATCGCTTTTCGTCGATGCCGTGATGAGCACACCATCAACCCCTTGACCCTTCGTCCACGCGTCAGCAATCGCTACGGGATCTTGACCTTGCGAGAGTTCGACGATGGCCGCCCCAAATTGAGCCGCCAATGCAGTCTTCTTTGGATCAAAATCGATCCCCAGAACTTCGCAACCGTTGGCTCGAAGCATTTGAACAGCCAGCAGTCCAATAAGCCCCAATCCACTTACAACGATGCGTTCCCCCAGTGTCGGTTGCATGAGTCGTATCCCCTGCAATCCGATTGCGCCAATGACGGTGAACGCAGCTTCCTCATCCGATACGCATTCGGGAATAAGTGCGACAAGATTGGTCGGAACCGTGACCATTTCTGCATGCGGGCCATTACTAACAACGCGGTCACGAGGTGAAAAGCGACTGTCCGCGTCCGCGTCAACGACGCGACCGGCATTGCAATAGCCCAAAGCAATCGGTTGGTCCAGTTTGGCCCGAACGGCATCGAGCGTAGTCCAGAGCCCGTCCGTTTTGATTTTCTGCAAAACTTGTTTGACTTTGTCTGGTTGTTGTCTGGCTTTGGCGATGAGCCCGGCTTTGCCAAAATCAATCAGCATCTTTTCGGTTCCGAGAGACACCAATGACTTCGTGGTTTCAATCATCAGGCTCCCACGAGCGCGCCGCGGGCACGGAACTTCCGCAAGCAGGGTTTCGCCAGAGCCAAGGTTTTGTAGAATTTGTTTCATTCAATTTTTAGTATGTAACGTAATGCCGCGCTCAACAATTGGTAGCTAAAAACTCTTGCCGTAGACGGTGAATTGTCGACTCTTTCGGCAGCGATCTTCAACCAAAGCATGGTTGCGAATCCAAAGGTTGTTGTTGGTAGCCACCCCTGTTCCATTGCTGCGCGCGTCAACTTTCAAGAGCTGACGAGAAATGGGATCATAAGATGCACGAGTGAATCCTGATTTGGACATTATGTGTCGAATTTTATCCGAATCAGCTTCTAGCAATACCGCATTGAGAATAGGGTTTTGCAGGCATTGGGTTGCTCCCTTTAGAACTTCTAGCTCAAAGCCCTCTACATCGACCTTCCACAGAGTTGGCGATTTTCCTGCAAGCAGTTTGTCCAATGGCATGACCGGCACTTTCATACTCTGCCCTTGATAAGACTCCGAGACGACCTGATTGACGCAGTCCTGGTCGATGCTGAAAAGGATTGATCCTTGTTCCGCCCCCGCTGCGACACAATGCAATTCAACCAAATTGTCGATTTCGTTCAATCGGATGTTACGCTTTAATCTTGCAAAGGTGCTCGGCACCGGTTCCAGAGAAATGGACCTCGCTCCTATCACTGCAGATGCAAGAATCGTGAAGGAGCCGATATTCGCTCCGATGTCCGCGAATTCATCGTCGGGCCTGAGGAAATGAAGTAAAAACCCCATATCACCAAACTCGTGCAGTCCACAGTAGAGATTGCCTGTAGCGCCCGACATCGATCGTTCACAAACGAGTTGAGCGTTTTCGATAAAGGGAATAACAACGGGTCGGTTTAATAGTCGCGTACCAATCTGCCATCTAATGAAACGAGAATACGCATTCATACGATTCAACGACGAAATCGGATGATTCCAAATAAAGCGTAAAGTATTGAACAAGGGAATGTTTCCTTCGATCGATTGTTTTAGTTTGGGCTTGGAGAAAACTGCTTCAACCACGAATCAATCGCCATTAAAGACCAGATCGTATAGGCCCCATCCACAGTGCCGTTCTTGGAGTCCCGAACGAGCGCACATAATGCGTCCCCTGAAAAATACGCGCGCATTGCAGTATTTGATTGACTGATTAGTCTCTCAAATTGGCTATCTAACCTACCCTCTTGGATCCATCGTCGAATGGGTGCACCGAAGCCTGTTTTCGGGCGATAAATCACTTCCCTTGGTAGGTAACGCTCCGCAACTTTCTTTAGTAGGTACTTTGCGTTGTTCCGTCGCATCTTGAATTGAATTGGTAGTCGGCATGCGAACTCAACTAATTCCAAGTCCAGAAAGGGCACTCGAACTTCGACGCCAACCGCCATGCTCATTTTGTCGGTGTAGTTTAGATTATGATCGGCCAAAAAGAATTTTGTGTCCAAGAAAAGCATTTGGTTGAGAAGGTGTCTTTCATTCGGTATCGATCCAATCGCGTCGAGCAACTTACTCTCAGGGTTTAACCCTGCTAGCAATTCTCTGGTTTCGTCATTAAAAAGCGATTTGTTTCTTTCTGTCGAGATCCACGAGTAATATCCGACAAGTCTCTCGACTGGAGTCAGTCCAATTCCGCGTGCAAGCTTCTCGATTCGTCGGAGGGTCGGGGATTTTGTCCCAAACAAGGATGCCAGGAAATTGGCGGTCGCTTTGCAGGACGAGGGAATCATTTTGAACCATTTTTCGAGGTTCAACGCGTGATGCCGACGGTATCCAGAAAATAGATCGTCCCCAGCGGTTCCTCCCAACAGAACGATGTCACCATTTTCTCGAGCCTGTTTGCATATACTCAAAACATGGAGGGGAGCTGGATCCGCTTGTGGTTCGTCGAGATGCCAAATCATCTTGTCAAAGTCCCGGACAATATCGGAATCGCCGCGAACCTTGATTAGGTTTGAATCGAGATGACGAGCGACGATTTCGGCGTATTGAAGATCGTCGGCGAAACCATCGACAGTATCCTTGCCTGGAATCTCGATGGTGTAGCTCCGAAACCCACTACCGATTTGCTTTCTTGCCATTGCAGCAATCAAGCTGGAATCCAAACCGCCAGACAGAAAGAAACCAACCGGGACATCGGATAGCAACTGTTTTTTTACGGCGACCGAAAGCCGATCGTCCAGTTCGTCAATCAGTTCGGACTCGGACTTATGGCTATACTGACCGGAGTATGGCAGTTCGTAGTATTTGGTGAATTGTAGCGGACTGTCGTCGCCCAGTCTTTTGCAAAAATAGTGTCCTGGTTCAAGCTTCTTCACGTACTTGTACGGTGTTCCTTCACCAGGCGACCACAAGAACTGGATGTAGTCTACAAAAGCCGCTGGGTTTACAGTCAGATCGATGTTCGGCAGTTCTGCGATGGCCTTCAATTCGGAAGCGAACGCAATATTGCCGCTTTGCTCATAGTAGTAAAGTGGTTTAACGCCAAGCTGGTCACGAGCAACAAACAACTCGCTGGTTCTGCGATCAAAAATCGCGAAGGCGAAAATTCCATTAAGGCGATTTACAATGTCTTTTCCATAACTCAGGTACCCGTAGAGAATTGTCTCCGTGTCGCTCGTACTTCGATACCGAAATTGGTCGCCCAGGTCTCTCCGGATTTCATGGTGATTGTAAATCTCTCCATTGAATACGATCCAAATTTGCCCACCCAAGATACTCATGGGCTGATGACCGTTGGAACTGAGGTCTTGAATAGAAAGCCTTTGATGCCCGAGGCTTAGGACCGGATCTATATAGATCCCATGATCATCCGGTCCTCGGTGAGAGATCGAACTGAGCGCCCTGGCAAAATCCTCTTTTGGTAGAGACTGTGTCGTTCCAAGAATTCCGCACATTTGACTAATTCGCCTGATTGACTCGTGGGTCGGGGACGCCGGATCCGTAAATTCGCTGGGATGGGACTTTCTTGTTGGCCCTCATTTCATAGGTTTTCAGTTCGATGAGTCTCATGACCTCTGTTCGAAGTCTTGCCCATACCCACCCAATCCAGCCAGCTCGCCAAGCCCCCTGAACAATGATCAAATACCAAAAGAAAACAACATATCGTCCTGGAAGCATGTAGAAGTGCTTTTTCATCCACATGCGTCGCTGTAAGGAACAACCGAAAAGCCGGGGCTCTAAGGCTAGCTGACTGCCGTTAAATCGGATAACAGCTTCTGCGGTGGTGTATCGGTTCTGCTTTTCGAGCCAATGATCAAGATCGGGGCTATCGTGGTGTTCCAGTTCACCGCTGATTTGAACAAGTTTTCCGTCGACGATTGGATGTTCATTGACGGCAACATCGGTAAAACGACATCGGCCGTGACGCCACACACGAACAAGATTCTGAGTGACCGGTAACGGCTTTTGCATAAACCAGAGCCGGCGCACTACAGAGATTCCATCACAACTAGCTGAGCCTATTGTTTCTGAGATCTGGCTCTTTAACTCGTCGGATATCCTCTCATCGGGATCTAGCTTCATCACCCACGGAGCTGTAATGGGCAACTGTTGAAGCGCATAATTCCACTGATCCCCAAAGTCTTTGAATTTCCTTTGGACAACCGTTATGCCATGTCGCAATGCGATATCAACGGTGTCGTCTTTGCTGTAGCTGTCGACCAAAAAGATCTCTTGCGCCCATCCTTGTAGATTTAAGCATACTGCTTCCATGTTGTGACCTTCATTCAAGGAGATCATCACGACTGCAATCGGAGTCTTGATATGGTTTTTCACGATCGGACCAACTTAGACAACTGTCATTCGTTCAATGAGATCCTGACCTAAGCAAAGCATCGAAAAAGTAGGATTAGCCGTTCCTGCGGTTGGAAAAACGCCGGTCGTTACGCACCACAGGTTATCCACTCCACGAACTTTCAAATCCAGATCGACGACGGCTTCGGCGTCATCTCCCATTCGGCAAACTCCTACCGGATGATATGCGTCATGCGGCTTTTGCGAGTTTTCCGAAAGTTCTGTGGGAACCAATTTCGGTATTCGGTTTCCAATTTCATTCCAACGCGTGATGAATCTATCCGCAACGGAACGAATGCGATGAATTTCCATGTCGCTGATTCGCCAATTTATCTTTGCTAGAGAGCGGCTATATGAATCCTTTTCGCTTCCAAGTGAAATGCGATTTTCCGCGGACGGATTCTGCTCGATGTCTAGTTGAAATCGGGCCGTGGTAAATGACGGAATGTAGAGACGGGATCTAAGGTATCGGTCAGTAACGAGTTTGGTGAGTCCGGAAACCCCCAAGAGGACTTCCGAAAAGGACAACTTTGGGAACTTCCTCGCTTGGACTCCCCCCAAACACTTTTTAGCCAATAGAAATCCAGGGTTTTGATTGTCGAAGACAAAATGAGCAAAGGCTCTTGGATCGTTTTGTGACAGACCTTGATCGAGGAATCGGAAGCTACGCATCCAAACGGATTGAAACCTCGGCGCAAAAATTTGGTTTGCGATCTTCTGACTATCTTTTGCAACTTCGGCTATCGCAATCGACAAATGGTCGCCGAGAAACATCCCAATCTGTTTCGACAACTTCAGTCGGGAAGCGTGTTGCGCCTGGATTTCTAATAGAACCCGTGCTGTCTCCAAAGCGCCCGCCGCAAGAATGAAACGACCGGCGCAAATCCGATGTCGATTCCCGTGTTTGGAGACCGCGGTTACCGCATTTAATTTTGAGGGACAATCGGGTTTACAGTCAATCTCCCAGTCCTTTGCGACTGCATTAACGTAGATTTGAATGGGGTGGTCATTCGCAACTTTTGATTTCAAAAGTTGTACCAAGTTTTTTTTCGCAAATGGTAAGAAGATGCTGGCTTGAACTCCAAACCCTGCTTTGGTCAGAAGTTGATGTCGTGTACCCAGGGCCTTAGAGGAAAACGCTTCGAATTTAACCGGAAAAGGATAGCCGAGCGTGTTAAGCACTTTCCCGCGTCGTGCCGATACGACGTCAACGATTCGTTTCCATGTGGTGTGATGAGGGGAGGTGTTTTCGGATCGCAAATCAAATGAGGAGTGCGGAATAATCAGACCACCCCATCTTGAGGTCGAACCACCAAGACCGAATGAACGCCCCTCAATAGCTCCAGGGTAATAGTCAGCAAGGAAGTCGGGAATAAATCCTACGTCTTTGGCGGACACTCCCACCGTTGGTCCTGCTTCAAAGACAGCAACTCTCATTCCTTTGGCTGCCAATTGGGTTGCTAAAAAAAGCCCTGCAGCGCCCCCGCCAATTATGCAACAATCACACTTCTCTCCGTCCGTACTAACTGAGGAATTTGCTAAATCAATAATGTTGTACTTCAAGGCTACTGTTCAACCATTTCCCGAATGCGTTTGACTTTGCGTGTTGAGACGATTATTGTTCCTGTTGCATTTCGATTCAGTGCCAACGGAATCGCGTCTCTTTTTAGCTGAGCAGGCTGGGAGTTGCTGAGGTATCCATAGGTAAACTGCAATTTGCGTCCGCTTTTCAATACAAAGTCAGCTTCGTGATTTTCGATAGAGTCTTTGGTCTGTACGACTTCTGCCAGGCAATTCCCAGTCGCAACCCACGGAGAAATCGAAAGCGATAGCCCTGCAATTCCAAAGTATCGGATTCTCCCTGCCCTTTTCAATTTTTGAAGCCACTCCACGAATTGCTCTTGATGAATGAGTGCCGATATCGGTTCATGGAGCAACAAGAAATCAACGAAGTCCGTTTTGAGACGTTTGAGGCTCAGTTCAAAGCTCTTTTGTGCTGTCTCGACTGTCCAGTCAACAACGGCGTTTGCATAGCTTGGAATGAGTCTTCCTAGCAACTTTCGCCCTCGGATGGAAATTGAGGAGGGATAACCATCGGGCGAATAGATGCCGACCTTGGTTGTAACCGTCACACTATCACGGCGATTTGCAATGAACTTTCCAAGGTCTTTCTCTGCCAAGCCAAGCCCGTAGTAAGGAGATGTGTCGAAGTGAGTAATTCCGTTTGAAAAAGCTGTTTCCAGCAGTTGCAATCTATCGCGGTGCCAAAAAAGGTGGTGAAGGGAAGCAGTTCCAAAGCCAATTGCCGATGTGATCACATCGGTATCGGAAATTGTACGTTGTTCCATTCTATTTTCGCGAAACTGGTCGTGAGGCCAAAACATGACTTGGACCAGTCCATCGAATCAAAAAACCAGCCTGTAAAAGCTGGTTCTCGATGCGCGCCGTGGCGTCTGCCAGTCTACCTACGTTTCGAGCTATAGGTACCACTCGACTCGTTCGCAAACCTATTTTCGTAAATCCTCATTGGGACAGATCTATCCAAGAAGGCTTGGGATTCGACGGAAAAAGTAGCCATTTGTAGGTCTCTAACATCATAAAACCGATTCGCTCCCACGAATTGAACCTGACCATCATGTTACGCCCGTTGTCTCCCATTTCGGTCAATGTTCGAGGAGTTTGAGAGAGTGCTATTTGAAAAGCTGCGACGAGCGAATCAGTATCCGTGTTAACGTGCCAGCCGGCATTGAACAGATTAAGGTTTTGCCATGGCGCACCTTTTGTGACAATGGCAGGGGTTCCGGCAGCAAGTGATTCTGCGACGGAGATACCAAAATTTTCAGAGTAGGAGGGCAACACAAAAAGTTCGGCCTGTTGCAGAAGTCTTTGCTTTTCATTTCCTAAAACTTCTCCAAGAAAGGCAATGCGCTTGATCCGTAGACTGGCAGACAAGTTCTTCATCGCCTGAGAGTATCCAACGGGTCCGCCGTATCCTACGTCGCTTCCAACGATCTTCAATTGCCATTCTGGAAATCGATCCTCTACCGCTTTCCAGGCCGGCAACAGCATGTCTAAACCTTTAACTGGATGAATGCGGCCCAAAAACAACAGTGTGCGAGGCGAACACTTTGGCACAGTCTGAATTTCAGGAATGTCAATCCCGTTTGGAATAGTCGATACTGGTTGCTTAAAGCCAAGTCGACGTATGTCGGCAAGTTCGGATTCCGCAGTGGCGTGAAAGCAAGATGAGCTCTGTAAAGCGGAACGTTGTAACAACTGCCAAAATACGCGTTTCCAGCGTGAGCCATGATTCATTGCCCATTGCGAGAGTGCGCCGCGTGGAGAGGATACAAACGGAATCCCGTTTGCTTTCGCGACACGCGACGGATAGATTGAGTTCAATTGCCACATGCCGTGATTGTGAATAATCCTGATGTCGCCAGAAAGCGTCTCTCGCTTTAGCCAACGAAACATCATTGGAGAACGACCAAGTCGTCTTGGACCAATGCCGATCGGAAACGTTTTTAAAAACGCGGGAGGAGACTTTATTGGACTCCAGTCCAACGCGGCTAGCGTGGTCGGGGCGTTTAAATGATTGAGTGATTGAACTAATCTTGAAACCGAATACGAAGGTCCACTTGATTCCTCAGCTATTGACGGAATCACGTGAATGGATTGAATGAAAGGAATCATGCTGGAGGTTTAAAGTAATGTAACATCCCTACGATTCCAAGAATTGGATCGCGTGTTTTAAGAATCGAGACTTAAACCTCGAAAAGGAGTACATTTGTTCCCATCTTTGTTGCGCATTTCGGCCTAGTGACGATGAATAGTCGGGATTTCTAAGCAATTCAACCAATGCAGACGTGAGTTCATCCTTTGCGTCAAGACAAACATTCAGTCCAGAAATGCCGTGCGCATTCACTTCGCGTCCTGCATCGTGAATGGAAGCGATAACCGGAATCCCTTGCCGCATCGCTTCGATGTAAACAAGTCCAAAACCCTCTCCGCGACTTGGCATTGCGAAAACGCTACATCGCGCCCATATCGATGAAATTTCATCGTCATTCAAATATCCTGGCATCTCTATATTCGCACTTGCTGACGACGCGCGGGCATAGTTGCGGATTTCGTCAAGTCCTGGACCGCGACCAACAATAAGCAACCTACTTTTCGGGATAACTGAAACAACTTTGGGCCATGAATCAATCAACTCACGATGTCCCTTGTACGAATTCATGTCGATTCGTCCTAGAATCAACACGTCGGGCCTTCTTTGCGAAGGACAAATCAATTGTGGTTTATCGTCCGTTTCTGTCGCTAGGGGACACACATGAGCTTGGTCAAATATTGAATTCCATTCACTCGCTCGTGTTGCTGTGAACTCAGAATTTGCGATCAGGGATGAGGCACGCTTCGCTGCGAAAATACGGTTTGTTTGAGATCCATGCCATACCTCGATGCCGTGAATGAAACTCAGGTATGGCCGGCGCAAAAATGGCAATGGACTATGAGCACGGGCCATTCCTAAGCAATCATAAAATGTATGAGAAGAACTTAGGCTCAGCAGTTGGTTTTGAATTACAAATCGAATCCGCGAACCGTTTGCACTTTTTGTTGGATAGGGCAAGCCCGGTTGATCCAAACGATCATTTAGCGTCAGAAGTTTGATATCACCTTTATCTTGAAAGTGCTCATAAAGGACTCGGGCCATCAGTCTCGCAACGCAAGCTATTCCGCTCGTGTTCCGAGTAAACGACTCTGCACACATTAAAGGAGATATCATCGCCATTCACGCATCAATCAACTCTAGAAAAATTTTCCACCTATCGATTAAACGCACAATGTTCATTGACAACTCGTTTTTCGCATCAAATTTAGGTCTATGTCTGCTACTTGCCAAGTCATACCAAAGCTCGGAACTGTGGGGCAAGATTTTCGGTGTAGCATTCGGTCCTTTTCGAAACTGGGATTCTACCCAATCCACTTGGAAGCTAGATGCATCAAAGTGGTTGGGATGTATGAAGTGCTACGACTAATTTGAAATCTATGTTTTGACAGCGAACAATGCCTCAAAACGTTTAATGACGAAAGCATAGGCCTCGATCATGACAAGGGTACCTAGATAGTCAGGTATCAGTAAGCCGTCCAGGCGATAACCCATTCGCAGAATCATAATCTGTACAGGGAGGAAAAGCCAACTTGCCGACCAAAAGGTATAGCTACTATCTAAATATGCCATTAGGAAACCGATCAGTAACGCGACAATGCAAACACCCGCGGGTCCGTAAACGCCATAAGCTTCTGCAGCAATGCCAACTGCCATCGAACTTGATGTTCTCCCATGAATCATTTCGTTTAGATCCGTTCCGATCGCAGTCATATTTGGCTTGAAGGGGACAAGTATTCTAGGGACAATTACCCAAGCAGCATTCTTGTAAAAGTCGAACGGTTGGCCCTGATCATACCTGCTCATTACCCAGGACTGCGCGTTTGAGTAATTTAGTCTGAGCCACCCCTCCTGCATCTCAGGGTCTATCCGTCGGGTCCTAACTTGCCCCTCGTCCGTGATCACAGCCAACATAACTCCATACCTCACAGCGAGCTCACTTGTTAGCGAAGTATTTTGCTCGAAACCGATCAGATTCCTCTGCTCTCGACTATTCGTTATTATCGGGGCCACTACGAAATAAGGGATCAGAACCGCTATCGCACCAACACATAGGACAGATAATGACCGTTTTGAAACAATCAAACCGATTGAAGCGAAGACTATCGCTATAAGAAGTGTAGACTTACTGAAAGTCAATATGCCAAAGCTCAATTCCAGGAGTAGAAGAAAAACCGCGAGCGATAGATACTTGCGATCGCCGCTCCCAACCAAATACCACAATGGAATAAGGCAGATCGTAACGAGATTGCCAAGCTGAAAGATTGCACCAGGAAGAGGGTAGTCTAATAGTCCGAATTCATAGGGCATGCACAAAAACAGCCTAACGGGAACGCCAATTGCAACACATCCCCATATGACCGTTATCGCGGGTCTCTTATCGTCGAGATTGGCCTGAAGGGTCTTCAAACTAATCGACCGACGCCCGATGCAATGGATATAGGACAGCAAATATAGAAACAGGAAAGTAATGTTCAAAATGTTCGTGCGAAGCAATTCGGTACTATCTATCGCCATGTAGTCATACGAATTGATTGAGGTGTCCGTTCCATAGCAAAGGACCAAAGGTCCTAAACCAAAGTACATCGCCGCGGACAACAGAATCCATGGTAGAGAAGTCAACAGCATTGTGTAACAACTTAATACAGTACGTACCGAAGCCCAAATGAAACTAATGGTTAATAAAATTGGGCCCGCTCGATTTCCGAAATCGTCGTACTCTAGGTACAAACACAAAAATTCAAAAGCAGCAATTGTTAAACAGATCGCAATTAGTCTCTTCGATTCTACAAAAACAGAATCCGGTTTCCCAGCTTGCAGATTAGAACTAATCGGCAACATTTCCGTAACTGACATTTGATGTGCTATTGGAATCTTAGGTAGATACTCTTGGTTTTCTTGCAACATAAATTATCCAGCCGGAAAGCCGTCACCAACAACTGCGCTGTGAAACGAAACAAACGTGCCAGGGCCGCCTTCAGCCACCCAAATACTGGACAAGAGCGAAACTAAAGGCGATGATCGCAATGCAACCAACTGCCATTTGTAAATACAGTTGACGGGGGCCGTCATAGGCAAAATACACATTTCAAAAATCTGATTGAATCCATATATTGCATTGATGATTGCGACCCACAAACTGATTTCACTAAGGCCTTGCCGGTAGTTGTCAGTGCCAAGCAAAGCAATAATCCGGTCACCGAAAAAGACAAATGGTCAGGGGCGCGTATCAGAGTATTAGATTGCAAAGTAACCAAGGAAACGCAAGGTGAATTTTTTGAACGCGTCGCCGACTATATGCCTTGTTTTCCCGACAGTTGTCGTAATAGCTTCTTTGTCCGCCTAATAAAACTGAGGAACGACTTTCCGAATGGAAGCTTCGAAATGAAGCTTATCGCGACATGAACCTTCTTCCCTGGATTAAAGCTGTATCGGTCTCCTATATGGTGAAATGCTACATCGCCGCACAGCAAGGCACTTTTGTAAACATTTTGTTTTGCAACGAGTTTTGTCATCTCATCCTCCATCACCGTCATTGGCACTCCTTCACGATACCACCCGACAACATCATGAAAGTTTTTGCGCTTCAAGTGTGGATTGTCAGAATAGGTTCTAATCGAGGGTGATTCATTTGATAAAATTCCGAAATTGGTTCGACCAATTACTCGTTGCTCACTTATTTTAGCTTCGCCCCAGTCCCGAATGAGCACGATCCCCACGTCTTTGTGGCTTTCCAAAATGGCGACGCATTCTTTCAAATAGGAGTGACGCCTAACCACAATCCAATCATCCTGGAGAAACAGAATGTAAGGGCCAGACGCTGCTCGGATTCCCATATTTGAGTTGGCTCCAAGCCCTTTATTTATTTTACCATAGCTGCGGACGTCGAAGGGTAGAGCATCAATAATCTCCAGGGTTGATGCGTCACTTCCATCATCTGCAACAATTAACTCCAATCGCTCTCTGGGGTAATCTGTACATGCCAGGAATGTTTCCACAGCGGCTACTAAAGTATGTGAACGATTGTAGGTAATGAAAACTACGGAAACGAGTGGAAAGTTATCGAAAGACATTTTACAGTTGGCTTGTCGGTATTTCGGGAGGACTAAATCAGACTCATCGTGCCCATTGACATCATTCGCAAAAACGGCTAGCAGCTACCTAGGCGACAGAGGAGTTCAACGCTTAATAGCTTCGAATTAGCGGCATCGATCGTGACTTGGGCCTAGGCGGCTTTTGCAAGCAGTTATGTCGGAGTTCCGTTTTTCTGTTGCCCAATAAAAACGGACTGCCCGAATTTGTACCGACGAATCGGCGAGAGCGCTGGATTTACGGACGAGCCCAATCAAGAAATTATTGGCATCAAAAAGCTCATGCTTCGCGGCTTTAATTCTGATTCAATGCTCGAAGTATGCCTTGGGTCGCAGCCTCGCCCGAATACGCTCTGATTTTCTCTCTTGCGAAGGATCCCATAATTCGGAGTTGTGTTTTGTCCGCTAACGCCCTCTCAACGAGGCCAACAAGCTTTGGAAAGTTGTCCCATTCGAAGACATGCCCACTTTGTCCTTCCACTATCAAATCGTCCGCGCAGCCCACTTTATCGGAAACGAAACATGGTAGGCCGAATTGCATTGCCTCGTTCACCACTAAGCCCCACGTGTCATACTTCGAGGGAAAAACGAGGAAGTCCGCAGCTCCAAAATACTCACCCAAGCCGGACTGGTTTACGAAGCCTGGCAGGATCACTTTCCTTTGTCGAACAAGATCTGTAAGCTCTACTTTTACTCTCTCAAATAGTGGGCCGTCCCCTAACATTATAGTGACCAATTCGTTATTGTTTTGAAAACGCTTTGCAAGTTCGACCATCATCATTGGCTGCTTCCTATCGATCATCTTCCCGCTAAACAAAACCACAGTTTGGTTAGGCAGGATGCCTAGCGCTTTTCGTCTTTCCTCGCGAGTCTTCGCTTTGGATTGATGTTCAAACAACTCAGAATCTACATTGTATGGGGAAAAGAAAAGCCGCACGTCTTGAATACCTCGTTCTCGCAAATGAGTTAGAGATTTCTTCCCTACGTAACAAAAAGCGTCCACATGCGAATAGAACCACTTCAAGTAAAATTCCCGAAGAACGCGTTTAACACCGAGTCGTTGACTCAAATCGCAAAACTCCCCCCTAAGCATGATCTTATAGTGTAAACTCTTTTTGTTTTGAAGAAGTTGGCGAGCAAAAGCGTGCATGTAACCATGCAACAGAACCCAGTCAACTTTGCGATGTGTAACGTGACTTCTGAGATTTTTAATTCTACAATTCGCAACTTTTTCAATTGGCGATCGACTAAGAAACTCACTTTGATATCCATCGAGGAGATTGCCATCCCATTGAAAACTGAGCCCGAAATCCCGGTCTATTTTGTCTGTCACACCATGATCGCTGAAATAGTAAACGGTAGATTCAATGCCCTCCTTCGCTGATAGTGTACGCCAAATAGGAACATGGTACTGAACGGGATGGGTTACAAAAATGCCTATTTTCGTCGGATTCATTACGACTCCGTTTCACCGGAAAAAATTGTTGTGAGCTGATTCGTAGGTGAAACGGTAGCTGTGACAAGCATGTTCTGACTAAGTACTGCTGGAAAAGAGCCACACTCTGCTGCATACAAAACCCGGAAAGGAAATGAGCCAATTTCCCAGATTACCCGTCTAACACTACTCTTCCATCCATGAGGAATGGGCTTGTCTTCAAACACTGTGACTGTTTGGAATCCGTTCGCGGAAAGGCATTGATGAATCGATTTCGGTGTAAACGCTAACTCGTGTGTTAAATCGCCATACCGAATGGAATTGCCAAAGATACCCATTGCGTT
This sequence comes from Pirellula sp., assembly GCA_031368325.1. Classification (GTDB taxonomy): domain Bacteria; phylum Planctomycetota; class Planctomycetia; order Pirellulales; family Pirellulaceae; genus JBKCUI01. The sequence continues at coordinate 16,631 of JANMNR010000320.1, forward strand.
TGGCATGTGCATGATGAGGAGCCCATTTGGCGACATTCGCGTTCGCAAACTCGCGAGCAAATCAAAGATCTCTTGTCGCGTCAGATGCTCAATCACATCCATTAAAAAAATGACGTCCAAGTTTTGCATTCCGAATGCTGCCGCATCGAATATGCTTCCATGGCGTGCTTCCGTAATTCCGTATTGATGCGCCAGTGCTACTTGCTCCTTGGATGAATCAATCCCTTTGAGATTCTTGTACCCCCATTCTTTTAAGCAACCCAAAAGCCAACCGTAACCACAACCTAAGTCAACTATGTTCGCATTCTTGTTGGCAGGTAGAAGGGGACGGACGATTCGATTGAGATAAACAAACTCCTTCAGGTCCAAAGTGGGATTCTTAGTTGGATTTCTACCTGCCTGCCCAGTTGAAACATAGCTTGCATAAAGCTTTTCTTTCCAGCTATCCTTCATGCTTCGTTATCCGATCTACGACTTCTTTATTATTTCGTTTTTGTCGTCGTGCAAGAGTTTCTAAAATTACTTCGGCTCGGCGATCCATGCAATGGCAGCGAACGCATTCCAAATGACCATCTCTTCGTGTCCTCTCTCTCTCATCTGGATTCGCAAGATAATACCCAATCTTCTCTGCCAACTCGCTAACGCCTTGAAAATACGCTGCGTGCACCCCTTCTTTAAATAAATCTGTAGCTTCCTTAGTTCGCTGGTGTAACATGAAACCTCCCACTGCTGGAATCTGAAAAGTTCTCGCAGTAACTTGGTCACCCGAAGCCCCCCCTTTTAATCTCTTACGTAACAACCCGAGGTTAATTCGAGACTGCTGCATCGACAATGTGTAAAGGTCCCCAAGCACCTCACAACCTTGAATTGCACCGACCAATTCTTCTCTGGTTGACCGTTCCCAGTAGCTCCCCCAAATTTTCATGTTAATTTCGGGAAGCCGTTGAGCAACCTCCGCCAAAAATTGCTCCTTTTCGAGATCCCAGGTACCGATGAATGAGACGTCACACGAATATTTCTGTGATTTCCAGGACTCTGGTTTTGGTGGAGCGTGAACATCTGGATCAAACGCATGATTTACCGCAATAACCTCTACGGAACTGGAGAGTGTTTTTACATCGTCGATACCAAAGCTCTTGGTCGTAAACCAGTAGTCGTATTTGCTAACGCATTCGGGAATCCACTTCCCGTAGGCGTAAAGAGTCGTATCTGGATAAAACTGCACAAGTGTACGATTGCGATGTCTGAGTACATCCAGAGTTTTAGGTGAAACACCCCACCCCTTAAATACGACTACAACATCGGCATTCAATAGTGTGTCGGCACGTAAAATTGCTTGATTATATTCCCCAATATAAAGTGGCGTAATTAAGCGATTAAGAACTCTTGAGACGAATTTTGTAGACCGGGGGAAAAACAAATTCGGATCGACAGTACTTACGATTTTCCCGGCTCTTCGAAAAGCAAACGCCAGAGAACGTGCATCACTACCGAACCATTGGTCGCCAATAAAAAGTACTTTTTCGATTTCCAATTGACTAACAAGTCCTTCACCGCTTCAGGGAATTCAATATGTTTTCACAGACTATTTAAACCAAGGCTTAATAGACTTAATTGAGCCAATCAGCTCTTCTTTGACGATGGTGTAATTGTTCTCAATTAACGTCTCGAGCTCAGGCTGCCATTGGTCATATAGCTCAATGCCCAAGCAGGTAACTTTCCCGATTCGATAACCTGAATCCTTACCAACAAGATCAAATACGTCTTTTAAATAAGATCGTTGCCCCATCCATCTCCAGTTGTACTCAAACTGAATGCACTGGATGTCGCGTTTTTCCAGCATTTTTTTACATCCGCGTATCACCGAGAGATCGTGGCCTTCTGTGTCGATTTTAATGAAGTCGATACCTTGGATTCCCTCAGATTCAGTGTAGCTATCAAGTGTATGCAGTTTTACGTTTTGTGTTTCAGTGCCATGCGTCACACCGTTTACCAAAGAGTTGGTTCCAGCATTTGGCGATACTACTTGCAATACTCCGGTTCCCGCAATGTCCGAAAAAGCAGCGTTTATCAGGTAAACCTTTGAGTTAATACCGGCGGTTTCTTGTTTTAGGGTTTCGAAAGTTGTGTCGCATGGTTCCGCGGCGTAGATTATCCCGTTCTCGCCCACTATTTTCGATGCAAATTTTGTCATGATACCTTTGTTTGCACCGATATCAAAAAAGGTGACGGATTTCTTCGATTTTAATGCCAAACGAAGAACACCACCTAGGTAATCAAATTCACCATTGAATCGTTGGTCATTTTCGCCATCCAATCGCCCAGAATTAAGAAGAAATCTTCCGGTCCGAGAAAGCAACTTCCGCCCTAAGAGTTTTCGAAGGGAAAGCGAAACCAACCGGCGAAATGAAATCATACTAATTTGGGAATGGGCAAGTTGACGACGAAGCTTATGCGAGCTGAACGGGCTCGTCATTTAATAATAAGTGAGACGAAGCGCTTTCAATTCGGTTTTTCGAACTAAATCCATTTGTTGCGTTTCGTGTATGGGTCATGAGTCGTATAAGATCCACCAACCCCTGATAGTCTACGATAGCGCGCGGTAGATATAAATGCTGCATCAGACTATGAAAACTCTCTAGCGTCCCGTCACTCGAGAGAAATCCGCGCTGGCTGCAAGTTTTGAAGCTTTGACTTGCTCAGAAATAGTTTCGGCGCACACTTGATGAATGTAAGATCGACTGACGTTGATTGCGTCCGCTTTGATGGGATCGATATCGACGCCATGTACTTTCCCGTCATGCCACTTATACTGCAAACCAAAGTCCAACGCAATCGCGATGGGTGATTGCTGGCATACAGTTTTCGTTGTCGTGCTATTTATAGAAAATAGAGACAAAACTTCATGCTGCCTTGGCTCACTCAATCGTTCTCAGTTAAGTTTAGTAAGTTTTCTTAAGTAACTTGGCATAAATGGACCAATACTTCTCCGCTGAGTCTTCAGCCCGGAACCGGCGTTGGTTTCTCAATCCGTTCTGTATCAATTCTTCTCGATACCCTCGATTGGTGATGACCTTCAGAATTCCACTCCGAATACTCTCAATGGAGTATGGATCGACCAAGCAAGCGGCGTCGCCGGCAACCTCGGGCATCGAGGCGATTCGACTCGTTACGACTGCCCGTCCGCATCGATTTGCCTCCACAATTGGCATCCCAAATCCCTCATAGATGGAGCAAAACACGAGAAGATCGCAACTTTCATACTCTACCAATAGGCGATCAAGCGAAAGGTCGACGAAATTTTCGTAGTCAATTTTATGAGAATGTAGACTATTGGAATGCGATGCCGATAGCTTTCCAACAATTGCCAACTTGCACTCGATGCCTGTAACAGCTTCAAGTATTCGATCTAAATTCTTGTTTAATTTCGTGCCAACGATCAGGATTCGAGGTTTCTTTTCATTAAACTCTTTGTGCGAGAATGAGAATTGATCGGAAACCGATGATGGAATGACGTAGATCGGTCTCTTCGTGCCAATGTGTGTCTCAATTTGAGTTTTGGAAAAGTCGGAAACAGTCGTAATGATCTCCGATCTCCATGCCGGTAACTGAAGCCAGAAAAACACAAATAGCTTTTTTCGAAATCCATGAAGCCTTTCGGCTGTATACGTGTCGTGGATCGTTAATATTGTTTTTTTGCGATCTAAAAAAAAGGTCGCAAAATGGATATCTCCGATAATATGATTTATTTCCCCTTGATGACGTGCCGCCTGCAGGGAAATCAAAAATCGTGGAAGAATGCCTCGGCTGCCATATTTTGCTACATGCGTAATCGGATCGATTCGGTCGCTAAGCCGTGTCCGAACATCGTCGAAAATCGCCTCTAAACTAAAAGTCGCACCCTCAATTCTCTTTCTTTGGAAGTAAGCAACGGATGGTTTCCGCGGGGGCCGTTTTTTTTCCGTTTGAATGACCAAATCTCCTTTAAGTGTACGTCATTATCGGATGCATCAATCTTCTAACTGGGTTATGAGATTTTTGCACTGAGTTGCTGCAGTCGGACAAGATGCATTTAAATGCTTCTCGAAATTTCATCACAAATACGTGTTGATGCGTTGCCATCACCATAGGGGTTGCGGAGTGTGCTTCTACGCTGATATTCATGACGATCATTCATTAATCGAGACACTCTATCAATGATTTGGCCAGGGTTTGTGCCAACAAGTTCACAAGTACCTGCGTCAACACCCTCTGGACGCTCTGTGGTCTCTCGTGTCACCAAAACCGGCTTTCCGAAACTTGGAGCCTCTTCTTGAACGCCGCCTGAATCGCTCAAAAGCATGTAGCACCGACTCATGAGCCAAACAAAATTTTCGTAACCAGCCGGCTCTATCAATTCAATTCTCGCCGCATCGCCAAGTCGTTTTCTAACTACATCACGAACTGCTGGGTTCAAGTGTACAGGGAACAATATTCCAAGGTCTTTGTGGTCAGCAACGATGTGCAACAACGCGTCACACAAGTCCTCGAACCCTTGACCAAACGACTCGCGACGGTGCCCTGTTACCAAAATAAAGCGTTCGCTCTCGGAATCTAAATATCGATCGCGAAACTCGTCGGAAATATTCAACGTCCGTGCAACGTCCAGTGGAGATACTCCCCTTTCATCCAAAATACGTTTCATCCAAAATAAAGCGTCGATCACCGTGTTGCCAGTCACAAAACACTTTTCGGCGTGAATTCCCTCGGCCAACAAATTGCTTCGGCTGCGTTCGGTGGGTGCGAAATTCCAGTTGCACAATGGCGACGTTAATCGGCGATTCATTTCTTCCGGCCAGGGTGAACGCATGTTGCCGGTTCTCAAGCCAGCTTCGACGTGGCCAATAGGAATGTTTTCATAGAATGCGGCGATCGAACTAGCTAAGACACTCGTCGTATCCCCCTGAACCAAGACGGCATCAGGCTTTGCAGTGTGAAAGTAATTTGACAGTGCAGAAATCGCGCGGGCGGTTAAGTCAGGAAGGGTTTGCGAGGGAAGCATCAATCCCAGATCGACGTCTGGCTTTAAGCCAAAAGCGTCCAAAGTCTGTGCTAACATTTCCCGGTGCTGACCAGTTGAAAGCAGAATTGGCTCAAGACCATCCGTCAACAAGAGTTGACGATAGACCGGGGCCATTTTGATCGCTTCGGGCCTAGTTCCAACAACAACGCAAACTTTTTTTGTCATAAACGACGAGACTATCGAGTCGGAAAAAATATGAATCAGGGCAGACTTCGTTCCCGTGGGTGACATCAACAAGAAGTTGCTAGTTGCTAGTGGCTAGCAATTTCCAGTTAGCAGTTAATCGCAAGGTAGTTCGCCTAGTTCGAACAGTATTTGACGGCGGACTTCGTTCCTGTGGGTGACATCACCAAGCAAGTTGACAGTTGACAGTTTTCAGTTGACAGCGAATCGCAAGTTAGTTCGCCTTGTACCACCGGTCTTCTACGGCGGACTTCGTTCCTCTGGGTGACTTCCGAATCTGGAAGTCACTCTGCGAACATTGTCGCAATCATGAGGTGGATCAGCTTAAATGCCGTTCCGTTATTCAATCCCACTACCATATATCCAGGGGGCGAAGATGCAAACGGATTTCAACTTGCTTTGGGCAACAAAGTCGTTGCGATCGTTGCATTTTGACGGATGGAACGACGGAGTCGCAGGATTTAAGTGACTGGCGACTGAGACATTGCTTTTGTTCTTCAGTACCCTTTTGTGGCTAGCTGTCGAACACAAGCAGATTCGAAAACTTTCCACACAGTTGCTAAGAGCGTCGGAGGATATTACATGGTTTAATGGCGCTTCGTTTGCGTTGTTCTTCTCCGGGATATCTGGTTACATTCAAGAATTAAAGAATGACTCAAACATCCGTCGCAAGAACTCAACACGCCTGTATGTTATGACCATTACGCATGCAACGCTTACAAGTGAAAATTCTGGCAGGATCTTGATGTTATGAAGTGACCAATCCAGTATTATAGCCCTTGATGAAAGCTACAGATGCAAGTTTTTGAAGGACTTTAGAAACCTGTACGGCCTGAATATAAGGTGGTTTAATAAAAGCAGTGTTTTTAACATGCATTCAAGAACGAGTTTTTTGAACCATATCGCTTTGCGAACGATACCATCATTTTCGAACCGTAAGTCAGTATAACATTTGGCCACTGCCAACGAGCAGATTGCTTTTAACATAAATCCTTCAAGGGACGAGATTTTCTTCTTCACTTGTGCGAAGCGAATCGTTTGATATACGTGATTCATGTGTGAAGGTTTGCCAAGGGCGGAAATCTGCGAGGGCGTCAAACGGCGGCTTAGTCCATTTTCGGATTGTCGGTACTGAACTAAGGGTTTCGGGATGTACTCGATATTTCCAAGAAGCACCGCTCTCAGTGGAAGTAATCTGTCCTCATTCATTAAAGTGACGGGAAACGGTTCCGGCCAAAACCCAACCTGTTTTCTGTATGAATACGCGGCGCCCAATCCGTATCCTCCTCCACTAGCACAAATAATGGGTCTCGTAATTTCCCTGAAAAAGCGGCCAAGCTTGCCATGATGTTGTTTGATTAGTTTTCCGCATTCATCCATAATCGAATGGGCGCTCAAAACAGCCATCGCGAGGTTGTTGGATTGAAAACAGTCCACGACGCACTGAGTTCGTGATGCAACCGAGATATCATCACCAGCGGCAAATATCAAGATCTCGCCTGACGCCAATTCAAACATTCGATTAACTTGTCCGCCGATTCCAAGATTTGTGCGATTCTGATTGACTATAACTTTGTGCGGCCCGCGATAAAAAGCCACCATTTCGTGAATAACTTCGTAGGTTTGATCCGTTGAGTTATCATCTGAAATCAATATTTCAAGTGGAGAATAGGATTGGCAAAAAGCTCCTTCCAGTGCCTCCCTAATATATTTTTCATGATTATAGGTCAAAACCGCGAACGTCACCAACGGTTTCGTCGCATCACTGGGGTCGAACGGCAACGCATTCATTGGTGGTGAAATCATGGCACGCGTTCCTTACAGTACCCTACATTTGCTATAGAGAAAGCGATCGCAACGGAAAGTCAAGGGCATTAGTTTTATCGCCAAACCTTCGCAGTACACGCAAGTCTTCCCCCAGGAATTCGATAGACTATTTTCACAATGCGGTGGTCCAAACCCAGTCTCGTTGCGAGGCCACGGATGGAGAGCAAACCGGATACGATAACAAGGACCAATCCGAAGGCCATGCCAACGGACCCGGGAATGCAACTTTGAATTGCAAACCCCGCAAGAATCAGAACTCCACTTTGCAGTAACAAGTTTACTGACGGTTTCGTCATGCGAAATCCGAATAGGCGATTACAGATCCAAAAAACGTATACTGTAAGAAGTGCGTAGAGGATTGGAACAGCAAGTGCTACTCCACTAAGCCCAAGGCAACGTAATAGTACAATTGACAATGAAAGTCGCATGAGGTTTGCAAAGCACTCAACGGTGAAGTACCAACCGGCCGCCCCGGCGGCCACCAATGCCAAGCCCATCGGCCAACTGATTACTTGTCCAAAAATGCCCAGGACGAACCAAGGGAGCAGATCCGCACCGTTGATAAACTTTTCGCTATAAAACACTTGCAAGACCCATGGAGCGAATGCCAATGTAGAAAGTAGGCCTGGAACTGAAAGCAACATTCCGATCTCAGTTTGTTCGTTGATCAATCGGTTTATTTGAACATGGTCATGTGATGCAGCAGTTAGCCGTGGATAGAAATCTGTCCCCATCGCGCCTAATATAAATCCGGCGAACATTCCGGAGATTGCCCAGGCTGCCTGGTATACGCCGTTGGCATCGAGGCCGAGTTCTTTGATAATGAGCGATTGAATCGTCAGTGCCGCTACCGCAGTTAGCAGTCCGCTCCACATGAACGCGAAGCCAAGTTTAATGAGTCGTTGAGAGTTTCTCCATGTTTCCCACCAACTAAGATGAACGTTCGCGATCGTGACACGACGGGAAAAAAACCAAGAGATTACGAGATTCACGAGCGCGGTCGCAAGGATCACCGGCAAAATTCCTCTAGGTCCTAGGCAGGCATAAATCCCAATGGAAACAATGCTTCCAACCGCCACCGACGTCACGTTTAGCCAAGCAAGCTCCGCAATGCGTCGGGCGCCTTGCAATAATGCGGATTGCCCCGCCGAAATAGAGTTCAATAACAGCGCTGCACCCAGCAATGCAATTGTAGTTGTTCGCTCGCCTGAGCCGAAGGTCCAAAGGCTGAGTGGATATGACAAAAAAATCGTTAGCAACCAGCCGAAAACGCCGGTTATCCAACAGGCTCGTCGCAATGTTATGACCGTCCTCGCGACACGTTCTTCGTCACCACTACCGTAAGCCTCTGCAACTTCTCTAATGCCACTAGTGCTTATTCCAAGGCCAGCGAATACTCCTACCAAACTTGTAGCAGAAACGTAAAGCCCTACCAAACCGACTCCTGAAGGGCCGAGTAAAACCGCAACGAGCTTGGTCCGAACCATCCCGATCAGATAATTGACTCCTTGAGATCCTCCGATAATCGAAGATGATTTCAGGATTTGACTGTAGTTAGAGCTCGTCTTTACGGAGTCTTCCGCGACTGAGGTAGTACAGCTATCTGAATTCAAAGTGTTGATCGCACAACGTCCGGTAAAGCAATATCTTGATTTAGTTCCATGTCCCGATTCCACTTTACGTTACTTCGAATAACCTTGGCTGGATTACCTACGATTAACGACTGACTGGGAAATTTACCTCCGGCCACTACTGAACCCGCACCCACGATAGAGCCGTCTCCAATTTCCGTGCCTTTCAAAACGGTTGCGCCACGCGCAATCCAAACGTTGTTACCAATCGCGAGATTTCCCGTATGTGGCAGGCCTATTATTTGATGCCAGTCGCAATCAGTAATGAAACAATCCCACGCGATGATTGAATCGAAACCAATTGTGGCACTTCGGTGGACCATGATGCGAGTATTACATGTAATTCCACTTCCAGACGAATTGCGTTTTCCACCAATAGAGAGTCTCGCATTCTCAGAAACGGATATTGAAACGCCGGCGCCAATAGTGAAATCCCCATGAATTTCAAGCGATGAATTTGGTCCCAATGATATTTTGGCTTCGCCTCGATCCCCAAGATCTGAAGTCAAGTATAGATTGCCATTTAGAACGAAATTTGCGGTGGGTGATCGGCTAAATCGCAAACCCACTCCGCTTGATCCGAAAACAATTCTGCCACTTCCTGCTGTAGGTCGTGGGGAAAAAAAAAGGGATTTTACACGAGACGTCGACAATCTCAGCAAACGATATCCAAATCTCACCGTACCAGCCAGGACGCTACTATTTCGCGTCATCACAAATCGCAGTCAATTTTTGGATCACGAAATTGATTGAGTCTTTCGCCATTTGCGGTCCAATGGGCAGACTGAGCAGGGTTGAAGCCAGCTTAGTTGCCAATGTCAGGTTATGTTGATGAAATTCCGGGTAGGCTTGGGATTGATGAATAGGCACAGGATAATGAATTAAGGTTCCAATTCCGGCGGCCGCAAGTTGACCTTGAAGGGCATCACGATCTGTGTGCCGAACCACGAACAAATGCCAAACCGGGTCGGCCCAATCGGGGACGAATGGAAGTGTGAGATTCGAGTTGCCAGGGGCGAGTGCTGAGATTTCCGCATGGTAAGTTTTCGCGATCAATTTACGACGATCGTTCCAAGAGTTTAAATGCCGCAGTTTTACTCGCAGAAACGCCGCTTGAATTTCTTCCAAACGAGAATTATACCCTGGGACATCGTGCTGGTACTTTACTCTTGATCCATAGTTTCGCAAGATTCGGATTCGCTCGGCGACTTGGCTGTCATTCGTTGTTACTGCACCTCCATCAGCTAATGCCCCCAAATTTTTTCCAGGATAAAAGCTGTGGGCTGCGACATGGCCTAAAGATCCGACGCGACGTCCTTTGTAAAGGGCTCCCTGAGCTTGAGCGGCATCTTCCAATACGATCAAGTCATGCCGATTCGCTAGCTCCATAATGGGATCCATGTCGGCTGGTTGCCCATACAAGTGAACTGGAATTATTGCTTTAGTGCGTGCAGTTATCGCACGTTCGATTTGATTTGGATCAATATTGTAAGTTTCGATGTCCGGTTCTACCGGTACAGGGGTCGCTCCTGAGTGTGATACGGCTAACCAGGTTGCAATAAACGTATGCGACGGGACAATGACTTCATCGCCTGGGCCCACATCGCAGGCCCGCAATGCTAAATGAAGGGCATCGAGCCCGTTGGCAACGCCAATACAATGCGACGTTTGGCAATAATCAGCGTACTCAGATTCAAACGCTGTGAGTTCGGCACCGAGCAGATACCAACCCGATTCCATTACCCGGTAATAGGCTGCGTCGAGCTCTTCGCGGAGTTCGTCGTATGCAGGTTTTAGTTCTAAAAAGGGAACTTTCATTTTAAATGGGAGCTAGTTTAACCGCTTGGATAAATTGATCGTGTTCGCGAAAATAGTCCGACTCATCGTAGAGATTCGATGCCAATACCAAGCAGACCGCACCCGAGGAGAAATTGTCCATTTCCCGCCAGATCATTGGGCACACGTATAAACCATAATAGGACCGGGCCAAATGGAATCGCTTTTTCGTAACTCCGTCATTAAGCACGATATCAAAACTACCCGATATTGCGATGATTAACTGATGAAGCTCCTTGTGAGCATGCCCTCCACGTTCTGCTCCGCCGGGGACATCATACAGGTAATATACTCGCTTTATTTCAAACGGAACATGACGCTCCGCTTCGAGAAACGTCAAATTACCTCTTGGATCAGAGATCTTGGGGAAATCGATTAACTTACATTGTGTTAATGGCATTTTCTAATTTCAAGTCCGCAACTTATAGTCATTTAAACCTAAACTAATTTGCGCAATAACCTTGCAGGATTGCCAGCAACGATGTGGTCATGGGGAACATCTTTCGTGACAACAGCGCCGGCCGCTATCATCGAACGCTCACCAATCGTAATCCCCGGCAGGATGGTTGCATTCGCACCAATGGATGCACCTTTCTTTACTACAGTGCACTTAGGAACCTGTAGATATTGACGACTTCGTGGAAAAGCATCGTTGGTAAAGGTTACATTCGGACCTATAAAGACATCATCTTCTAGCGTGATCCCGTCCCATAGTTGGACGCCACATTTGACTGTTACGCGATCGCCGACTACGACGTCGTTTTCAATAAAACAGTGGGAACAAATATTGCAGTCGCTTCCTATATTAGCCTTCGGTAACACAACGCAAAACTGCCATATGCGCGTTCCAATTCCAATTTTATTGGACTGGACATCAGCGAGCGGGTGAATTTGTGCAGTCAAGATTTCGGTCTCGTCACAGGATTAACGAATTAAGGATTCCAAATACGCGCGATAGTTCGTCTTACCCATCGATCGTGTCTGGAATTCCACCTCAGTTTTCGTCATCCATCCTTGAGTGAAGGCTATTTCTTCCAAACAGGCTACCTTGAAACCCTGGTGATGTTCAATTGTTCTTACAAACATGGAGGCCTCAAGGAGACTATCGTGAGTGCCTGTGTCGAGCCAAGTGTGCCCCCGTCCGAGCACCTCAACACTCAATTCGCCCGATTCTAGATAACGACGATTCACGCAAGTTATTTCTAATTCCCCGCGTGGTGATGGTTTGATAGATTTTGCTATCTCCACGACTCGATTGTCGTAAAAATACAAACCAGTGACTGCAAAATTTGATTTTGGTTGGGATGGCTTTTCCTCGATGGAGACGGCCGTTCCAGTTGCATTGAATTCAACTACTCCATAGCGTTCTGGGTCGTGAACCTCGTAGCCAAATACGGTTGCACCATTGTTCTTTGCTGCGGCGATTTTGAGTTTCGGTGAAAACCCTTGACCGTAGAAGATATTATCGCCGAGAACGAGCGTTACTGAATCAGATCCAATGAATTCTTCACCAATTATGAATGCTTGGGCTAATCCGTCGGGTTTAGGTTGTTCGGCATAGGATAACCGAATACCAAAATTTTCGCCGTCACCCAAGAGTTTTCTATAGGCTGGTAAATCTTCGGGTGTAGAAATAATTAGGGTTTCGCGGATGCCCGCTAACATTAATACTGATAGCGGATAGTAAATCATCGGCTTGTCATAGATCGGCAATAGTTGCTTGCTTATGCCTTTGGTTACCGGATGAAGTCTTGTTCCAGACCCGCCAGCGAGTACGATTCCTTTTCTCATGATGCCGCTTCGGTACCCTTCGAATCCGTCAAACCCTGTCTATACAAACGGTAGTCGCCGTCAATAATTCGCTGCCACCAAGACTGGTTTTCCAAATACCATTGGACTGTCTTCTCAAACCCCGATTGATTTTCCTGCCTAGGCACCCAATTTAACTCTCGCTTGATCTTACTGGCATCAATCGCGTACCGCAAATCATGCCCAGGTCGATCATCAACGAATTTAATCAGTTCTGCATAAGATCTTCCATCATCTTTTGGTCGTAGACGATCAAGAATGCCACAGAGTTTACTTACCAAGTCGATGTTTCGAAGTTCATTGTTACCACCGATATTGTACGTTTCGCCTGGCGTACCGTTGCAGACGACTTGCAAGAGCGCTTCGCAGTGATCCTCCACAAAAAGCCAATCTCGAATGTTGTCACCTTTCCCGTAAATTGGAATCGGCTCATTTCGCAAGCATTTGAGAATGACGACTGGAATCAGCTTTTCTGGAAATTGATAAGGACCATAGTTGTTTGAGCAATTGGTAATCAGCGTCGGAAGTCCATAGGTATGATTCCACGCTCGGACAAAATGATCAGATGCCGCTTTACTCGCTGAGTAAGGTGAACGCGGATCGTATCGTGTATCCTCTTTAAAGAAACCCGTATCGCCTAGACTTCCGTAAACTTCGTCCGTGGATACGTGAAGAAATCGAAATGCGTTGGCCGTAACTTGATTCAATCCCTTATAGTACTTCGAAGCACACTGGAGTAGATTTACGGTTCCAACAACATTTGTATTTACGAATTCACTTGGATGATCGATCGATCGATCTACGTGACTCTCGGCCGCTAGATGAATGACGCTGTCTGGCCGGAAATGCTCGAATGATTCTTGAACGGCAAGTTCATCGCAAACGGAGGCATGCTTGAATTTATAATTGGGGCAGTCGCTCAAATCCGCAATCGACAATAGATTCCCCGAATAGGTCAATGCGTCAAGATTCAGAACCTCGAACCCACGAGCGACGAGAAGCCGCAGTAAATTACTGCCTATAAATCCTGCTCCACCAGTTACAAGTAATCGCATTTAAAACTCACCGTCATTGGTCGAACGCAAATGGGGGAAGGGACGAATAAATTGGATTGCTTAATTATGAAGTCGCTTGGCATGGCAATCGCATATTTGAAGGGTTGCCATGATTTTTGCGATCCGATTGGAAGTCTCGTCACCCAAATCCGCCAGCTAATTGCAGTGCTCTTTCGATGGTCGATTGACATCGTCAATTGCAAGTGTCGATAAGTCTGTGGGTATTTCAGCATCTTCAAAAGCAGATCAAAGTCAATAGTGGTCGTATCTATAACAACCTCGACTGTCCCTTAACGCTGCGGGAAACCTCTAGTCAGAACTGCCGAATCATCCTAATCAAAAGTCAAATAAACATCTAAGCCAACACAATTTTGTCGCTAGGCAAGTGCTTGCGCGTGGCGTTGCGAGTATCTATGACCAGTTGTGACCACTGCACCAATTCTGTGTAATTGACATTTGAGTGGGCAGTGGCGACCAATGCAGCATCAAAGCTCTCAACGATGCTGCGCTTCCACTCAACGCTTTTTTTGCCCTCCCAATGCGGATGCTCGCGAGTCAGTTTAATTACAGGAACATACGGATCGAAGTATTCCACTGCTGCCCCAGCTGATTTAAGCAAATCCATTAAGGTGTAGGTTGGAGATTCACGGTCGTCATCTACGTTTGCTTTGTACGCCAGACCCAAAAGCAGTATCTTGCTTCCGTTAAGCGGTTTGCGATGAATGTTTAGAGCCTCGGCAACTTTTCGGATAACGTGTTGAGGCATGCTTGTGTTGATTTCGCCAGCAAGTTCTATAAAACGAGTTGCCTGGCCATACTCTCGTGCTTTCCAGGTTAAATAAAATGGATCGATCGGAATGCAATGTCCTCCCAAGCCAGGCCCCGGATAAAATGGCATGTA